>NZ_RHQP01000005.1:82908-184940 GCF_003935465.1 Pseudomonas sp. o96-267
GTCGTTCCCATCGTGTTCGGGGTGGTGCTGGTGACGGTGATCTGCTATGGGCTGTTAGCCATGTTCTGGGCGCATTGAGCACTAATCACACCCAACTAAACCGGCGCCTTCGGGCGCCGTTTTCGTTAGAAATGCAAAGCGGGTGAAACCCGTCCTACGGGATCAGCGGTTCTGGTACTGGCGAAACAACCCTGGCGGAATGCCCGAGCTGTCGGTGTCCTTCCACGGCCCGCCAGCTTGCGACGACCAGCTCCAGCCGCCGTCCCAGCGATAGAACACACGCTCGCGGTAGTAGAGATCCCGCGCGCCTTCGACGACGTAGACACCCAAGCCCGGATTCCAGTGGCTCTTCACCCCAGGCGGCGGTGCGTAGCGCGGGTGCGATGGCTGCTGTACTGGTGGCAAGTCACCCACCGGCGCGCTCGGTTGCTGCAGTACGCAGCCACTCAGGCCGAGCCCGAGTGCGCAGGCCAGCGCCAGGCGCTTCACTGGGTCTGCCCGTCGCGGCTGTCGATCAGCAGCGCCTGAACGTCACGGGCGGTGTTGGAAACCGGGCCAGTCTGGCCGGTCCATTCGCCCTGGGTAGCGTTACCCGCGCGGGACACACGCGCCACCAGCTGTACCTGGTCGAATCGGGAAATCTTCAGTTCGGGCATCATTGCATCCACGTCGGAGAGGCTGATCTGCACCGGCAGGTCGGAGACCTTCAGGCGTTTGACTGCCAGCGGCATCGGCGGGCCGCTGAGTGCACGGGCGAAGACGAATACGGCATCGTCCGGCTGCACGTTCTGCTGCACCTCGGGCGACAGCGACACGCTGACCTCCAACGCATGCACCTTGGCACTCGGCGCGGCTGCCGCACTGGGCTGCTCGCCCTCGCCCATCTGCTGACGGGCGCGCTCGATACCACCGGCGATGGCCGCACGCGACGGGTCCTGCTCCGGCAGCACGGCGACCAGACGCTCCCAGTAACGCACGGCATCAGCATAGCGCTGGTTTTCATAGGCTGCGATACCAAGCAGGCCCAGGCTGGTGACCTCTTGCGGGTCGGCCTTCAGCGCTTCGTCGGTGAGCGCCTGCATCTGCTCGCTCCACTGCTTGCCTTCAGCGAAGTACAACGCCTGCGCCCACTGGCCGAGCAGTTCCGGGGCGCGCCCGGCAATCTCCACGGCACGCTCGAACGCCTTGGCGGCATCGCCAGCGCGCTCCTGCGCCATGTAGGTACGGCCGAGGAAGTACCAGGCCTCGGCGGAGTCTGGCTGCTGCTGGACAGTCTGCTCCAGGCGCGCAGTCATTTCCTCGATGCTCTGCGGCTGCGCAGCGGCCAGTTGGCGAGTCTGTACAACCTCATCGACCGCGCCCCAATGCAGGTACAGGGCCACGCCCAGCACAGGTACCAACAGCGCCGAAACCAGCGGAATCTTGCCGCCGAGCACGCTGCTGCGGCGCTGCACGCCTTCGGTGTCATCGAGCAGCTCGCGCGCCGCTTCGGCGCGGCCGGCCTCCATCTGCGCGTCATCGAGTACGCCAGCCTGACGCTGGTTTTCCAGCTCCTGCAGGCGCTCCTGATAGAGGGTGACGTTGAGTGCGGTACGGTCTTCTTCGGCCTGCAGCTTGCGAATACGCAGAACCGGAATCAGCAGAAACGCCAGGGCAGTCAGCAACAGCAGCCCGGCGGGCAACCAGAAATCGATCATCGGTCTTTCTTGTCCTGAGAGGCTTGTTCGAGCAACGCGGCTAGGCGCGCCTGCTCATCGGCGGAGAGGCCAGCGGCTGGGTGATTCTTCTGCTCGCTGCGGCGACGCAGAACGATCACTCCGAGCACACCGAACCCCAGTACCAGCAGGCCGGCCGGGCCATACCAAAGCAGCAGCGTGCGGCTGGTCAGCGGCGGTTTGTAGAGCACGAAATCGCCATAGCGCGAGACCAGAAAATCGATGATCTCGTCGTTGCTCTTGCCCGCTTCGAGCAAGCGGTAGATCTCGTTGCGCAGGTCCATGGCGATCGGCGCATCGGAATCGGCGATGTTCTGGTTCTGGCACTTCGGGCACCGCAGCTCTTCGACCAGGTTGCGATAACGCTGGCGTTCGGCCTCATTGGCGAACTCGAAGGTATCGATGGCGGCATGCGCGCTGGCCAACAGACCAAGCGCCAGACCGGCAGAAATCAACAGGCGCTTCATGGCTGTGCCTCGTCGACCAGTTGCTGGTAGATCGGCGCCAGCTGCTCGCGCCAGACGCGCTCGTCGATGGTGCCGACGAACTTGTGGCGAATGATGCCCTTGGCATCGACGAAGAAGGTCTCCGGCGCGCCGTACACGCCCAGGTCCAGCCCCAGGCTGCCCTTGGCATCTTCGATATTGAGCTGATAGGGGTTATGCAGGTCGCGCAGCCACTTCTGCGCCGGCTCGCGCTGATCCTTGTAGTTGACCCCGTGGATCACCACGCCGGCCTCGGCCAGCTTGTTCAGCACCGGATGCTCATGACGGCAGGCCGGGCACCAGGTCGCCCACACGTTGACCAGCGCAGGCCGGCCCTTGATGTCGGCCTCGCTAAGGGTGCGCTCAGGATCGTCCAGCGACGGCAGGCTGAAAGCCGGGAACGGCTTGCCGATCAACGCCGAGGGCAACTCCGAGGGGTCGAGAAACAAGCCGCGATAGAGAAATACGGCAATCGCCAGAAAGGCCAGCAGCGGCAACAGCAGGAGCAGGCGTCTCATGCACTGGCCTCCTGCATGCCAAGGGCTTCGCGCACGCGGGTTCTGACCTTGATCCGGTAGCGCTTGTCGGCCGCGGCGAGGAAGCCACCGAAGCCCATCAGCAACGCACCCAGCCAGATCCAGCGGACGAACGGCTTGATGTGAATGCGTACGGCCCAGGCGCCCTGCTCCAGTGGCTCGCCGAGGGCGACGAACAGGTCGCGAGTGAAGCCAGCATCGATGCCCGCCTCGGTCATGGTCGCCTGCTGCACGGTGTACAGACGCTTCTCCGGGTGCAGCACCTTGATCTGCCGCTCGCCATCGAACACACGCACCGTGCCTTTATCGGAAATGAAGTTGGGCCCTTCGTGATGCACCGCACCCTCGAACTGGAAGCGATAGCCGGCCAGCTCCACGGAATCACCCGGCGCCATACGCAGATCGCGCTCGTAGCTGCCAAGGCTGGTGAGCACCACGCCCAGGGCGCACACAGCGAAACCCAGGTGCGCCATCTGCATGCCCCAGTAGCTGCGGCTCAGGCTCGGCAGCCCCTTGATCAGACCCTTGTGGCGCGTCTTGTCGAGGATGTCACGCACGCCAGCGAGGATTACCCAGAAGGCCAGCAGGCAGACGGCCAGTACAGCCCAGTGGAAATCGCCATGCAAGAAGGTGGCGATGACCGCCAGGACCACACTGGCCACCAGTACCGGCGCCAGCATGCTGCCCAGCCATTTCAGCGGGGTATCCTTCCAGCGCACCAGCACGCCGACGCTGATCACCGCCATCAGCAGTGCCCTCAGCGGCAGGAACAACGCGTTGAAGTAAGGCGGGCCAACCGACAGCTTGGCGCCGGTCAGCGCGTCGAGCACCAGCGGGTAGAGCGTGCCGAGCAGGATCATCGCGGCCGACACTACCAGCACGATGTTGTTGACCAGCAGCAGCGTCTCACGCGACCACAGGCCGAAGCCAACCTGGCTCTTGACCACCGGTGCGCGCACGGCGAACAACGCCAGCGAACCGCCCACCACCACCAGCAGGAAAGCGAGGATGAACACGCCGCGCTCCGGATCGGTGGCAAAGGCGTGCACCGAAGTCAGCACGCCGGAACGTACCAGGAAGGTACCCAGCAGGCTCAGGGAGAAGGCGGCGATGGCCAGCAGCACGGTCCAGCTCTTGAACACCCCGCGCTTCTCGGTCACGGCGAGGGAATGAATCAATGCGGTGCCCACCAACCAGGGCATGAAGGACGCGTTCTCTACCGGGTCCCAGAACCACCAGCCACCCCAGCCAAGCTCGTAGTAGGCCCACCAGGAGCCCAGGGCGATACCGATGCCGAGGAAGGCCCAGGCGATGATGGTCCAAGGACGCGACCAGCGCGCCCAGGCGGCGTCCAGCTTGCCGCCGAGCAAGGCGGCGATGGCGAAAGCGAAAGCCACCGAGAAACCGACATAGCCCATGTACAGCATCGGCGGATGCACGATCAGGCCGAAGTCCTGCAGCAGCGGGTTGAGGTCGCGGCCATCCGCCGGCGAGTTCGGCAGCAGGCGCTCGAAGGGGTTGGAGGTAACGATCAGGAACAGCAGGAAGCCGACACTGATCATGCCCATCACCGCCAGCACGCGTGCAAGCATTTCTTCCGGCAGGTGGCGCGAGAAGATCGCCACGGCGAAGGTCCAGCCCGCCAGGATCAAGGCCCACAGCAGCAAGGAGCCTTCGTGTGCGCCCCATACCGCGCTGAACTTGTAGTACCAGGGCAGCGCGCTGTTGGAGTTGTTGGCCACGTAGGCGACGGAAAAATCGTCGACCATGAAGGCATAGGTCAGGCAGATGAAGGAAAACAGCAAAAAGGCGAACTGACCCCAGGCAGCCGGCTGCGCCAGGCTCATCCACTGGTGGTCACCACGCCAGGCACCGATCAGCGGCAGCGTCGCCTGTACCAGACACAGGCACAGCGCCAGAATCATCGCCAGATGGCCGAGCTCGGGGATCATTGTGCACTCTCCTGCTGATAGCCCTGTTTGGCGGCTTTGGCCTCATTGTGCTTCTGCATCATTCCGCTCTTTTCCAGCGCCTGCATGACTTCAGGCGGCATGTAATTCTCGTCGTGCTTGGCCAGCACCTCGTCAGCTACCAGCACGCCTTGTTCGTTGACCCGGCCCAGGGCGACGATGCCCTGCCCTTCACGGAACAGATCCGGGAGGATGCCGTGGTAGCGAATGGTCACGCCATGAGCGCCGTCGGTGACGACGAAGTCGACTTCCAGGGTATCCGCGGAACGCTTGACCGAGCCCTCTTCCACCAGGCCGCCGGCACGGATGCGGGTAGCGACCGGCGCCTCGCCATTGGCGATCTGGCTCGGGGTGTAGAACAGGTTGATGTTCTCCTGCAGCGCGGTCAGCGCCAGCGCGACGGCGATGCTGACGCCGCAGAGGATGGCCAGAACGATATACAGGCGTTTCTTGCGAACCGGATTCACTTCGACTTCTCCCGGCGCAAACGGCGCGCCTCGTCTTGCAGGTAACGGCGGCGTGCCAGGATCGGCAGCACCACATTCAACGCCAGGATCGCCAGGCTGATGCCGTAGGCGCTCCAGACGTAGGGGCCATGGGTGCCCATGGCGAGGAATTCGGAAAAGGACGAAAAGCTCATGCCTTGCCCTCCACAAGTGCCTGTACTTCGGCTTTCACCCAGCTGCTGCGCGCTTCGCGCTTGAGCACTTCCAGGCGCATGCGATAGAGCAGCACGGCACCGAAGAAACAGTAGAAACCCAACACCGCCAGCAGCAGCGGCAGCCACATTTCCACCGGCATCGCCGGCTTTTCGGTGATCTTGAAAGTGGCAGTCTGGTGCAGCGAGTTCCACCACTCCACCGAGTACTTGATGATCGGGATGTTGACCACACCGACGATGGCCAGCACGGCGCAGGCCTTGGCGGCGCTGTCGCGATTGCTGATGGCGTTGCCCAGGGCGATGACGCCGAAGTAGAGGAACAGCAGGATCAGCATCGAGGTCAGGCGTGCATCCCAGACCCAATAGGTGCCCCAGGTCGGTTTGCCCCAGATGGCGCCGGTAAGCAGCGCAATAGCGGTCATCCAGGCACCGATGGGGGCAGCCTGTTGCACGGCGACGTCGGCCAGCTTCATCTTCCAGACCAGGCCGACCAGGCCAGCAACAGCCAGGGTCACGTAGATGGACTGAGCGAGAAAGGCGGCAGGAACGTGGATGTAGATGATGCGAAAGCTGTTGCCCTGCTGGTAATCCGGCGGCGCGAACGCCAGGCCCCAGATCAGGCCAGCGGCGATCAGCAACACGGCAGCGATGCTGAGCCAGGGAAGCCAGCGGCCACTCATCTCATAGAACCACTTGGGCGAACCCCATTTGTGAAACCACGTCCAGTTCATGCTCGACTCATTATTCAGGCCTGATCCGGCGGTTGCCCGGTTCAGAGGTCAATCACGGTTCGTTGTTATTCGCCGACGCTGATGGTCAGACCGGCGGCAATCGCAAAAGGTGTCAGGGTCACCGCCAATGCAGTGAGGCTGGCCAGCCATAACAGATGGCCGGTCGCCGGCAGTCCTTGCAGGGCCGCCTGCAACGCCCCGCTGCCAAGAATCAGCACCGGGATGTACAGCGGCAGAATCAACAGCGCCAGCAGCAGACCGCCGCGCTTGAGACCGACGGTGAGCGCCGCGCCCACCGCACCGAGCAAGCTCAGCACCGGGGTGCCGAGCAGCAGGGAAATCAGCAGCACCGGCAGACAACGCCCAGGCAAGCCGAGCATCAGCGCCAGCAAGGGCGCCAGCAGCACCAGCGCCAACCCACTGAACAGCCAGTGTGCCAGCACCTTGGCCAACACCAGAAGAGGCAGGGGGTGCGACGAAAGGACCCACTGTTCGAGCGAGCCGTCCTCGAAATCACTGCGGAAAAGCCCGTCCAACGAGAGCAGCACGGCCAAAAGCGCCGCGACCCAGACCAGGCCAGGGGAAAGGGTTTGCAACAATTGCGTTTCTGGTCCCACCGCCAGCGGGAACAGCGCGATGACGATGGCGAAGAACACCAGCGGGTTGGCCAGATCGGACGGGCGGCGAGCGAGCAGACGCATTTCGCGCGACAGCAGCTGTGTGAAAACGTTGCTCATGCGGCGTACTGCCCCAGATCCAGGTCGCGATAGGTCACCGGTGTGCGTTGCAGACTGTGGTGAGTGGTCAGCACCACGACGCCACCACGTTCGCAATGGCCGGCCAGGTGCGCTTCGAGTTGCGCCACACCACTCTTGTCCAGCGCGGTGAACGGCTCATCGAGCACCCACAACGGGGGTGTATCGGCCAGATAAAGACGGGCCAGCGCGACACGGCGCTGTTGGCCGGCCGACAGGGTATGACAGGGAACGTCCTCGAAACCGCGCAGGCCGACCGCTTCCAGCGCCTGCCAGATCGCCTCGCGACTGGCCGGGCGATGCAGCGCGCAGAGCCAGGCCAGGTTCTCTTCGGCGCTCAGCAGGCCCTTGATGCCGGCGGCATGGCCAATCCATAACAGGTTGCGCGCCAACTCGCTACGCTGCTCGGCCAGGGCCAGGCCCTGCAGGAGAATGTCACCGGAGGTCGGCTGACGCAGGCCGGCGATCAACCGTAGCAAGCTGGTCTTGCCGCTGCCGTTGGGGCCGCTGATCTGCAACATGTCGCCCGGCTGCAGGGCGAAGTGCAACTGCTCGAAGAGCATGCGCCAGTCCCGCTCACAGCTGAGCGCCACGGCTTCGAGAAGGGGAACGGGACGGGTCATCGATACCTGGCAGGGTTAAAGTCGACGGTGCTCCGGCCGCTATACTGACGCGTGCCGGAACTACTATGCGCAGCGGGGCGGCATTATACATGGCGCGTCACTGTCCCCGCAGTCAGCATTTTCGACAGGGTGTTAATCTGTGGCAGGCAAATCAGCCGTAGGCTGTACTCGTGAAGCAGTACGCCATCAGATACGTGAGAGCCCATGAGCGAAATCAGCAGCCCACGCCCACTTCCCCCTTCCGTGCCAGTGATTCGCAACACTGCGACGGCGGCAGACATGGCCGTGCGCCTGTTGCAGCCACTGGAAGGCATGCTGGCGGCCGGCGAAAGCGCCAAGGCCGAAATCGTGGCGATTCGCGAACAAGCGCAAAGCTTCCAGCTGCTGCTCAAACTGACCCTCGCAGGCGGCAAGCAGGCGACTCTGCAAGCCGAGAGCCCCAGGCCGCTGGCTCAGGGCAGCGCGCTGGTGGTCACCGCACTGTCCGAGACTCGCCTGGCGCTGGCCTTGCAGGCTGGCGGTGACAAGCCGCTGACCAGCCTCGACCTGCAGCAACTGCCCCCCGGTACGCTGGTGCAGGGCAAGGTCGTCAGCAACGCCCCACTGCCGACACAGAATGCGCAGACGATCTATCGCCTGGTGGTCAACCTGCTCAACACTCCGCTAGCGGGCAACAAGCTGGCCATCGACAGCCCCTTGAATCTGCCGCTCGGCAGCCTGCTCAGCGCGCAGGTACAAGGCAGCCAGAGCCTCGCCTTTCTGCCGCTCAGCGGCCGCCTCGATCAGTTGGTGCTGGGCCAGCAACTGGCCGCCCAGCAGAATCGCCAGGCGTCACTGGAGGGCTTGTTCAAGGGCCTGCAGAACCTGAGCGGTGGCGATGAGGCGCTGCGCGGCAGTATCGACAAGCTGCTTGCCGGCCTCCCCGATAGCACCCAGCTGAGTACCGCCAAAGGCCTCGCGCAGGCACTCGAAGGCAGCGGTGTGCTGCTCGAAGCCAAACTGCTGCAGGGCCAGACCGGCTCATTGCCGCAGGACCTGAAAGCCAACCTGCTGCGCCTGATCGCCCAGCTGATGCCGCAGTTGCCAGGAGTCTCCGGCCCCCTTGCGGGCCTGCAGAACGCCCTCAACCAGAACTTGCCCAACCTGGCTCGGCAACTGCTCGGGGCAGGCGCTGCCGGCTCAGCACGCCAACAGGCGCTGACCTTTCCCCTGCCCTCGCGCTTGCTGCAGAACATGGATGGCGAAGCCGATCTGGAAACCTTGCTGAAGCTCGCCGCTGCAGCCGTCTCACGGCTGCAGACCCATCAGCTATCGAGCCTGGCGCAAACCCAGGTGGATGCCAACGGCAACCTGCTGACCACCTGGCAGCTGGAGCTGCCCATGCGCCACCAGCAGGAAGTGATTCCACTGCAGATCAAACTGCAGCGCGAAGACAGTGGCAAGGCGGAGAAAGCGGAACAGAAGGAAATGCTCTGGCGCGTGGAACTGGCCTTCGACCTCGATCATCTTGGCCCGCTGCAGGTTCGCGCCCAACTACTGCGCGGCAGCCTCTCCAGCCAACTGTGGGCCGAACGCGCCGATACCGCATCGCTGATCACCGCAGAGCTGGGCAACCTGCGTGAGCGCCTGCTAGCCGCAGGACTGGAGGTTGGCGAACTGGCCTGCAGCCAGGGCATGCCACCGCAAGGACCGAAAACCTCGCTGGAACAACGCTGGGTAGATGAAACCGCATGAGCCGCAAGCCGCAACCTGAAGCGCGTCAGGCCATCGCCCTCAATTATGACGGGCAAAGCGCACCGATACTCAGCGCCAAGGGTGATGACGAACTGGCCGAAGCCATCCTCGCCATCGCTCGCGAATACGAAGTACCGATCTATGAAAATGCCGAGTTGGTGCGTCTGCTGGCGCGCCTCGAACTGGGCGCCGCCATTCCTGACGCGCTGTATCGCTGCATTGCCGAGATCATCGCCTTCGCCTGGCACCTGCAAGGCAAGGCACCGGAGGGTTTCACTCCGACACAGGAAAGCGAGCGCGACGTCACCCCGCCACTCCCCCGCCTGAGTGGGCCGAGTGCCGATTAACGGGAAACCACCAGAACGCGTTGAGTGACCGGCAGAAAGAGCTTCGCGGCCGCAGCGCTTAGGCTTTCTTGGGTCGATGCAGCCGGCTGATCAGCTCGGCCTCGGCCGTACTGAGGCCGCAGGACTGGGTGAGATCGTCGACGCTGGCGCCCATGCCAACCAGGCGAGCGGCCTGGGTGAAGGACAGACTGTTGGGATCGCGCTGCTCGATCTGGCTGACCTTGTCCGGCAGTGGCGCCACCACACGGCGCAGCTCATGCAGCTCTTCGCCCATGCGAATGCTGCCGGTCAGGTAGGCGTCGAGACGTTTACTCAGCTCCCTGATCCGCGCATCGCGCACGGCGTCACGCTTGGCCTGTTCGTCCAGCAGGCGTTGCTGGTTGCGGTACAGGCCTTTGCAGACGATGCCCAGGGCCACGCATAGCAGCGCCACGAAGGCCAGGGCCGCGGCAAGCATGGCGAATTCGGACATGGCTCAGATGCTCTCCAGCTCCGACCACTCTTCCTCGGACATCATCTTGTCCAGCTCGACCAGAATCAGCAGTTCGCCGTTCTTATTGCACACGCCCTGAATGAACTTGGCCGACTCATCGTTGCCGACGTTCGGTGCAGTCTCGATCTCGGACTGACGCAGGTAGACCACTTCGGCCACGCTATCGACCAGGATGCCGACCACTTGCTTGTCCGCTTCGATGATGACGATGCGGGTATTGTCGGTGACCGGCGCCGAACCCAGGCCGAAACGCTGGCGGGTATCGATCACGGTGACCACATTGCCGCGCAGGTTGATGATGCCCAGCACGTAGCTCGGCGCACCCGGGACCGGAGCGATCTCGGTGTAACGCAGGACTTCCTGCACCTGCATCACGTTGATGCCGTAGGTCTCGTTGTCCAGGCGAAAGGTCACCCACTGCAGAATCGGATCTTCGGCACCTTGTGCAGAACTTTTCTTCATGTCCCTAGCCTCGTCAAAAACCGCTCAGTGCGGCATGCGCGGGTCGACCCGCTTGTCATCAACTATAGAGCCCGTTGGCACAGGCCCACCAATTCTCAATGCAGTTTTCCGCCATTCAGGCGCTTCGCCCCACCGCTGGCGATCAGTTCAGCCAATGCCGCCACGTCGAGCAGCGCGCACATGTGTTCGATCACCGTGCCAGCCAACCAGGGACGCTGGGTACGCTGGCTGCGCCACTTGACCTCGCTCGGGTCCAGGCGAATCGAACGGCTGACCTGATGCACCGACAGCCCCCACTCGTAGCCCTGCACCGAAATCACGTACTGCAGACCCTCGCGGAAGTCCTCGCGATAACGGTCTGGCATCACCCAACGGGCGGTATCCAGTACCTTCAGGTTACCGGCCTGGCTCGGCAGGATGCCGAGAAACCAATCCGGCTGACCAAACAGCGGAGTCAGCTCCTGGCCTTCGAGCGGATAGATCGAGCCCAGGCAAATCAGCGGCACGGCCAGGGTCAACCCGGCAACGTCGAACAGCAGGCATTCGAACGGCTCCTCGGCCCAGGCAGGACGACCATCGGCCAGGAGCGCTGCCGGCTGCGGCGCCAGCTCGGCAGCGGGAGCAACTACCGGCGGCGCCTCATCGATGACCGGAGCCTGTATCGGCGCGAGTAACTCAACCGGCGCAACGTCCGCCTGTACCTGCGGCTCGATCACGCTAGCGAGTACTACCGGCTCAACCAACCGCGCATCGCGCACTTGCTCCTCGAGCACTGCAGCCTTGAACTCGTCGAGGCTGACGGACATCTCCAGTTCGGCGGCAGCTTCCTGCAGCAGCCCATCGAGGTAGGACTGCAGAGCCAGCTGGGAACGCGTAGCGGTGGCGAGGTTACGACTCATGACTGGAACCCGGAATAAGATCTTGACAGCCTATCGGCCGCGGCATGCTCAGACTTGAGTGTCGCAGTTCAACACAGACGCTCATTTCAAGCCACCTGCGCCGCCGGCTGATGACTCAACAGATGCTTGAGCAGCGCACGATAGGCGATCACCCCACGGCTGCCGGCATCGAACTGCGAGGGCGTGCGCCCTGCCCGGCTGGCATCACGCAAGCGCGTGTCGACCGGAATGTAAGCCGGCCACAGGTGCTCAGGGTAAGTATTGCGCAGTACCCGCAGCGTACTCATGGACGCCTGGGTGCGGCGGTCGAACAGCGTCGGCACGATGGTGTAAGGCAAGGCCTGCTTGCGCGAACGATTGATCATCGCCAGCGTGGTGATCATGCGCTCCAGACCTTTCACCGCGAGGAACTCGGTCTGCACCGGAATCACCAGTTGCTGGCTGGCTGCCAGGGCATTGACCATCAGCACGCCGAGCAAGGGCGGGCTGTCGATGATGGCGTGATCGAAATCTTCCCACAGCTGCGCCAGGCTCTTGGCGATCACCAGACCCAGGCCATTCTGCCCTGGCGACTGGCGCTCGAGCGTGGCCAGCGCGGTGCTCGACGGCAACAGGGAGATATTCTCGTGACTGGTGCTGTGCAGCAGTTGCTTGGGCAGGCCCTGCGGCACGTTGCCCTGATGCAGGAACAGATCGAAGCAACTGTGCTCCAGCGCATCGGGATCATGACCGAAGTAACTGGTCATCGACCCATGCGGATCGAGATCGACCACGACCACACGCTTGCCGGCATCGGCCAACAGGCCTGCCAGGGCGATGGAGGTGGTGGTCTTGCCGACCCCGCCCTTTTGGTTGGCTACTGCCCAAACTTTCATTTTCTCTCATCCTCCCGGCAAGAGGCGCTCAGGCCGAGAATGGCTGTCGCACGCACACAGCAGGCGACTGGGATTTGACGGCTCACGACTGTGGAACCCCCGACGCAGACGCTGGTGCAGGTTGCGTGCCAGCCTCTGACTGCTGAGTCGCGGCACTGCCAGCGCCACGTCGCGTGTCGAGGTTGCGCGAAATCACCAGCACGACGCGGCGATTACGTCCCCTGCCCTCGGCAGTGGCATTGTCCGCCACCGGTTGGAATTCACCGTAACCGACGGCTGCCAGACGTGAAGGGTTGACGCCATCCATGGCCAGCATACGCACGATGCTCGCCGCACGCGCCGAAGACAACTCCCAGTTGGTCGGGTACAGGGCGGTCTGGATCGGCAGGTTGTCGGTGAACCCCTCCACCTTAACCGGATTCTGATAGGGCGCCAGAATCTTGGCGACCTTCTCGATGATGTCGAACGCCTGATTGTTCGGAATGGCATCACCACTGGGAAACAACAGACTGGAGCTGAGCTCGATCTCGATCCACATCTCGTTGCCGCGCACGGTCAACTGCTCACTCTGGATCAGCTCGCCAAATGCCTCGCGCACGCTGGAGGCGATGTTCTGCAGGGTCGAATCCGAGCTGGGGTCGTCCATCGAGGTGTTATCAGGCTCGCTGGTGCGCGGCCGCTCCTCGCCGACCGGAATCGGCTTGATCGAGCGATCAGGCTGGTTGAATACACCGGTCAGTGACTCCGAGAGGATCTTGTACTTGCCTTCGTTGATCGAGGAAATCGAGTACATCACCACGAAAAAGGCGAACAGCAAGGTGATGAAGTCGGCATAGGAGACCAGCCAACGCTCGTGATTCTCGTGCTCTTCATGATGCCGCCTGCGCGCCATGCCATACCTCCATCAGTCCATGAAGCCTTGCAGCTTCAGTTCGATGGAACGCGGGTTCTCACCCTCGGCGATGGACAGGATGCCTTCGAGGAGCATCTCGCGGTAACGCGACTGGCGCAGCGCGATGGACTTGAGCTTGTTGCCCATCGGTAGCAGCAGCAGGTTGGCAAAACCGACACCGTAGATGGTGGCGACGAACGCCACGGCAATGCCACTGCCGAGCATGCTGGGATCAGCCAGGTTGCCCATCACATGGATCAGGCCCATTACCGCGCCGATGATGCCAATGGTCGGTGCATAGCCGCCCATGCTCTCGAACACCTTGGCGGCCTGGATATCGCGCGCCTCCTGAGTGTAGAGATCAACTTCCAGAATGCTGCGAATGGATTCCGGCTCGGCGCCGTCGACCAGTAACTGCAGGCCCTTGCGCGCATAGGGGTCAGGCTCGGCATCAGCCACCGCTTCCAGACCGAGCAGGCCTTCCTTGCGCGCCACCATGCTCCACCCGGTCACACGATTGATGCCGCCGACCAGATCGATGCGTGGCGGGAAGAAGATCCAGCGCATGATGCTCATGGCACGCTTGAACACCTGCACCGGTGCCTGCAGAAAGGCCGCGCCCAATGTCCCGCCGATGACGATCAGCGCCGCCGGACCGTTGAGCAGGGCCCCAGCATGGCCGCCTTCGAGATAATTGCCGCCCAGAATGGCAACGAATGCCAGAATGACGCCAATAAGGCTCAGTACATCCATGCGCATGTTTCCGATTTAGCGTCCGTCACTGGCAGGCCTCGGTCAGGTGCCGGCCGATGTCATCCAGGCCGTAGACCGCATCCGCCAGATTGGCTTTGACCACGGCCATGGGCATGCCATAGATCACGCAACTGGCCTCGTCCTGAGCCCACACCTGGCTGCCGCCCTGCTTGAGCAGGCGCGCGCCCTCACGACCGTCGGCGCCCATGCCGGTCAGCACCACGGCCAGTACCTTGTCGCCATAGGACTTGGCGGCAGAGCCAAAGGTGATATCGACACAGGGTTTGTAGTTGAGGCGTTCGTCCCCCGGCAGGATTCTTATCGCACCGCGCGCATCGACCATCATCTGCTTGCCACCAGGAGCCAGCAATGCAAGGCCTGGGCGCAGGATATCGCCGTCCTCGGCTTCCTTGACCTGAATGCGGCACAGCTTGTCCAGGCGCTCGGCGAACGCCTTGGTGAAGGCTGCCGGCATGTGCTGGATCAGAACCAGCGGCGCCGGAAAATTGGCCGGAAGCTGGGTCAACACGCGCTGCAGCGCCACCGGGCCACCGGTCGAGGTGCCGATGGCCACCAGCTTGTAGGCCTTGCGCTTGGGCGCAGGCGATGCGGAGGCAGCGCCACCGGTCGCTGACACTGGTCGCGCTGGAACCGCAGGGGCCGGGGCAGGTCGCGCCGAAACGGCTGGACGAGTTGTCGGCGCCGCACTAAGACTAGCCGCAGTCGGCGCCGGAGCCACTGCGGCCGAACTGAAACGGCGATTGCTGCGAGCGATGCTGTGCACCTTCTCGCACAGCATCTGCTTGACCTTTTCGGGGTTGCGCGAGATGTCTTCGAAGTTCTTCGGCAGGAAATCCACCGCACCCGCATCCAGCGCATCGAGCGTGACGCGGGCGCCTTCATGCGTCAGCGAGGAGAACATCAGCACCGGTGTCGGACAGCGCTGCATGATGTTCCGCACTGCGGTGATGCCGTCCATCATCGGCATCTCGTAATCCATGGTGATCACGTCGGGCTTGAGCGCCAACGCCTGATCGATGGCTTCCCGTCCATTGGTGGCCGTGCCCACGACCTGAATACTGGGGTCAGCAGACAGAATTTCCGACACGCGCCGACGGAAGAAACCGGAGTCGTCCACCACCAAGACCTTGACTGCCATACACACTCCTAGACGGCGTGGACGTCAGGTCCACGCCGCGAAACATCAGAAACGTCGAGCGTAGCGCTTGAGCATGCTCGGTACGTCGAGAATCAACGCGATGCGTCCGTCGCCCGTGATCGTGGCACCGGACATTCCGGGCGTGCCTTGCAGCATCTTGCCCAGTGGCTTGATGACCACTTCTTCCTGGCCGACCAGTTGATCGACGACAAAGCCGATGCGCTGACTGCCAACGGTGAGAATCACCACATGGCCTTCGCGCTGGCCTTCATGGAAGGCCTGTGGGACCAACCAGCGCTTGAGATAAAACAGTGGCAGCGCCTTGTCGCGCACGATCACCACTTCCTGACCATCGACCACATTGGTGCGCGACAGGTCGAGATGGAAGATCTCGTTGACGTTGACCAGCGGGAAAGCGAAGGCCTGGTTCTCCAGCATCACCATCAGCGTCGGCATGATCGCCAGGGTCAGCGGCACCTTGATGATGATTTTCGAGCCCTGCCCCTTCTGCGAGAACACGTTGACCGTGCCATTGAGCTGGGAAATCTTGGTCTTCACCACGTCCATGCCGACACCGCGGCCGGACACGTCGGAAATCTCGGTCTTGGTCGAGAAGCCCGGGGCGAAGATCAGGTTGTAGCATTCGAACTCGTTGAGGCGATCAGCTGCGTCCTTGTCCAGCAGGCCCTTCTCCACAGCCTTGGCGCGCAGCACATCGGCGTCCATACCCTTGCCGTCATCGGTGATCGACAACAGGATGTGGTCACCCTCCTGCTCGGCGGACAGCACAACGCGACCAGCGCGTGCCTTGCCGCTCTTCTCGCGCTCTTCCGGGGTTTCCACGCCGTGGTCCACGGCGTTGCGCACCAAGTGCACCAGCGGGTCGGCCAGCGCCTCGACCAGGTTCTTGTCGAGGTCGGTTTCCTCGCCCACCAGCTCGAGGTTGATCTCTTTCTTCAGGTTGCGCGCCAGATCGCGAACCAGGCGCGGGAAGCGGCCGAAGACCTTCTTGATCGGCTGCATGCGGGTCTTCATCACCGAGGTCTGCAGATCCGCGGTGACCACGTCGAGGTTCGACACCGCCTTGGACATGGCCTCGTCGCCGCTGTTGAGCCCAAGGCGAACCAGGCGGTTACGCACCAGAACCAGCTCACCGACCATGTTCATGATCTCGTCGAGCCGTGCGGTGTCGACCCGCACGGTGGTTTCCGCTTCGCTGGCTGGGGCCTTCTCAGCCGCAGCAGGGGCTGGCGCCGGCGCCGCGGCACGCGGTGCGGCAGCTTCAGCCTTGGCCGCAGCTGGCTTGGCTGCTGGTGCAGCGGCCTTGGGCGCGGCGGGCGGTTTCTCAGCAACTACAGGGGCCGGCTCGCTTGGCGGGACGAACTTGCCCTTGCCGTGCAACTGATCGAGCAAGGACTCGAACTCGTCGTCGGTAATCTCGTCACTTCCCGGTGCAGGCGCTGCAGCAACAGCGGCTACAGGCGGCGCAGCTTCGGCTGCGCCGGAGAACTGGCCCTTGCCATGCAGCTGATCGAGCAGCGCTTCGAATTCATCGTCGGTTATGTCGTCACCTGCCGCGGCGGCAGCCGGCGCAGAGACCACGGCACTGGCAACAGCAGGCGGTTCGACCGCGCCGGAGAACTGCCCTTTGCCGTGCAACTGGGCGAGCAACGACTCGAATTCGTCATCGGTGATTTCGTCACTGGCAGCGCTCTCTGCACTCGGAGCGCCTGCTGGCGCATCACCCAGCGCATTGAGCAGCTGCTCGAATTCGCTGTCGGTGATGTCTCCGGAAGCAACGGACGGAGCGACCGCCTGGGGTTCTGGCTCCGGCTCGGGTTCGGGCTCCGGCTGCTGAATTGCCGCAGGGGCCGCCTCGCCGCCGCCCGGCTCTGCCAGACGCGACAGGGCTGCCAGAAGCTCAGGCGATGCGGGCGTCGGCTCACGCCGCTCACGCACTTCGCCGAACATACCATTGACTGCATCAAGAGCCTCGAGCACCACATCCATCAGCTCCGAATCGACGCGACGCTCACCCTTGCGCAGGATGTCGAAGACGTTTTCGGCGATATGGCAGCACTCCACCAACTCATTGAGCTGGAGGAAGCCCGCTCCGCCCTTGACGGTATGGAAACCGCGAAAGATGGCATTGAGCAGGTTCATGTCGTCCGGTCGGCTTTCCAGCTCGACTAACTGTTCGGACAACTGTTCGAGAATCTCGCCGGCCTCTACCAGGAAATCCTGGAGGATCTCTTCATCGGCGCCGAAGCTCATATTGTGTGCTCCTTAGAACCCTAGACTGGACAGCAGGTCGTCGACATCGTCCTGGCTGGAGGCAACGTCATCACGCTTATCGGCATGAATCTGCGGACCTTCACCCCGCGATGGTTCTTTTAATTTTTCCTGTTCGGCGCGCAGCACGTCGTGGTTGTGCTGAATGCCGGCAAAACGGTCGACCTGGCTGGCCATGAGCATCAGCTTGAGCAGGTTGCTTTCCACTTCGGTCACCAGTTGGGTGACACGCTTGATCACCTGGCCGGTGAGGTCCTGGTAGTCCTGCGCCAACAGAATGTCGTTGAGATGACCGGAGAGCTTGGCGCCATCTCGCTCGCTACGGGCGAGGAACAGCTCGACACGCTTGGCCAGCTCACGAAAGCCATCGGCACCGATTTCGCGGCGCATGAAACGACCCCACTCGACGCTCAGGCTTTGCGCTTCATCGCTCAGGTCGTTGACCAGCGGCGCGCTCTGCTCGACCAGATCCATGGTCCGGTTGGCAGCCTTTTCGGTCATGGTCACGACGTAGTTCAGGCGTTCGGTAGCGTCGGCGATCTGCGACAGTTCCTGCGCATGCGGCATACGCGGATCGAGCTGAAAATTGACAATGGCGTTGTGCAGTTCACGGGTCAGTTTGCCGACCTCGTGATACAGCCCGCGATCACGGACCTTGTTGAGCTCGTTGATCAGTTGCACCGCAGCGCCGAAGTTGCCTTGTTCAAGGCTATCGACCAGATCGCGGGCGTTGTTTTTCAGGGTCGACTCGAGGTCACCCAGCGTGGAGTCATCGTGTTCCATAGCACCCTCGCGGCTGGCATCAGCCGTTGACTCGCTCGAAGATCTTCTCGATCTTTTCCTTCAGCACCTGAGCGGTGAAGGGTTTGACCACGTAACCATTCACACCGGCCTGAGCCGCCTCGATGATCTGATCGCGTTTGGCTTCAGCAGTCACCATCAGCACCGGCAGGTGCTTGAGACGCTCGTCGGCACGCACGGCACGTAGCAGGTCGATGCCAGTCATTCCGGGCATGTTCCAGTCGGTCACCAGAAAGTCGAAGCTGCCGCTTTGCAGCATCGGCAGCGCCGAGGTGCCGTCATCGGCTTCTGCGGTATTGGTGAAACCCAAGTCCCGCAAGAGGTTCTTGATGATCCGTCGCATCGTCGAGAAATCGTCAACGATGAGGATTTTCATGTTCTTGTCCAAGTCGACCTCCGTACAGTCCCAAACGTATTGCGCTTGCAACTACGTCCTTTAATCGTGAAACCGTTTGCGCCTGCGAGCACGCCACGTTCAGCCAGCGCGCCATTCACTCAGCCGCGAGCGCAAACGCGCCGCGCACTGGCTGTGCAACTGGCTCACGCGTGACTCGCTAACCCCCAGCACTTCACCGATTTCCTTCAAGTTCAGTTCTTCATCGTAATACAGCGCCAGCACCAGACGTTCACGCTCCGGCAAACCGGCGATGGCATCGGCCAAAGCCGCCTGGAAGCGTTCGTCTTCGAGGTCCCGCGAAGGTTCGAGGTGGTTGTGCCCGGCGTCTTCGTGCAACCCGCCGTGCTCGCCGTCCTGCAACAGGTCGTCGAAACTGAACAGGCGGCTGCCCAAAGTGTCGCCAAGAATGCCGTAGTAATCCTCCAGACTCAATTGGAGTTCGGCCGCAACCTCGTGATCTTTAGCGTCACGCCCGGTTCTTGCCTCAACCACACGAATGGCGTCGCTGACCATGCGGCTGTTGCGGTGCACCGAACGCGGCGCCCAATCACCCTTGCGCACCTCATCGAGCATGGACCCGCGAATGCGGATACCGGCGAAAGTCTCGAAACTGGCGCCCTTGCTGGAGTCGTATTTGCGCGAGGCTTCGAGCAAACCGATCATGCCGGCCTGGATCAGATCATCGACCTGCACGCTGGCCGGTAGACGGGCCAACAGGTGGTAGGCGATGCGTTTGACCAGCGGCGCATAGCGCTCGATCAGTTGGTGCTGGGAGTCCTGCGCCTGAGCCTTGTTGTACATACGAAGTCCAGAGGCTGCTGTCATACGGCCGAGTCTGCGGTCGGTTGTTGCACCAGACGCTCGACGAAAAACTCCAGATGACCACGGGGATTGGCCGGTAACGGCCAGGTATCTACCTTCTGAGCTATCGCCTTGAACGCCAGGGCGCACTTGGAGCGAGGGAAGGCTTCATAGACAGCGCGCTGTTTCTGCACGGCCTTGCGCACACATTCGTCGTAGGGCACGGCACCGACATACTGCAGGGCGACATCGAGGAAACGATCCGTCACCTTGGTCAGCTTAGCAAAGAGATTGCGTCCTTCCTGCGGGCTGTGGGCCATATTGGCCAGCACGCGGAAGCGGCTGATGCCATGGTCACGGTTGAGCAGCTTGATCAGCGCGTAGGCGTCGGTAATCGAGGTCGGCTCATCGCAGACCACCACGAGGATCTCCTGCGCGGCACGCACGAAGCTGACCACCGCATCACCGATGCCTGCGGCGGTGTCGATCACCAGCACGTCAAGATTTTCGCTGATGTCGCTGAATGCCTGGATCAAACCGGCGTGCTGCATCGGCGTGAGGCTGACCATGCTCTGCGTACCGGACGCCGCCGGCACGATACGCACGCCACCCGGCCCCTGCAGCAGGACGTCACGCAGATCGCATTCACCCGCGATGACATCGGCCAGGGTGCGTTTGGGCGTCAGGCCCAACAGAACGTCGACGTTGGCCAAGCCAAGGTCAGCGTCCATCAGCATCACCCGACGGCCGAGATCGGCCAGGGCCATGGACAGATTGACCGATACATTGGTCTTGCCGACGCCACCCTTGCCGCCAGTCACCGCAATCACCTGTACGGGATGCATACCCATGTTCTTTCTACACCTTGTCTAACTTCGACTTGGCCCTACAGGTCGTTGAAATAACCTGTTGGGGCCGCTCACTCCCGCACCACGTGGCGAGAGGGTGCAACATTCTCGCAGCTTCAGCCGGCCCGCTTGGCCGGGTTGTGATAGAGGCCGGCGAACATCTGCGCCATGGCATCTTCACTCGGTTCCTCGGCAGCCTGCAGGCCCACCGCCCGGCTGACCAACTGATGACTGCGTGGCACCTGCAGATCATCCGGAATCCGCGGCCCATCCGTCACATAGGCTACCGGCAGTTGCTGGCCTATAGCCAGGCCTAAAACCTCGCCCAGGCTCGCCGCTTCGTCCAGCTTCGTCAGTATGCAGCCAGAAAGGCCACAACGCTTGTAACTATGGTAGGCCGCCTTGAGCACTTGGCTCTGACTTGTTGCGGCCAATACCAGATAATTCTTCGCCTTGATGCGTGCCGAGGCCAGACTTTCCAACTGCAGACGCAACGCCGGATCGTTACCCGGCAGGCCAGCGGTATCGACCAGCACCACGCGCTTCTTGGCCAGCGGTGCCAGCGTCTGCAACAGGGACTGGCCCGGATCGATCTGGGTCACCGACACACCGAGGATGCGCCCCAGGGTCTTGAGCTGTTCCTGCGCGCCAATACGGAAGCTGTCCATGCTCACCAGAGCGACCTGCTGCGCGCCGTACTTAAGCACATAACGCGCAGCCAGCTTGGCCAGCGTAGTGGTCTTGCCCATGCCGGCCGGACCGACCAGGGCGATCACGCCCCCCTCTTCCAGCGGCTCGACCTTGGGCGTAGCGATCGCATGGGCCAGATGTGCCAGCAGCATACGCCAAGCCTGACGCGGTTCGGCAACGCCGGCCACCTTGCTCAGCAGCGCCTGCGACAGTTCGGCGGACAACCCCATACGCTGCAGGCGGCGCCACAGATTGGCTTGCTGCGGACGACGATTCTGCAGTTGTCCCCAGGCGATCGACCCCAGTTGCACCTCAATCAGCTCACGCAGGCCGTGCAACTCGAAACGCATGGCCTCCAGGGCACGGGGATCGACCGCAGGCGCGGCAGGTGCGGCAACGTCTAGCGGGCGCTGCGGCTTGACCGGAGTTGCCGGCAGCTCGGGCGCCAACAACGACTCGTTGGCGAACAGTTGGCGATCCTTGCCGGCATCCTGTACTGCACGCGTGCTCAGCTCGGCCTGGGCACTGGCAATGCGTGCCTGGGTCTTGCGCAGCTCGGCTTCCAGCGCCGGGTTAGGGCGCACGGGTGCCGGCACCTGATAATCCAGCGCAGCAGTCAGCTCGACGCCACCGGCAACGCGGCGATTGCCGATGATCGCGGCATCAGCGCCCAGTTCGTCACGCACCAGTTTCATGGCGGTCCGCATATCGACAGCGAAGAAGCGTTTGACCTGCATGACCCTTTACCTCAGTTCTGGCCGACCGTAGCGACTATGGTGACCTGCTTGTTGTCCGGAATTTCCTGGTAGGCCAGCACATGCATGCTGGGTACCGCCAGCCGCGCGAAGCGCGACAGCATCGCCCGGACGGGCCCGGCCACCAGCAGAATCACCGGCTTGCCGAGCATTTCCTGGCGCTGCGCCGCTTCCACCAGGGAACGCTGCAGCTTCTCGGCCATGCCAGGTTCGAGGAGGATGCCATCCTCGCTGCCCTGACCGGCCTTCTGCAGACTATTCAGCAATATCTGTTCCAACCTTGGTTCCAGGGTGATCACAGGCAGCTCCGGCTCTAGTCCCACGATGCTTTGCACGATTGCGCGGGCCAGCGACACCCGCACGGCGGCGACCATGGTGGCGGGATCTTGACTCTTCGGTGCGACGTTGGCGATGGCTTCGGCGATGGTACGGATGTCGCGTACCGGTACCTGCTCCTGCAACAGCGCCTGCAGCACCTTGAGCAGCGTCGACAGCGACACCAGGCCTGGCACCAGCTCTTCGGCCAGCTTCGGCGAACTCTTGGCCAGCAACTGCATGAGTTGCTGCACTTCCTCATGCCCGAGCAGCTCGTGGGCATGCTTGTGCAGGATCTGGTTGAGGTGAGTGGCGACCACCGTGCTGGCATCGACCACCGTGTAGCCGAGCGATTGCGCCTGATCGCGCTGAGTGGGGTCGATCCACACGGCCTCCAGACCGAATGCCGGATCCTTGGCGGCGATGCCGTTGAGCGGACCGAACACCTGACCGGGGTTGATCGCCAATTCACGATCCGGATACACCTCGGCCTCGGCCACGCTGACACCCATCAGCGTCAGGCGATAAGCGTTGGGCGCCAAGTCGAGGTTGTCGCGGATATGCACCGAGGGCATGAGAAAACCCATTTCCTGCGACAGCTTCTTGCGCACGCCCTTGATCCGCGCGAGCAGTTGACCACCCTGGTTGCGGTCCACCAGAGGAATCAGGCGATAGCCTACCTCCAGGCCGACCATGTCCACCGGAGTGACATCGTCCCAGCCCAGTTCCTTGACCTCCTGAGCCTTCTGCGCCGGCAGCAGCTCCTGCTGGCGCTGCACCTCCTTGACCTCTTCTTCCTTGACCTTGCGGTTCTTGTGCGCGATCCAGTAGGCGCCACCGGCCGCCACCAGACCAAGGCTGATGAAGGAAAAGTGCGGCATACCCGGCACCAGCCCCATGGCAATGAGGATCGCCGCCGCCACCGCCAGCGCCCGCGGTGACGCGAACATCTGCCGATTGACCTGCGCACCCATGTCTTCGGAGCTGGAAACACGGGTCACCATCACCGCCGCGGCGGTGGACAGCAGCAGCGAAGGAATCTGCGCAACCAGGCCATCACCGATGGTCAGCAGGGTGTAGACCTTACCGGCGTCGGCGAAGGCCAGGCTGTGCTGCAGCACGCCGATGGCGATACCACCAATGAGGTTGATGAACAGGATCAGCAGGCCAGCGATGGCATCGCCACGGACGAACTTGCTGGCACCGTCCATCGAACCGTAGAAGTCTGCCTCCTGGGCCACCTCGCTGCGGCGTTTCTTGGCTTCATTCTGATCGATCAGGCCGGCGTTGAGGTCGGCGTCGATAGCCATCTGCTTGCCTGGCATGGCGTCGAGGGTGAAGCGAGCGCTCACCTCGGAGATACGCCCGGCGCCCTTGGTGACCACCACGAAGTTGATGATCATGAGGATGGCGAATACCACGATACCAACCACGTAGTTGCCGCCGATCACCACCTCACCGAAAGCCTGGATCACCTGACCAGCCGCGCCATGCCCTTCGTGACCATTGAGCAGCACCACACGGGTCGAAGCCACGTTAAGCGCCAGACGAAGCAGCGTGGCGGCCAGCAGGATGGTGGGGAATACAGCGAAATCCAGCGGGCGCAGCGCGTAGATACTGACCAGCAACACGACGATGGACAGCGCGATACTGAAGGTGAACAGGGTATCGAGCAGAAACGGCGGGACCGGCAGCATGACCATGCCGAGCATGACCAGCAGCAGCAGCGGAATGCCCAGGTTGCCATGGCGCAAACCTGCAAGGTTGCTGCGTACGTCACCGATTAACTGTGCGCGATCTACTGCCACGTCCCTACCCCAAGCCATTCAATCTTTTGACGCGAAAGTGCGTCCTAGAGAGGTCATGGCAAGAAGCGTTCCAGAAGTGACACGACAGCGCACTACACGCCCTAAGAGTCGCGGCGTAGATCCGCCGGAATCGGGAAGTCCGGCAGCGGGCCTGGGCGCTTGCCCTTGCCGGCCTGGTACTGACGAAGCTGATAGACGTAGGCCAGCACTTGAGCCACGGCCAGATACAGGCCAGCAGGAATTTCCTGGTCCAGCTCGGTGGAGTAATACACCGCACGGGCCAATGCCGGGGACTCCAGCACCATCACCTTGTGCTCCTGGGCGATCTCGCGAATCTTCAGCGCCAGGAAGTCGCCGCCCTTTGCCAGCAGCACCGGTGCGCTCCCCTTCTCCGGGTCGTACTTGAGCGCTACGGCGAAGTGCGTCGGGTTGGTGATGACCACGTCAGCCTGCGGCACGGCTTGCATCATCCGCCGTTCGGCCATCTCACGCTGCAGTTGACGAATACGTCCTTTCACTTCGGGCTTGCCCTCAGTGTCCTTGTACTCGTCGCGCACCTCCTGCTTGGTCATCATCAGCTTCTGCTTGTGACTCCATAGCTGGAACGGCACATCCACCGCGGCGATCAGGATAAGCCCGCAGGACAGCCAGAACGCGCTCCAGCCGACAACCTTCAGGCTATGCAGAATGGCGGGCTCGACGGGCTCGTTGGCAATGGCCAGCAGATCGTCCTGGTCCACCGAAAGCACTACCAGCGCTACCGCGAGGATTACCAGAAACTTGGCCAGCGCCTTGAGCAACTCGACCAACGCCTGAACCGAAAACATGCGCTTGAGACCCGCCAATGGGTTCATCCGACTGGCTTTGGGTTGCAGCGCCTCGGCAGAGAACAACCACCCCCCCAGCGCGATGGGACCAGCGATGGAGGCGATCAACAGCGCAATGAAAAAGGGTTGCACCGCCAGCAATGCCTGCTTGCCCGAAGCCAGCAGATAAAGCGCCATGCTGCGCTCGCTCATCAGAACATCGCGCGGCAAACTGAAATTGCCGCGCATCACATCCATCAACACATTGCCCATGTAGGCGCCGAAAATGATCAGGGCGACAGTGCCGGTGAGCGTCACCGCCAGCGTGTTGAGTTCCTTGGACCGAGCGATCTGGCCTTTCTTGCGCGACTCTTCAAGTCGCTTGCCTGTGGGTTCCTCGCTCTTGTCAGCGCCGCTCTCGCTTTCGGCCATCGCTACCTCACAAGAGCGAATTCGCTCAGCTGTTGCAGGGCTTCGCTGGCCAGCGCCTGGAACAGGTTGCCGAAATCGGAAAGCCCCACCCAGAAAATCACCAGGCCCATGGCCAGGGTCAAGGGGAAGCCGATGGAAAAGATGTTCAGTTGCGGCGCGGCGCGCGTCATCACGCCAAACGCCAGGTTGATCACCAGCAGCGCAGTGACCATGGGCAGCGTCAACAACAGGCCGGCGCCGATCACCCAGCCCAGTTTGCCAGCCAGCTCCCAGTAATGATTGACCATCAACCCTTGCCCGGACGGCAGCGTGACGAAGCTCTCCGCCAGAATTTCCAGCACTACCAGATGGCCGTTGATGGCCAGAAACAGCAAGGTCACCAGCATCAGCATGAACTGGCCAAGCACCGGCACCGACACACCATTGGTAGGGTCGACCATGGAGGCGAACCCCAGGCCCATCTGCATGGCGATGATCTGCCCCGCAACGGCGAACAGATGAAAGAACAACTGCAGAATAAAGCCGAACATGGCGCCGATCAGCACCTGCTCGAGGATCAGCAGCAGACTACGCAGGCTCAAGGCATCGACCTGCGGCATCGGTGGTAACGTCGGTACCAGCACCACACTGATGGCCAACGCCAGATAGAGGCGCACGCGGTTCGGCACCAGCTGGGTACCGATGATGGGCATCACCATCAACATCGCCGCGATGCGAAACAACGGCAGCAGGAACTGGCCGACCCAGCCGCTGATCTGCTCGTTGCTCAACTCCAGCATCGCGCCCAGCCCCTCAACCGATGAGGTACGGAATGTTCTGGATCAGCGTCTGGGTGTACTCCATCAGCTGACTCACCAGCCAGGGGCCGGCCCATATCAGCGTGATCAGCATCACCATCAGGCGCGGCAAAAAGCTCAGCGTCTGTTCGTTGATCTGCGTGGCAGCCTGGAACATGGCAACCATCAGACCGACAATCAGGCTTGGCACCACCGCCAGACCGACGATCAGCACGATCAGCCAGAGCGCTTCGCGAAACAGGTCAACCGCTACCTCGGGAGTCATCAAAGGCCTCGCTATATGGTGCCGAAACTGGCGGCCAAGGTGCCCATGATCAGCGCCCAGCCGTCAACCAGGACGAACAGCATGATCTTGAATGGCAATGAGATGATCAGTGGCGACAGCATCATCATCCCCATCGCCATGAGGATACTGGCGACCACCATGTCGATGATCAAAAACGGAATGAAGATCATGAAGCCGATCTGGAAAGCGGTCTTCAGCTCGGAGGTGACGAACGCCGGCACCAGAATGGTCAACGGCACGTCTTCGACACCGGCCAGGTCGGTACGCTTGGACAAACGAACGAACAATGCCAGGTCACTCTCACGAGTCTGCGCCAGCATGAAGTCGCGGATTGGTACCTCTGCCCGTGTCAGCGCCTCCTGAGCGACGATCTCCTCGTTCAGATAAGGCTGCAGCGCATCGGTGTTAATCCGGTCGAAAATCGGCGCCATGATGAACATCGTCAGAAACAGCGCCAGGCCGACCAGGATCTGGTTGGACGGCGTCTGCTGCAGACCCAGCGCCTGACGCAGGATGGAGAAGACGATAATGATCCGCGTGAAGCTGGTCATCAGCATGACGAACGCCGGGATGAAACTCAGCGCCGTCATGATCAGCAGAATCTGCAGGCTGACCGAGTATTCCTGCTGCCCCTGGGCGTCGGTGGACAGGGTGATGGCGGGGATCGACAACGGACTGCTGCCCGTCTGGATCAGCGAATTGCCTGCAGGAGGGTCCTCGGCGAACGCCAGAGAAGCGGCGAGGCTCAGCACCAGCACCAGCAACAAACGCAGCATCAGGATTTGTCCTTCTGATCCTTGCCCATCAGCTCCATCAGGCGCTGGGCGAACTCTGGCGTGGCCTGCTCGGCATCGGCCAGATGCACTGGCTCCTTGAGCACGTGCAGCGGGGTAATGCGCCCAGCGGACAGCCCCAGCAAAATCTGCTCGTTGCCTACCTGCACCAGCACCAGGCGATCACGCGGGCCGAGCGCCTGGCTCGACAACAGCTTGATCACCTGCCCGCCCTTCGGGTTCAGTTGCTGCACACGGCGCAACAGCCAGGCGAGCAGGAAGATCAAACCGATCACCAGCAACAAGCCGAGCAGCAACTGGCCGAGCTGACCGGCTATGTCGCTGCCAGCCATGGGAGTCGCTGCCTTGCCGGCAGGCTCGGCAGCCATGGCCGCCAGAGGCATGCTGAGAAACAGAGCGAGAAGACGAGCCATGGTCAGCGCAGCTTCTTGATACGTTCGCTGGGGCTGATCACGTCGGTCAGGCGAATGCCGAACTTCTCGTTGACCACCACCACTTCGCCATGAGCGATCAACGTGCCGTTGACCAGCACATCGAGCGGCTCACCAGCCAGACGATCCAGCTCGATCACCGAGCCCTGATTGAGCTGCAGCAGATTACGGATAGTGATATCGGTGTTGCCCACTTCCATGGAGATGGACACTGGAATATCCAGGATCACATCCAGATTGGGGCCATCCAGATTGACCGGCAGATTACCGGGAGGCGGTGCGCTGCCGAACTCTTCCATCGGTGCACGCGGTACGGCCGGTTGCGCTGCCTGAGCGGCCCCCTGCCCTGCGAGCATGGCATCGATATCGTCCTGATCGGCATCACCTGCCTCGGCCAGCGCTGCGGCCCATTCATCGGCCAGTGCCTGTTCCTCGGGGGAGGTGTTTTCTTCGTCTGCCATCGTGATTCCTCGCCTGGCTTCTGCTATTCGTTCACGTCGGGCTTTGTCAGCCCTGGAGAGTTACCAACGCCTCAGCGTTGGCGTTCGATTGGTTCCAGCACCTGCAGGGCCAGATTGCCCTTGTGCGCTCCCAGCTTGACCTTGAAGGTCGGCACGCCATTGGCGCGCATGACCACGTTGTCCGGCAATTCCACGGGGATCACATCACCCGGCTGCATATGCAGGATGTCGCGCAGCTTCAACTGGCGACGGGCGACGGTGGCGGCCAGCGGCACGCTGACATCGAGGATGTCCTCGCGCAGGGCCTTGATCCAGCGCTCGTCCTGATCGTCGACATCGGATTGGAAACCGGCATCGAGCATTTCGCGGATCGGCTCGATCATCGAGTACGGCATGGTGATGTGCAGATCGCCACCACCACCGTCGAGCTCGATATGGAAGGTGGACACCACCACCACTTCGCTGGGGCTGACGATGTTGGCCAGCGCCGGGTTGACCTCGGAGTTGACGTACTCGAAGTTGATATCCATGACCGCGTGCCAGGCTTCACGCAGGTCGACGAACGCCTGGTCCAGCACCATACGCACGACACGCAGTTCGGTTGGAGTGAACTCACGGCCTTCGATCTTGGCATGGCGCCCATCGCCGCCGAAGAAGTTGTCCACCAGCTTGAACACCAGCTTGGCGTCGAGAATGAACAGCCCGGTGCCGCGTAGCGGCTTCATCTTCACCAGGTTGAGGCTGGTAGGCACGTACAGCGAGTGCACGTATTCGCCGAATTTCATCACCTGCACACCACCGACGGCGACGTCAGCCGAGCGGCGCAACAGGTTGAACATGCTGATGCGGGTATAACGGGCAAAGCGCTCGTTGATCATCTCCAGGGTCGGCATGCGCCCACGGACGATACGATCCTGACTGGTCAGGTCGTACTGTTTGACGCTCCCCGGCTCCGCTGCGTCCTCGGTTTCCACCAGGCCGTCATCGACGCCATGCAACAGCGCATCGATCTCGTCCTGGGAAAGCAGGTCTTGCACGGCCATCTTCGGCTCCCGCTACTGCAACACGAAATTGGTGAACAGCACCTGCTCGACCACAGTGCTGCCGGTTTCCTTCTGCGCCAGCTCCTGCACGCTGGCCAGCGCCTGCTGCAGAAGCATTTCCTTGCCCAACGGCGTTTGCAGCGCGGCAAAATCTTGACCGGACAGCAACATCACCAGACGGTTACGCAATACCGGCATATGCACCTTGAGCTTCTCCATGCCGGTGGTATCACGGCTCATCAAGGCCATGCTGACCTGCAGGTAGCGGGTACGGTTCTGGTAATTGAAGTTGACCACGAAGGCCGGCATCAGGTCCTGATAGACAGCTGGCTGGCGCACTGGCGCCGCCGATGCCGCAGCCTCTGCCGGTTTGGCCTCCTCGCTCTTATCACCCTTGCTGAGAATGAACCAGGTACCGCCCACGGAAAGGCCAACGGCCAGAAGCAGACCCACCACAATCAGGATGATGAGTTTGAGCTTGCTCTTGCCGGCGGGTTGTCCGTCAGCAGCCGGTGCCGCTTCTTTCTTAGCCATGCCAATAATCCGTCACTATCGGAGTTCTTTCCGCATTCAAAGGGTTAAGAGCAAGTGTTATGCCAGCATATGAGCAGGCTTGTCTAACTCTGGGCGCGGATTTAACAGCGCCAGCTACTTGCTGTCACCCAAAATGCATTCGCCCGGGCACCTTTCGGCAACCCGGGCGAATACAAGTCTAGCGGAGGAACACCGATAATCGGGCATTGCTCAGCGTTTGAGCCCCACTTATGCGTAGTAGTCGACCAGCCCGCGGCCAGAGGTCAAACGCTCACTGCGCACTTCCTGATGGACGCCCGGCTGCAGCTCGTCACTGGCTAGCAGATCATCACGCGAGCCAGAACCACCACGACCGCCCTCGCCCTGCCCCTGCCAGCCGCGGTTAAGCGACTGATCGGAAACGTTGGCATCGGCCAGATTCATGCCTTGCTGCGCGAACAGCTCACGCAAGCGATGCATTTGCCCTTCCAGCGCTTCGCGCACCCCGGCATTGGGGCTGGCGAACGTCACCTGGGCCTGATCCTGGGACAGGTTCACCCGCACCTCAAGACGCCCCAACTCCGCCGGGTCCAGTTGAATTTCAGCCGACTTGAGGTTCTGACTGGACAACCACATGACACGATCCACCACGGCCTCGCTCCAGCCCCCCTGATGCATGGCCACCGGCTGGCCGGGCACCAGCGGCGTGCGCTGGGCGGCACCGACCTGATGATTGAGCGCCTGCGTCAGCGCATTGAGCTTGCTGACGAACTGATCCGGGCGATTGGGCTGAACGCTGTCCTTGAGACTTTCCAGGGCATCCTTGGCCAGGCTTTCCAGCGGCAGGTCCAGCACCGACTCGTCAGAGCTTTCGGCCGCCTCCTCCCCCTTGCCCATAGCGGACATGGCCGCAGCGAAGTCCGTGCTGGTCGCCACCCGCGTGCTCTTGATCGCAGCGTCTTGCGACAACTGCGCCTTGCCCGCTTCTTCTGCCGGCTGCTTGAGCTGCGCCAGCGGATCGAGAACATCTTCCTCCAGCACTGGCTCAGCAGTATCCGCAGCACTGGCATTGGCGCCGGTGATCACCAGCGCCGGCAACTCCGGCGAGTCCTGGGTGACCGCAGCATCCTCTACTGGCACCTGGATACCGCCCAGTGCCATCGCCAGCAACGGGTCGAGCTCTTCTTCAACGCCCTCCTGGGTCGGCAAGGAATTGCCGGGGGCGGCAACCGAGGGCTGCTCGGCGGCAGAAGAGGCAGTGTCAGCCGCTCCTGAAGAAGCAGCAGGCTTCTGCTCTTGGCTGGATTTATCGGTACTGCCAGTACGCTCGCCAGGCTTGGCCTGACGCTCCTTGGCATACATATCGGCAAAGCTGGAAGCACCGTTCTTGCTGGGTTCCGGCGCTTTGGCCGGTTGCTTCGCTTTGCTCTTCACCTCAGGCGTAGCCTGCAGGCGTAGGTCGGGCAACGCGGACATGGACGCTCTCCGTCTGATCGGTCGTGACGGGATCAGAGCAAAGGACGGGCCAACTCGTGAAAAGGCATCAGAGGCGATAACGCTGGCGCTCGGATTTGAACAGGATGCGCACGATGGCGAACTCACGCTCGACCTGCTCGATCAGCGCCGGGGCCAGGTCCAGTGCCTCGCGCCGACCGGCGTCCTCGAGTTCCTTGCACAGGCTGGCCAACAGTACCGCGCCCATGTTGCTGCAACTGCCCTTGAAGCTGTGCGCAGCCAGTCGCAGCCCCTGCGCATCATCCTCGGCCTGCGCCTGATGCAGCAGGCGCAAACGCTCTTCGGAATCGGCAACGAAGGTATCGAGCAAAATCGGGTACTCGTCTTCCATGACGTCCTGCAGCGCCGCCAGGACGGCATCGTCGAGATGGATATCGGACACCGGGTCACTCCCTGAACATCAAGCCCCGGATTATGCCTCAGCGGACCAACAAAACTCCACGCTGACGCCTCGTCCGTCGGGGCCGCAACCAAAACCGTCGCTCAGCTCACGGACCAGCGCCAGACCGCGCCCGCAAAGTGCGTCATCTCGCAGTGCCACGACACTGGCTGGATCGAAACCAGGCCCGCTGTCCTCTATCCCGACGATAAGGCGGCCGCCATTTCCCTCCGGGAGCATCTGCAGGTGAAAGCGCACATAGCCATCGTGTAATGACGCCAGACGCAAACGCCGCTCTCGGTAGTACTCGGCAAAACCGCTGGCATCCTGCTTGAGCGAGGAATCCAGCCCCATCACGCCATGTTCCAGCGCATTGGAATAGAGCTCGGCGAGCACGGTATACAGCTCGCCGCCACGCGGTCGCAACGCCCGTACGTCCAGCAGCAGCTGCAGCAAGAATGGCAACGGATTGAAATGGCGCAGGCTCAGCGCTCGAAACTCGAAACTGGCCGCCCAGTCCATCACGCTGCCCTGGCCGCTGTCGGCAAAAGCCAGCGGCCGGGGGCGCTCGTCGTCTTCGGCAAGCCCGACCTGGACCATGCTGACGTCGTCCTGCTGTTCACCGCGGAACGCCACCAGCGCCTGCTGGATTTCCTCGAACAAGGCCTGTGGCTGCCGATTGGCCTCCAGCAGCCGGAGCAGGCGTTCCTCGCCGAACAGCTGGCCGCACTGGTCACTGGCCTCGAGTACCCCGTCGCTAAGCAGAAAGATGCGATCCCCTGGCGCTAGCGGATAGACCTCGCAACGGTCACTGAACGCCGCAGGCTCCAGAACCCCCAGCGGCAGATGGCGAGATACCAATGGCTGACGCGGACGGCCATCGGCATGCAGCAGATAGCCATCCGGCAGCCCGCCATTCCACACTTCGAGCAGCCCACGCTTGCTGCTGATGTTGAGCAAGGTGGCACAGCAGAACACCCCAACCGGCAGGATGCGCTTTAGCTTGGCGTTGATCTCGCGAAGGATCTCGGCGAGCGCATGGCCTTTGGCGGTCATGCCATAGAACACCTCGGCCAGCGGCATAGCGCCAATAGCCGCCGGCAAACCATGACCGGTGAAATCACCCAGCATCACGTGCATGCCGCCGGACGGCTTGTAGGCTGCCAGTAACAAATCACCGTTGAACAGCGCATAAGGCGACTGCATGTAGCGGATGTTTGGCGCATCCAGGCAGCCGGAATGTGCCACCTTGTCGAATACCGCCTTGGCTACGCGTTGCTCGTGCAGCAGGTGCTCGTTGTGCAAGGCGATCAAGTCGCGCTGCTGCAATACCGTATCGTGCAGACGGCGCAGGCGGTCCATGGCCCCGATCTTGGCCTCGAGTATCACCCGGTTATAGGGCTTGGCGAGAAAATCGTCGCCACCGGCCTCCAGGCAACGCACCAGCGCCTCGCCCTCGGTCAGCGAGGTGAGAAAGATGATAGGCACCAGCGCCTCGCCGGCCTGATCCTTGATCCGCCGCGCCGCCTCGAAGCCATCCATCACCGGCATCAGCGCATCCATCAAGACCAGATGCGGACGCTCCTGCTCGAACAGGGCGACAGCCTCCAGACCATTGCTGGCGGTCAGTACGCGGTGCCCTTGGCGACTGACGATGGTGGACAACAGCATGCGGTCGGCCGCGTTGTCCTCGGCGATCAGGATCGCAAGACGCTCAGACATGCTCAGCTGATTTTGAACAACTGCTCGAAGTTGGAGATGGCGAGGATCTTGCGCACGTCACTGCTGCAGTTGAGCAGGCTAATCTGCGCCGAATCGCCGCCTGCGTGATCGCGCAAGAGCAGCAGCATCCCCAGTGCCGAGCTATCCAGATAACTGGTGTCACGCAGGTCGACTTGGTAGCGCTTGGGCGTCACGCTGACGCGCTCATAGGCATCACGGAATTCCTGGTGGGAGGCGAAGTCGAAGCGTCCTCGAATCACGATGGTCAGCTCTTGCCCATCTGCCGAGGGCTGCGAGGTAATGGCCATGTCTACTCCTTTGTCGAGACTCTGCCAGATAGGGCAATTCACGTCTGAAGGTGTAGCATTTGGCCGGCGACGAAACAACCTCTATTCATGGCTCGCCACGGTCTATCAAGCGCTGCGCCAGCTCGTCGAGCAGTTTCTGCTCGCGCTTGTCCTCGGCCAAACGGGCTTCATCGATATAGCGCTGCACCAGTTTGCGCAGCCCCTCGAGACGTGCATAGCGCTGCTGCCAAACGGCACGCACCTTTTCCAGGTTGGCGCGGTGCCACTCCAGACTTTGCTGCTGCTGGCCGACCGCGGTTTCAAGCTGTGACAAAAAGCGCTGGTAGTTCATCAGCCACTGGCCGGAAACGCCCTTGCTGCCCTCACTGATCCACTGCTGCTGGTAGTCGCCACGAAAACGCTCCAGCTCGCCCAGCTTGGCCTCGGCCTGCCCCACCAGCCCTTGGCAATGCCCGAGTTGGCGAGCCGCCTCGCGCTCTGCTTTTTCTGCCATCTCGACAACCGGCTGCAAACGCTTGGCACGACTGAGGCTCATTGCGTCACAGCCTCGATTGCAGCGAAAAGATAGCTAGCCAATACCATCATTGCCCCAGAACGGCAGCCAGTTGCTCCCGGCTCTGCGGCATGCCGACGCTTTCGTCCAACCCCTGACGCAGGTACTGAGCCATGACCGGTTGCCGCGCAATAGCCAGGTCGGTGTCCGCATCCCCGCCTGGAACGTAAGCACCGACGCTGATCAGGTCGCGACTCTGCTGGTAGCGCGACCATAGCTGTTTGAAGCGCTGCGCCTGCTTGAGCTGCTCGGGAGGAACCACCTGCGGCATGACCCGACTGATCGAAGATTCGATATCAATAGCGGGATAGTGCCCTTCCTCGGCCAGGCGCCGGGACAGGACAAAGTGCCCGTCGAGCACACCACGTGCGGCATCGGCGATGGGGTCCTGCTGGTCATCACCCTCACTCAATACGGTGTAGAACGCAGTGATCGAGCCGCCGCCGGCTTCGGCGTTGCCCGCACGCTCGACCAGCTTGGGCAGCTTGGCGAATACCGACGGCGGGTAGCCCTTGGTCGCTGGCGGCTCGCCAATGGCCAGGGCGATTTCGCGCTGGGCCTGGGCATAGCGAGTCAGCGAATCCATCAACAGCAGAACGTTCTTGCCCTTGTCGCGGAAATATTCGGCGATACGGGTGCAGTACTGCGCGGCACGCAGACGCATCAGCGGCGCCTCGTCGGCCGGCGAAGCGACCACCACGGAACGCTTGAGGCCTTCCTCGCCAAGGATCTCGTCGATGAACTCCTTGACCTCACGACCACGCTCGCCGATCAGCCCGCCCACGATGATCTCGGCCTCGGTGAACCGGGTCATCATGCCCAGCAACACGGACTTACCCACGCCGGTACCGGCGAACAGGCCCAAGCGCTGGCCACGCCCGACGGTAAGCAAACCGTTGATCGAACGAATACCAACATCCAGCGGCTGGCTGATGGGGTCGCGGTTGAGCGGGTTGATGGCAGGGCCATCCATCGGTACCCAGTCCTCGGCCTTCATCCCGCCCTTGCCATCCAGGGCGCGACCGGTGCCGTCGAGCACTCGGCCAAGCATGGACATGCCCATGGGCAAACGCCCGGCATCGGGTAGCGGCACCACGCGTGCGCCAGGCGCAATACCAGCCAGACTGCCCGCCGGCATCAGATAGATCTTACCCCCGGAGAAGCCCATCACCTCGGCCTCGACCTGAACTGGATGGTAGCTGTCTTCGTTGATGACCAGGCAGCGACTGCCTATGGCCGCGCGCAGCCCTTCAGCCTCCAGGGTGAGACCCACCATGCGTAACAGGCGGCCTTCAAGTATGGGCTGGCTGGGCAAGCTGATCGCATCGCTGTAGCCCTCCAGACGCCGGGCGAAGCTCACGCGGTCAACGCGCATCGTCGCGATCCAGGTCCAGATTGATGTCCGCTTCCGGCGGCTGGGTACTCTGCGCGCGCTGCTGTTCGAACAATTGCTTGAGTGCCTGCGCCATGCGCGTCTCGACGCTGGCGTCGATCTGGCTATTCTCCGACTCGATACGGCAACCACCTGGCAGCAAGCTGTCATCCTCGAGGATGCGCCAGCTTTCCTCATGACGCTCGCGCAGCGCCTTGATCGCCTCGAAGTCTTGCGGGTTGACCTGAATGCGCACGTTGCCCGCGCCCATCGGCAACAGTTTGAGCGCTTCGCGCAGCACCTGACGAATTTGACTGGAGTCAGTGCTCAGCTCGCGCTGAATCACCTCGCGCACCATATGGCTGACCAGACGCACCATGGCCACTTCCATTTGCTGATCCTGCTCGGCAATCGGCTCGAGCAACTGCGTCATGAGTTTTTCCAGGCTGCCGACCTTCTGCGCCAAGGCCGCGTCGGCCTCTTGCTTGGCTTTGATCTGGCCGGCGTGAAAGCCGTCCTTCTCGCCCGTGGCGAAACCTTCGTTGTAGGCATCCTGGCGAATGGCTTCGAGTTCATCGAGCGTCAGTGGTTTGACATCTTCGAGTGCGACCTCTTCGACCTGCGCGGCGTCCTGCTGCTCGGATTCAGCTGGAGGCTGCACATGTTCTTCAGTAGCGGCCTCGGCTTCTGCCAGTTCGTCACCCGGCGCGTCGAAGCTGGGCAACGCCCAGCGATCGAACGTGCCGAGATCCTTGGCGCGAATCAGCTCGCTCTCAGGCTCCTTGGCAGCCATGGCTTAAACCATCTCCTCGCCGCCCTTGCCGCCGAGCACGATCTCTCCGGCTTCGGCCATGCGCCGGGCAATGGTGAGAATTTCCTTCTGCGCGCCTTCGACATCGCTGACGCGCACCGGCCCTTTGGCCTCCAGGTCGTCACGCAGCAGCTCGGCTGCACGCTTGGACATGTTCTTGAACACCTTATCCTTGATGGCCTCGTCGGCCCCCTTGAGTGCCAGCACCAGCACTTCGGACGAAACTTCGCGCATCAAGGCCTGGATGCCGCGATCGTCGACATCGGCCAGGTTGTCGAAGACGAACATGAGGTCTTCGATCTGCGTCGACAGGTCTTCGTCTACCTCGCGGATGGAGTCCATCAGCTGACCTTCCACCGAACTGTCGAGGAAGTTCATGATGTCCGCCGCACGTTTGACGCCGCCCATGGTGGCGCGTGTGGTGTTGGCGCTGCCGGAGAACTGCTTCTCGAGGATCTGGTTAAGCTCCTTGAGCGCGGACGGCTGCACGGTGTTGAGCGAGGACACGCGCAGGATGATGTCCAGGCGCACCTTGTGGTCGAAATGGCTGAGCACTTCACCAGCCTGATCCGGGTCGAGGTACGCGACGACGATGGCCTGAATCTGCGGGTGCTCGTAGCGAATCACGTCGGCAACGGCACGTGGTTCCATCCATTTCAGGCTGTCCAAACCACTGGTGCTGCCGCCAAGAAGAATGCGGTCGATCAGATTGCCGGCCTTGTCCTCGCCCAGTGCCTGGGTGAGCATCTTGCGAATGTAGCCATCGGCACCGACGCCGAGGCTGGTCTGATCGCCGACGATGTCGACGAACTCGGCCATTACCTGCTCGACCTGCTCGCGATGAATGTTGCGCATGCCAGCCATGGCCACACCGACGCGCTGCACCTCTTTCGGCCCGAGGTGACGCAACACCTGTGCAGCATCGGTTTCGCCCAGCGAAAGCAGCAGAATCGCGGCCTTGTCGACCTTGTTCAGCTTGGTAGCGGTGCGATTGTCACTCATCGGCGTTGATCCACTCTTTCACGACCTGGGCGACGCGGCCAGGGTCTTCCGCCACTAGGCTCTTGATAGCGTTCAGTTGCGCATCATACCCCTCACTAGGGCTAGGCAACATGATGCTCTGCGGGCCGCCAAGACTGACACGGTCATCGGACAGCTCGCCATCCAGACCTGCCATCGAGCCAAGCTCCACATCACCGGAGCCTGCCAGTTCCTTGCCCCTACCACCGCCGGTGATATTGTTGAGCACCGGACGCAACACGCCGAACACCAGCACCAGGATGAACAGAACACCGAGCACCTGCTTGACGATGTCCCAGAACCAGGGCTGGGTGTAGAACGGAATATCCGGAATTTCTTCGCCCATCGACGCGGTGAACGCCGTGTTGATCACGCTGACGCTGTCGCCGCGACTGGCATCGAAGCCCACCGAATCCTGAACCAGACGAGTGAAGCGCGCCAGGTCATCGGCGGTCCACGGCACCCGGCTGCTTTCGCCGGTGGCCGGATCGACACGTACCTGATCGTCCACCACCACCGCCACCGACAGGCGACGCAGGCGCCCCTGCTGCTGACGTGTGTAGCTGATGGAACGGTCCAGCTCGAAATTGCGGGTGGACTGCTCACGCTTGTCGGCCGGATACGGAGCGAGCATCGGCTGGCCGGTAGCCGGGTCCATGATCTGCTGACCATTGGCATCGACCAGCGGCTGACCAGCCGCTATCGGGCCGGCTGGAGCGGCAGCGCCTGCAGCCTGCTGCGGAGCGGCAGCCGGGCCTGGCGGCTGATTGGACAGCGCACCCGGCACACCCTGTGGCGGCAAGCTGCTCTGACGCTGCTCGTTGACCTGTTGCTCGCTGCGCAGTGCGGGTTGATCCGGATTGAACATTTCGGAAGTGGACTCGACCGAACTGAAATCCACATCAGCCGACACTTCTGCCTTGTAGCGGCCGGTACCCAGCACCGGCTGCAGAATGTTATGCACACGCTGGGTGAACAGCGTTTCCATACGACGGGTGTAGTCGAACTGCTTGCCAGCCATGGTCAGCTCGGACAGCTCCTGCTGATCGGAGAGCAGATTGCCCTTCTGGTCGACCACCGTGACTTGGCCCTTGTCCAACTCAGGCACACTGGTCGCCACCAGGTTGACGATGGCCATCACCTGACTCGGTTCCAGGCTGCGGCCCGGGTAGAGTTCCACCAGTACCGAGGCACTAGGCTTGCGCTCATCACGCACAAAAACGGAAGCCTTGGGCATCGCCAGATGCACGCGCGCCGCTTTGACGTTGTTGAGGCTGGACACCGTGCGCGCCAACTCGCCTTCAAGGCCGCGGCGATAGCGGGTCGCCTCCATGAACTGGCTGGTACCCAGGCCCTGCTCACGGTCGAGAATTTCAAAACCGACGCTATTATCGGTCGGCGCCACGCCAGCGGCAGCCAGACGCATACGCGCACTACTCAGATCGTCGGCCTTGACCAGCAACGCGCCGGAGTTGGGCTCGACGGTGTAGTTGATACCCGCAGCGTTGAGGGTTTCCACCACCTGAGTGGCATCCATTCCATTGAGGCTGCCATAGAGCGGGCGATAGTCCGGCTGCTGCGACCAGAGCACCACGGCAAAACCGATCGCCACGCTGGCAGCCAGACCGACCAACAGGCCGAGCTGACGCAGCACCGACATCTCGGCGAGATTTTCCAGGAAGCTAAGGCCCAACAGGGGCTTCTTCGGCTCGCCTGACTCGGCCTTGGCCGGTACGTTTGCTACTACTGCTTCAGCCATGACTCAACCCTCAGACCGGCATCTGCATGATGTCTTGATACGCCTGGACCAGCTTGTTACGCACCTGGGTCATGGCCTGGAAGGATACGCTGGCTTTCTGCGAGGCAATCATCACATCGGTCAAATCGACCCCGCTCTGCCCCATCTCGAAAGCGGTCGCCAGTTTATTGGAAGCCTGCTGGGTCTCGTTGACCTTGTTCACCGCCTGGCCGAGCATTTCCGAGAAACTCGGCGCCCCTTGCACTGGCTCGCTCGCAGCAGGCTTCTGACGCGCCATGGCCTCAGCCTGCATGGAACGCATTTCCAGCATCAAGCGATTGAATTCGACACCTTGGCTCATGACTTCCTCCACTGCCCGCTTTTTGACACTAGCGGCGCTATGCAGGGGTATTAGCAACAAGGGTGCCAGAATGAAGGAGAGTTCGGAGAGCTGTACAACCGGGAAACCGGTCACCATGATCGGTACGCACAGAACGCCCTAGGGCCGGGCGTTCATGCAAGGTGCGCCGTGCGCACCGCGAAGCTGACGACACACCTGAGCTGCCATGGGGCGCTTAACCTGACAGGCAAAGATGCCCCGAGCGAGAAGTCTCAGCTGGCGTACAGATAAGCCTCGACATCCATCCCGGCATCTCGCATCTGCGCCAGCTTGTATCGCAGGGTGCGCGGGCTGATCCCCAGGCGTTCGGCGGCCTCCTTGCGGCGGCCGCGCTCGGCACGCAGGGTGTCGATGATGACCTGAAACTCACGACGACGCAGGTCCTCGCCCAGTGCGCCGGAATCCACCGCAGCCGGCGGCTCGGCCGGCTGCACCACTGGCGGCGCAACGTTTGGTACGACTGCCAGGCGCGGCGCGGCGCTCTGCACCGTCTGACCTATGGGGGCGTGCAGGCAGAGATCCTGCGCCTGTATCACCCCACCCTGCTGCAGGATCAAGGCTCGCTGAATGGCGTTGTCCAGCTCACGCACGTTGCCCGGCCACTGATGCTGCACCAGGCTCTGCGCAGCCGACTCGGACAGACGCACCGGCACCTGATTCATTTTTTTGACGTGCTTGGCCAGCAGCCGCTCGGCCAGCGGCAGAATATCGGCAGGCCGCTCACGCAACGGCCGCCAGGCCAAGGGGAAGACCGACAGTCGATAATAGAGGTCCTCGCGGAAGCGTCCTGCGGCAACCTCGCTAGCCAAGTCACGGTTGCTGGTGGCCAGCACGCGAATATCCAGGTTGATTGGCTTGCGCGCGCCGACCCGTTCCACCTCACGCTCCTGCAACACACGCAACAACTTGGCCTGCAGCCCCAGCGGCATTTCGGAAATCTCGTCGAGCAGGATGGTGCCTCCGTCGGCCAACTCGAACTTGCCCGGCTGAGCAGTGACCGCACCGGTGAACGCGCCCTTCTCATGCCCGAACAAGGTGGCCTCGAGCATGTTGTCGGGAATCGCCGCACAGTTGATGGCGATGAAAGGCCCGGAGGCGCGCGGCGACTGCTGATGGATATAACGCGCCAGCACCTCCTTACCGGTCCCCGACTCACCCGTGATCATCACCGTCGAATCACTCTGCGCCACGCGTGACGCCAGCTCCAGCAGCTGCACGCTGGCCGGCTCGAGCGCTACCGGACCATCGCAATCCCCCGCCGTCAATTTACCGAGAGCGTGCTTGGCCACCAGTTCCAGCAACGTGCGCGGCTCGAACGGCTTGACCAGATAATCAGCGGCGCCCTGACGGATGGCATCTACCGCCCTCTCTACCGCGCCGAAAGCCGTCATCAGCAATACCGGCAGTTGCGGATAACGACTACGGATCTGCGCCAGCAGTTGATGACCATCCATACCCGGCATGTTGACGTCGCTGACCACCAGCCCGAACGGCTCTTCGGTCAACGCGACCAACGCCGCCTCGGCGCAATCGACCGCCCGATAATCATGCCCGCCCAGGCACAGGGTATCGGCCAGGGCTTCGCGCAGGGCGCGATCGTCTTCAACCAACAGGACTTTGGCAGCCATGGATTACTCCTGATTCGAGTGAGGCGCTGCATCAAGCAGCGGCAAAGAAACGATGGCGCAGGTGCCACGACCTGCACGTGATTGCAGCAGCAACTGGCCCTGATGAGCACGCGCCACCGCCTTGACCACCGCCAGGCCGAGGCCGGTTCCGGTAGTCTTGGTGGTGAAGAAGGGCTCGCCCAGGCGCGCCAGGGTTTCCTGGCTCATACCCGGTCCGTTATCGCTGACGCATAGCCGTAACTGGCCACCGCGGCGATACAGATGAATCTTCAGACGCGCATCGCGCCCGGCAGCCTGAATGGCGTTGTCGATCAGATTGAGGACGGTGCCGACCAGCGTGTCGCGGTTGCACAGCAGCTCGCCGTCGCGCACATCGCACTGCCAGCGCACAGCCATATCGCCCACATGCGCGTCGGCAGCCGCACGCAGCGCATCGAACAGGGCCGACGGCGACAGACGATCCGGCAATGGCAGCTCGCCCCGGGCGAAGATCAGCATGTCGCGCACCTGGTTTTCCAACTCGTGCAGCCGCTCCTTCAAGCGCCCGGCGAAGCGCTGCTGCTGTTCGGCCGGCAGTACCTGTTCATTGAGGTGGCTTGCATAGAGCAACGCAGCGGAAAGCGGTGTACGGATCTGATGGGCCAGGGAAGCGACCATGCGCCCCAGCGCCGATAGGCGCTCATGGCGAGAGAGCTGATCCTGCAGGCGACGGGTTTCCGTCAGGTCAGTCAGCAGCACCAACTGCCCCGGCTCCCCATGCAGGGAACGCGTGGCGATAGATAGACGGCGGCCGTCGCGCATGGAAATTTCATGACCATCGTCTTCGCGCGGGGCGAAGTTGCGTGCGATCACCTGACGCCAGAGCATGCCCACCAGGGGCTGGCCGAGCAGCGCACGCGCCACGGGGTTGGCCTCGCGCACGACGCCCTGACCGTCGATGACGATCACACCGCCAGGCAACAGATCCAGCAGGCTTTGCAGACGATGGGCCAGGCGCTCCTTCTCCGCCAGTTCCTGCATGCGCTGTGCACTGACCAGCGCCAGTTGCCCCTTCAGCTCATTGACCCGCGCCTCAAGCAGGCTGTAGGACTCACTGAGCTGATTGGACATCTGGTTGAACAGGGCAAAGGCCTGCTCCAGTCCCGCGCGGCTGGCTTGTTCGAGCGGTGCGGAGCCGTTTGGCTCTGCTGACTCGGTAGGACGAAGGTTGGCTTCCATCGGCTTCTCTCGTACGACGTACCGTCAGAAGACGGTCAGATACAAGAGCTCTAGCAATCCTCGTGCCTACTTTTTTGTTCTTATTTATCAATCACTTGAAAAAACGAAGCCGGAGCTTGCGTCAAAGCTCCGGCTTTCTTTGCGGCGTTACGGATGTTCTGAAAAAGTTACTCACCGTCACTCCCGCGAAGGCGGGAGCCCAGGAGTTTCGCAGGTTCTGGATTCCCGCCTGCGCGGGAATGACGAGTTTTCCAGAGTTTCCTTAGCCTGAGGCTGAGGAATCAATCCTCTTCCTGACCATCCTCTTCGCGGCGGCTCATGCCGTACTTGCGCATTTTCTCGACCAGCGTGGTACGGCGAATACGCAGGCGCTCAGCCGCACGCGCCACCACACCGCCCGCATCGTCCAGCGCCTGCTGGATAAGGCCCTGCTCCAGATTACCGAGGTAGTCTTTCAGATCCAGCCCCTCCGGCGGCAGCATGGCTGGCGTATCGAGGCCCGGTAAACCGGCCATGATCGCAGCGCGCTCTTCCATTTCATCACGCAGGCTGGCTGCAAGCTGCTCATCCTCGTCATCGACATGACGGAATTTCTTCGGCAATTCGCCCACCCCGATCACACCGTATGGATGCATGATCGCCATGCGCTCTACCAGGTTGGCCAACTCACGTACGTTGCCTGCCCAGTCATGGCGACACAACGACATGATGGCAGCCGAATTGAAACGAATGGAGCCGCGCTTCTCGTGCTCCATCCGTGAAATCAGCTCGTTCATCAGCAGCGGGATATCTTCGATACGCTCGCGCAGCGGCGCCATCTCGATCGGGAAGACGTTGAGGCGGTAATACAGGTCCTCACGGAAACTGCCGTCCTCGATCATCTTCTCCAGGTTCTTGTGCGTGGCGGCGATGATGCGCACATCGGCGGTCTGCGTCTTGTTGCTGCCGACACGCTCGAAGGTTCGTTCCTGCAACACACGCAGCAGCTTGACCTGCATCGGCAGCGGCATGTCGCCGATCTCATCGAGAAACAGCGTACCGCCGTTGGCGAGCTCGAAGCGCCCTGCCCGACTGGTAATGGCCCCAGTAAAGGCACCCTTCTCGTGACCGAACAACTCGCTTTCCAGCAACTCGGCCGGAATGGCGCCACAGTTGACCGGCACGAACGGTGCCTCGCGACGCTTGGAGTGGTAGTGCAGATTGCGCGCCACCACTTCCTTGCCAGTTCCGGACTCACCGAGGATCAACACGCTGGCCTCGGTATCGGCGACCTGCTGCATCATCTGCCGCACCTGCTGAATGGCGCGACTGGTGCCGACCAGGCTGCGGAACAGATTGGGCTCGCGCTGCCGCCCACGATCACGAGCCTGGTCGTACATCTCGCGATAGACCTGGGCACGGTGCAGCGAATCGAGCAGCTTGTTATAGCTAAGCGGAGTCTCCAGGCTGGCCAATACACGCCTGCGCAAATCCTCCGGCCACTCGACGATACTGGTGTCGCCGACCGTCAATAACGGCAGGAACTCATCCCAGCCAGCAATCTGCTTGGTCAATTCGAGCACACCGCCCTTGGCCTCGACATCGCCAAGCAAAACACTGAGCACTTCGCGACTCGAACCCAGCTCAGCCACCGCAGCGCGCCAGTCCTGACTGGTGCAAGTCAGGTGCTCTCCCCCGAGAAAATTCAGAATTATCGCCAGCTCGTGGCGGCGCACAGCATTGTCGTCGATCAACAGGATTTTGGTTTCACGCCACATCTTGTATACGTCTGGCCCGAGAAGTGAGGGGAAATGGTACGCCGAGGACTTAGCGAAAACCGGCAATTAGCCAGTAGTAAAGTCAATATACCGGATGTAGTCAATTTTATGGCGTGAATATTTGCACTGGCGTTCGAGCCTGAATGCGGCCTTCTACATGGAAGAAGGGAATCGTCTGTGAAAAGACGACAATTGCAGTTTAATGTGCAGCTAAAGACTCAAACAGCAAAAGCGATGCTAGGCCTCTCAACCGAACAACTGATAGACCTTGGCGCCCTGATGAGACTGGTTGAGCTGCAATAACTCACCGGCCAAGCGCCGCTGCTCGCCCTGGCAGATACCCACCAACTCACGGTAGAGGTCAAGCAATTGCTCCAGGCTGGAGCGAAGCTGCTCTTCATCCTGCTGACCCTCGAACATGGCGGCATCCACCGCCATGCGGCATTGCAGATCCAACTCGCCAATGGCGCTCCAATCCTGGTTGGCCAGGGCATCACACAGGGCCTGTCGGGTCGCCTGCAAACGCTGAACGGATGAGCTCATGACTTACTCCTATGGATAAACGATCAGGCGATGCCGTCCCAGCCTTCTTTGATCTCTCGTAGCAGGGAGGCAACATGTTGCAACGCCTGGGCGTCGTTCTTGAGATTGGCCTGGGTCAACTGGTGGACGATGTACTCGTAAAGGCCATCGAGATTTTCAGCCAGTTGCCCACCCTGCTCCTTGTTCAGCGCCTCGCGCAAACCGCAGACGATTTTTACAGCCTTGCCAATCAATAAGCCCTTCTCAGCAACCTGGCCACGCATCATCGCCCCCTGAGCCTGAGCCAGACGATCCAGCGCCCCCTCGAGAAGCATCTGAATCAAACGATGAGGGCTAGCCTCGACGAGCTGAGCCTGAGTGTTGACCTGCTGATACTGTCTGAGTGCTGATGCTGCATACATGACGACTGCTCCTATTGCCTGAGCTGGTAAACCTACTTACCTCAGTTATCGACGTGCTCATCGAAAGCTTTAGCGGCGGTTACCCTTTCTTTTGGCATTGCAGGCCACCATACAACACACCCCATCTTGAACGACGCTCAAGACAATGCTCCCGATACAGGCCACTCAGCCTATCAGGAACACACATAAAGCACGAGGCGAGAGCCAGGGTCAGGCTGAACGCACCGACCCATCTGAGACACTGAACGACACTCAGTCTTTTGAGTTATTCAGCGCATTGAGCGTTGACATGATGCTGTTACTGGTGGCGGTCAACTGGGCAACCAGGGTGTCCATGTTGTTGTACTTGGTGTAGAGGGTGGTGGTCAGGTTCTCGATACGACGGTCCAAGGCTTCCTGCTGCTCGGTCAGTTGCGACTTGGTCATATTCAACGCCTCGATACGCGTCTCCAACAAGCCACCCGTGGCCGTATAAGGACTGACTACCTCCTTGAGGCGAGGTATCAAGCCATTATCGCCCGCGAAGAACTCCTTGACATTGGTGTACTGGCTCGCCAAGGCGCTATTCAATACATCACTGTCAACCTCAAGCGTACCGTCCTTCTTAGTCGTGATGCCTAGCTGCGCAAGAATACTCAGCTCACCGCTACTGGTAGAAGGCTCGACCATGGCGCTACGCACCGAGTTCAATAGCGAGCGAACCGACGCATCCCCCACCAGAGCCCCTGCATCGGTGCTGGAGCCATCTTCACTGGCCGTCACCTTAGTCAATGCATTGGTAACGGTCATCAAGGTGTTGTAAGCCGTAACGAAGCTTTCTATCGAGGTTTTCAAACCGTCGGTATTGGCCGCCACGGTGAGGGTAGTACTGCCCTCACCAGCCAGCTTGATGCTCAAGCCACTGAGAGCCGTCACGGTGTTCGAAGAGCTGCTCAACTCGAGACCGTCGAGCTTATAGGACGCATTACTGGCCTGCGTGATGTAGCCAGCGGACGTACCGCTCTGCTGCGTCAGGCTCTTATTGCCATCCTCATCGATATTGACGTTAAGCGCAGCGAGATCACCCGTGCCCTTGACGTAAAGATCAGTGCCCTCACCCGTGGTTTCCGAAGACAGCACCAAGCGCGAGCCATTGGAATCGGTGACGATGTTGGCACTGATGCCGGCAGACGAGGACAGTTGCGAGTTGATTGCGTCGCGAATTTCCGTCAGCGAGGCACCCGCCTTAATCTCAACGTCGTAGGAGGCGTTACTCCCCACATCGATGGTCAAGGTGCCGCCAGAGGCGTAAGTGGTCGAGGAGCCACCTGGCTGACTGGCGCTGGCCACCTTGGAAGCCTTGGCCAGGCTGGTCACTTCGAGGCTGTAGCTGCCCGCCACAGCCGTGTTACCCGCCGTCACGCTGGCGACAGAGCTGGAAGATGAGGTGCCACTGAGGGCATCGAAGCTACTGGAAGCCGTCGTAAGACTGGTCAGCGCCGCCTCGAAAGCTTCAAGGGCGCTTTTCAACGTGCCGATGGCCGAGATACTGGTATCGGTCTTGGTCGTCAGACGGTCGATCTGCGCCTGCTTGGGCGCTTTTTCGGACGCTATCGTGGCCTCTACGATCGCTTTGATATCAATCCCGGACCCCAGGCCTACGCTCGTGACAACCATGACAACCTCCTCGCAACGAATAATTGACGCCTAGCAGACACTCAGCAATTAACGGGCCACTCAAGCCTCTTCACGGAACAAGAGACTGCGCATGTCTTCCAGACGCGCCGCCAGCTCGAGCGCCTCTTCGGACGGAATCTGCCGAACCACTTCGCCGGAACTGCCATCAACAACCTTGACCACGACACGCCCGGTGCTGTCGTCCAGTTGAAAATTGATGTCTCGACGGATGGACTGCATGGCATTTTGCATATTGGCCACGACAGACTCCAGTTGATCGCGCGGCATTTCTGCCGATTGCTCACTGCTAGCCGAGGAATCCTCCACTTGCACTGGGGGCTGCCCGACAGGCGACTCTCTACCCACACCGGCCTGACGCTGGGTCGGCACCACGGTGCTTATGGGTGTAACGCTGGAAATGGTCATAGGTTCACCCCGCAATGGGCAAAGGGGGAAGGCTTACGCACTTCCCCCTCGACCGTGTCAGACTTCAGCTTACTGCAGCAGACTCAGTACCGAGGAAGGCAACTGGTTGGCCTGAGCCAGGATAGCAGTAGACGCTTGCTGCAGGGTCTGTTGCTTGGTCAGCTCGGCCGTTTCAGCGGCGAAGTCGGCATCCTGAATCCGGCCACGAGCGGAGGTGGAGTTTTCCGAGATGCTTGCCAGGTTGGACACAGTGCTGTCGAAGCGGTTCTGTACGGCACCGAGGTCAGCACGCTGCGAATCGATGTTGGAGATGGCCTTGTCGATTACAGCGATGGCATTTTGAGCCCCCGTGGCACTGGTGATATCCGTATCGGCAATACTGGTCAGCGAAGACGAGGCGGTGGTGCCAGTGCTAAACAAGCCCGTCACACCTCCGCCAGCCAAGGAGTAAGACTTGGCCGAGTTCAGCTCAACCGCACCGGTAACGATCATGTCATCGGTAATCGTTGTACCATTAGCAGCATATTCACCGGAGCCATTCTGAACATTCACCTTGACGTTAGTCAACGAGGACGTCACGCCAGCGGTCGAAACCTCACCGAAGACGATGTTCTCGCCCGACTCAGAGGTAATGCTCAGCTCTTGGGTGCTTTCGTTGAAATTAACGGCGATACCCAGAGCAGAGGCGTTGGAACTCAACTGCTCGGCCAGGCTGCCAAGGCTGTCCACACCGATCATGTCGATGGCTTTGGAATCACCGACTTGGATGCTGAAGTTCGCCGGAGTGCCCGATGCAGCAGCGTCAACTTCCAGCTTAGCGACGGTACGCGCCGATGCACTGAGACCAGTTACGGCACCATCGAGTGCCTTGGCAATATCCTTGGCCGAAGCGCCATCTTCAATAGAGACGGTCTTGGCCTCACCGCTACCGGTAACAGTAATGGAGCCACTGGCAACACCTGTAGTATCGGGAGTGATGGCCAGGCTCTGCACCTGCTGCGAACCGATCTTGGTTGCCGAGACATTGCCCAGGGTCACGTTGATGGTTTCGTTGGCGTTGGCGCCCACCTGGAAGCTGGTGGTGCCGAAGGAGCCATCGAGCAGGTTACGACCACCGAAGGTGGTGGTTTCAGCAATACGGGTCAGCTCAGTAGTCAGCTGTGCGTACTCAGCCTGCAGGGATGCACGATCTTCAGCGCTGTTAGAGCCGTTGGCCGACTGCAGGGAGAGCTCACGCATACGCTGCAGGATGTTGGTGGATTCCTGCATCGCGCCTTCAGCAGTCTGGGCGATGGAGATGCCGTCGTTGGCGTTCTTGGTCGCCACGTTCAGGCCGTTGATCTGGCTGGTCAGGCGGTTGGAGATTTGCAGGCCGGCCGCATCGTCCTTGGCGCTGTTGATTTTCAGGCCACTGGACAGACGCTGCATGGTGGTGGACAGGGCGTCGGACGCCTTGTTCAGGTTCTTTTGGGTGTTGAGCGATGCAATGTTGGTATTGACGGTAAGAGCCATGACGAGAACCTCGTGGTGTGGGCTTGTACGACTCCCGGCCTTGGCAACCGCCCGGGATGGCCTAGAGAGCTTTCACTGGGGTTATCGTCGCCCCTGGCCAATCCTTTAGCATTTCTTTGATTTTTTTTTCGAGCCAAAATACTGACAGAACAAGAGAAAGAAAAAATCTTTCACAGCAGAAGCTTATGGATCTGCGCACTCTGCGAACGAGCAAGAGGTGGCGCGCAGTGCGCGAACAATCCCATGCCACCACACCCACCGCGCAGTACAGCCTGGCGCAGGAGTGCCGCCTTGCTGCGCCGCTCCACACTTGCGCTATGCCAAGATGCCTCTCAAGCGAATCAGTCGGGCAGCCAGGCACGCCCCCACTCCAGCGCCGCCTCCTCGGTCAACATCCAGTCAGCCAACACGTACGCCTGCAATTCAAGCCCAGCACGGCGACTGGCCTGCGGATCGGCAAGATGAGCACGAATCGCTTCGACCCAAGCCTTGCTATGGTTGCTGACACGGGTCACGGGGAGCACACCTCGATAAGGTTCGATATCGCTACAAATGACCGGGTATGCGCATGCGCCATACTCCAGCAGACGCAAATTGCTCTTGCATATATTGAAGCGATTGCGCTCAAGCGGTGCCAGAGCAATATCCAGATCCAGGCTGGCCAACCGCTGTGGATAACGCTCGAAGCTCACCCCGGCATGATACTCGGCGACATAGGGCATCAACTGCGCAGGACACATGCCGAAGAAGACCCAATCCACCTCACTGGCCAGTGCCTTGATGACATCCGCCAACAGCAGCAGATCACCCGTATGCCCAGCACCACCCGCCCAACCGACACGGGGCCGGCCAGGACGTCGGCGCGGTGACGGCACCGGCTGAACATTCCAGAGCGTTGGTTCCAGCCGATTTTGTGCAACGCGAATATCCGGGTGTAGATGCCGCAGCGCATGCCCCAGCTCTTCGGTCGAGACGACCAAGCGGTCGCACAAGGCAACGGCCTGGCTCAACTCACGCTCGACATGCTTGCCGAAAGCGCCGCGATGCTCGCTGAGCTCAGGTAACTCGAGAATATAGTCATCCAGCTCGAACACCTTGAACGCACTAGAAAATGCCTTCAACCGCCGTAACTGGGGTTCAAAAGCACCATACAGTCGTTGCAAGATAATCGCGTCAGGCGCCATACGCTCGATATGCAGCGGTGTATGCAAATAGCTGCTGATGGCTCCCTGAGCAAAGCCGTAGTCACGCAAAGCATTGAAAGGCTGAATCACCCTATATTGACCACTACCAAATCGGTCGGCAGCCAAGCACAGGAAAGAAGGTACTGCCCGCGCAACAAACGGCTGCCACGGCAACTGCTCGGTGACGGCCTCGAGCCTGAAATCCGCTTGCAGACTGAGTGATCGACTATAGGCCGGATCTGCCGCAGCAATACCCAGCCAGCGCTCATAGAACAGGTCAATGCTGGCGTCACTCATTGCCTGCTGCGCTCTACTCCCACTGCTGCCTTGCAGCAGGGTGGCATAGGGTGTCCAAACCGTCAGATAACCATCCCCACGGGCACGCAAGCAGAAGTCGACATCCGCGAAAGACTGCGCCTGCTCTGACTCGTCAAAACCCTGCAAGGCCAATAGCACATCGCGGCGCACCAGCATGCAGTCAGCACTCACAGCGCTGTAATTCTGCTCCACAAGCGCGCGATGCATATAACCAGGCTGGCGGGCATCAGCGCCCTCGAAGGGGCTACCCACTACACCATAAAGCCCCAATATCAACCCTGCATGGAGAATACGTTGATCAGCCCCGATAAGCCGAGCGCCGACGATCCCGACCTCAGGCCGTTGCGCGTGATTGAGCATGGCCTCGAGCCAACCAGGTTCGATCACGGCGGTATCGGCCGACAACAGCAGCAGGTACTCGCCCTGAGCCCTGGCTGCAGCAAGATTGAAAAGCGCCGCCCGGCTGTGCGCCTGGTCTAGGCGTATCACTTGTAGGCTCGAGCCCGCCATCGCCTGCATGCCTGCAAACCAGTCAAGGCTTTCCGCCTGCTGGCTGGCGTTGTCGATGAGCATGAGCTCGTAATGGCGGTAGCTGGTTTTCTCCAGAATGCTCTCGACGCAACGCTGCAACAAAGGCAACTGGTCTTGCGCATGCACAACAATCGAGACACGCGGCTGAGCGGCGGCGCCATAGTGAACACGCGCCAATGGCGCAACGCTGCCCGGGCTGACTTGGTGAGAGATGCCCAAACGCGACAAATGCGCAGATGTCACCAGAGCGACCTGCTCCTGCACCGCACCTTCGGCCAACCACCGCCCCAAGCCATAAGAAGAATGAATCAGCACATGCGCGATATGGCCAACACTGCCGAACCCCTTGCGCTCAAACAATCGCCACAGCAGATCAACCGGGCTGAGAGTAGCAAAGTTGCCAATGAAGCCCCCCACCTCCAGCAAAGCCTTGCGCTCGAACGCCAGTACCCTGCCGCAATAGGGATAGCTGCGCAGCAGGTCCAGGTTGAAATCCGGTTTGAAGAAGGGCTCCGTATACTCGCCATCGAGCACCCGGTCTTCGTCGAAGTAACAACAGGCAAGCCCCGTATGGTTGGCGCTGTGATCAGCGAGCAGCAATAACGTCTGCTCATCCAGCACATCACCGGCGCGCAGCAGCAGCAGCCAATCGTACTCGGCACGCTCAAGGTGACCATCGAGAATCGCCCAATCCTGCGCCTCTGGCAGCCACTCAAGAGAGGCGTCGCACTGCACGGATAACGGCTCACTGCGCAGCCACACCTGCTCGGCGCCATAGGTTTGCCGATCGAGGCTGTCCAGTGTCGACTGCAACACCTCAGCGGCCGCATCCGAGACATCGATGACGATCAGGATACGCGGCAACGCGCCCCAGCTAGCCATGCGCTCGGCTACTCGCGCGCGCTCACCTGGTGCCAGAACGCGAGACGCGCACCACTGCTGATAGTCCTGTTGGAAGGCATTGGATGGCTGAGCCTGAATCGGCAAACGCTTCTGTAGCGCCTGCTGCGCGTCACGGGTTGCCTCCAGGTAGCCGCGACCGAATCGCTCATCTGGCTCAAGATGACAACCTTCGCCCCATTCGTTCCAGGCATTGATGAATACCAGACGCTCATCGCCCTCGAACTCTTCGCAGGTACGCTCAAGGGTACGCTCGAGCCAGCTCTGGTAGCGCGCGGGCGTGGCGTTGACAAATAATCCCGCGCGCCCCTTTCTACGCCTTGCGCTGTTGTCCCAGCTTGGCACCAAGGATCTGAAGCGTTTGTAAGGCGGCCTGGGGCGTTCACTCCAATGATCGGCCAGCTTGTTGTAATCCCCCAGGAACTGCAGGGGAAGCTGCGGTAGGAGTAGCGGCTCGTCCGGGGCGATCTGAGAAGCGTTAACCTGATGAGGCAAAAACTCGCAATTGGCATCAAAGCCCACCACGTCCGGGTCATACACGCGGAAGCTTTCGACCCCCACAAGATAGACCTCGCCTATGCCCGCCTGGCGCCATGCCTGCCTCCAGGCGGCCAAAGTCCCGGGCAGGTCAGGAATGATATCGCCGCGATACACCAACACCACGGGCTTACCCGCAACCCGGATATAACGCGGATCACTCAAGTAAGGCGTCAAATCACGGGCAAAGTGCTCATGCTGCGCTGGATCATAAGTCTGCGCGATGAGCACCTCCTGATCACCGCCATCCCAGCGCCGCGTCCAGTTTTCATTGGCCCAGCATAGGCAAAATGGCAAATCGATCTCAGGGTGCTCGAGCAGCATATCGACCGGTTTTTCCAGCAAGCGCTTACCGTCGAACCAGTAGTAGTAGAAACAAAAACCCTCAAGCCCATGCTCACGAGCCAACGCTGCCTGGCGCTCAAGCACGGATATATCGGATAGATCGTAATAGCCCATTTCGCCCGGCACATGAGGCTGGTAGTGCCCATCGAACGTCGGCGTGCCCTGCCGCACGTTGGTCCATTCGGTAAACCCTTCCCCCCACCAGCGATCATTCTCTGCAACCTGATGAAACTGCGGCAGATGAAAGGCGATCATTCTCGGCATCTGGTTTGTAGAAGCGGGCGCAGTTGAATCCACACACACCTCAACCTCAGCAGAGAGCATGAAGTCGTTACGCACGGACTGCTCGACATAGCCAGGACGAATGTTTAGTACAAAGGTTTCCGGCTTCGAGAAGGCCGCCCAATGCCAGCCACCGACGATAGATTGCAGCTCCTGCTCGATGAGCACAAAGCGCTCAATAAGTGATCGCTCTACTGGTAGGCCAACAGCGCTGCAGAAATAAGAGTAGATAGAAAGAATATTGGTCGGCGTACCGGCCCACGGCTCAGACACATTACGAATCGAAGACAGCGAGATAAAAATACCGCGAAACAGGATATAACCAAGCGGAAGATCTTTCTGGCCCCGCCACTCCTGATCAAAAAACACGGCCTCTCCATTGGGCTGCAAACACATGTTTCTGGGGATAGCATCGAACAAACTACCTGGCACCAGCGAAGCTGCCGTGAGTGAATCGAGCCTCGACGCAAGCCCGGCATGTTGAATGAGCGCCTGAAACCATCGCGCCGCCCAGCGCTGTATCACTGCAAAAGTCCATCCTGGTCGCTTCAGCGCCTCAGCCAACTCGAACTGCCAATGCCGGCCCTGGTAAAATGGCTCTTCATAATCACGCACAGCCAACCAATCACGCTCGGCAAGATCAGGATAAAGACGACGATTCTTGACAAAAACCTTGCTGCCACGTTGCTCGAACTCAACGACCTTGGCGAATACGTCCTTACGCCCTGATGAATAGTGCAAGAGCAGAGGTTTTACAGGTGCTGGAACAGACTTGCGATTAGCCACAACAAGGAACGCATTGGCCAAGTCCGGCAACATGCCATTAGAGAGCACATTCCGACACAGTTGCGCCGAGGGGAATAGCTCCAGACTCGACGAAGCGTCATTGAGTGCCCCCCACAATACAGGCAGGAGATCCAAAGGCATGTCCAGGGCGGACTGTGTCACTATAGTGCGCGGGCGCCTGTGATCAGGGAATGGATAAAGCCACTGATTGACCAGAAAACCGGCATCCGTCAAAACTTGCTGTAACGCGGCACGCCCAAAACTTTCGCAGCCTTGCCCGCCAAAAGCAGTGTTGGCACTGATCTGCGAACCATTCAACATACCGAGCGACAGTGCATTCTCGCAGACCAGCAAGAGTGTTCCATCCTCCGCAAGGTACTCTTGCAATCGCGACAGCAATGTCTTGAGCGCAGCAGAGTGCTCAACCTCATTACCCAGAAACCGATCCGCGAACAAGGCCTGATCCATCAGAATAATGTGGTCAAACGTTGCTTTATCGAGACACTCAAGCGCACCAACGACAACCTCAACATTCGTCAAGCCGGCACAGCGCTTCTCTAAAACCTGCCCAAGCCGCTGACTCGGCTCAAGCGCCACGATTTGCGTACCTGGCAAGGCGGAAAGCGCCTCGGTAAGTGAGCCGCTGCCAGCGCCCAACTCAAGAACACGCCCAGAAATAAGATGTTCAAACGGACGAATTAAATTGAAACGCTCCTTGCTCAGATGAAAACTTAAACACTCACTCCCCTGCTGCCCACCCGCAACATTCGGCGCGCACCTCAACGCGGGCAGGATGCGTGACTCGTCACCTGGACACTTTAGACTTAGCGAGCTGAAATAGCTCTGCAGCAATCCCTGATTGAAATAAACCGTAGAATCATCTGGCCGCGTATAGCGATAACCGTTTTCGACCATGAAATTATCTAGCGTCTGCATGGCACACAGCAAACGCCGAGCGCGAATGGTATCGCCCAGCCCACTCAACTTAGCCGCATACTCCTCGCTCAGAGCCGGCTTATGCAGCAAGGCATGATAAAGCAGGGAATAATAATGATCATTCGAACAGGGGGTATAAAATCCTCGCCCATCAAACGTGCGCCGCGCCAAGATATCTTGCGCAAATGATGCACAGTAATAACTGTCGCCTACTCGCCGAAAATCAAACCTTACCTCCTCCCCCGCGATATTCACCGCATAGTGAACACGGTGCTCCCCCGCATAAACCAGATGGCCATTGGCAATGAGTGCCGCATTTTCATCAGCCACCAGCAAGTCGATATCACCATGCTCACCAGATGTATAGACACCTGGCAGATCATCGAAATTACGTAATACGACATAAGGAGTGGTTTCATTCAACGCTGTAAAGAGCTCCGGCAAACTAGCCCAGCTGCTGTCGCCCACCAGCTCTTGCCGCAACTGCTTTATCTGGCCCTGCCACTCGCTGTCTGCAACGCTAGCAACGAAATCCTCTAACCGCTGCCCGAGCAGTAGAAAGAGGTCATGTCGCGTTTCATCAATATCGTTGGTCGCATGTATAGGGAGACTCCCCTGCGCTCGACTCCGAAAATGATCCTTGAGATCGAACACTGCAGAGTTGACACGCCGGCGCCCCCCCAAGGTCAGGCGATGAGCATAAACAGGAGATTCATCCTCAAACAACAAAACCAGAAAGCTTCCGGTCCCGCAGTGGCGCTGCTTGTCACTGTCTGCTGTTAATTTTTTGCCATAAAACCGAGAAAGGTTCGTGGCAAACCGCTCCTCAGACCAAGTCAACTCATAAGCGGCAAGCAGCTTGAACCTCGCCCGAAGCTGCTCTATGAAGGCATCCTGTATATGCCTAGCACGATCCCAAACGATACAGAGATGGATTTCACGAACAGACATACACTCTCCGAGCTCCTGACGAGCTGCTGACTATGATGGCTGCGTGGAACGTGTCGTTACCGCTATCTGGCAAAGAAATTGACCGAACCTGTGTACTGAAAACCATCAACACAGCGTCAACCAACACCCCGACTCGCTTTGATCAAGCACGTTAGCCGGAGCGCCTTCCACACGAAGCCCATTATTATTGCTAGACAACAGTAGTGGCAGCATCAATGGAGCTGCCACTTTTTTGACTAGCGAGGGGAGTCCAGCAAGAAACCAGCCAGACTCACTACTTCAGATAGCCATCATAGCTTGTTGAACAGGCTCAATTGAGAAATCCGCACGAACGAAGCCTGCGCCGCCTCCAGCTTGGTCAGCTGCAGCACCAGCTTGGAGATGGCTTCGGCCATATCGGTATCGCGGATGGATGACTGGTTGCTGGTGTTGCTGATCTGCATGCTTTCGTTCTCGGTGGTCAGGGTATCGATCGCATTCAACCGGGCGCCAATCGAAGATTGAGTCGCAGACACCTGATTCATGCCGTTGTCCAGGTTGCTGATTGCCGAAGCAACTGCATCACGCAACGCCAACTGCGCAGCAGTGTCACCGGCAACCGGGGTCTTGAGCGTGGCGCTGAGGCTGGTGATGGTTTCGAAGATGCTCTGGGTTTCCGCCGATTTCCCCTGCACCACGAAGGTGTCGCCAGCCGCAGCGGCATCGCTGATCTGCAGCTCCACCCCGGCAAAGCTGATGGTATCCGGGTACGTCCCGGACAGCGCACCACTGCTGATCGGCGTGCTACCGCTAAGCACGGGCTGGGCATATACCTCGTAGTCCGTGGCACTGGTGAAACGAATCTGCACACCATTGCTGGGAAACTGAGTGGTGTATGCAGTCTGGTTGGTGACGCTGCCGGAGGTGATCTGCGCCGTACTGGTATTGCTGGCGCTACGGGTAATCGCCACTTCAGTCGCCGCCACGCCAAAGGTGAAGCTGTAGCCGGTCAGCAGGTCATCCAGGCTGCCCTCACCGTCGCTGTCTTGCAAGGCGACGTCGAGCTCGAAGGTCGCCCCTCGGAAGTTGATGGTAGTGCCATCGATGGCCACTGGGTCGAATGAGCCGGATGTGGAAGACGCCTCACTGGTGACGTCATTACCGTTGACATCCAGGATGCGAAATTGCGTACTGCTGACCAGCTCCAATGTATAGGGCTGACCATCGCGAAAGCTCTTGTTGTACTGAGTGGTATTGGCCACCAAGCCCTGAGACAGGTAGACACGCTGACCATCGGTGTTGGGATCATTGTCCAGTCCCGACTGGGTACGACTGGCATTGACCACATTCTCGAAGATGCTCCAGCCACTGTCGTTGATGGCCAGCGAACCGGAGCCAGACACCTGCAGACTGAGACTGGTCTGGTCACCCTGGTAAGTCACCGAGCCATCGGGGTTACGTACGAAGGGCTGAACGCCACTTTTGGAACCGGCGAAAATGTAGTTACCACTGGCATCCTTGCTGTTCATCAGGTCGAGTAGCTGATCGGTGATCTGATCCAGCTCACTGGCAATGGCGCTGCGATCCTCGTCGGAAAGCGAACCACCGCCGGCCCGCACGGTCAGCTCTCGCGCCTTCTGCAAGATATTGGTCACCGATGTGAGCAGCGCTTCTTCATTGGTCAACGAGTTGGTCGCAGTGGTCATGTTGGTACTGTATTGCTTGAGCTGCTCCTGCTGCTGATCGAGCTGCAACAGGCGGGCGGCCCCGACCGGATCATCAGCCGGCGTCTGGATACGTACACCACTGGAAATCTGCTGCTGGGTCTTGACGATATCGGCATAACCCTTCTGGTAACCGGAGATGTTGGAATAGAACATCTGCGGTGTGGAGATGCGCGTGCTCATGTCGTCAGGCCTCAAAAGCTGTTGATGAGTGTATCGAACGTGGAGCGAGCAACTTTAATGATTTGCGAGGCCGCCGTGTAGTACTGCTCGAACTTGATCAGATTGGCCGCCTCTTCGTCGAGGTTCACGCCAGACAGCGACTGCTGGCTGGTAGTGGCCTGGGTAAGGATAGCCTCGGTTGCCGAGGCATCCATTTTTGCCTGATTGGTCTTGGCGCCAACGGTTTCGATCAACGAACTGTAAGCGGTGGTCAGGCTCATGCCACTGTTGCCATTGACCGCCACGGTATTGCTGGTTTGCAGGGCCAACACGGCCAGACCATTGCGGTTGTCACTGCTGCCTTCGGCATTGAAGGCGATGCTCAGGCTATCGCCAGCTACCGGCGAGCCCGCCAGGGTCATCTCGAATGAATAAGCGCTGGGCACCGTCGGAGGATTGGCGGCGATATTGACGGTGACCTTGTTGCTCTGCCCGGGCACAATGCTGCCCGTACCAATGTTGTTACCGGAAGCATCGTAGAGGGTATAACCCTGAGCGCCACCACTGGCCGCATCGTACACCAGCTTGATCGGCATGCCGTTCTCGAGGCTGGCCTGCATGTCCGCGACAGCGGCGCTGTCATAAATGTCGATCAGAGTGGTCAGCGTTGGCTGAGTCACGCTGCCTGTGCCCACGTTGCCCGTGGTGAGCGTGGCGCTCAGTGGCGCCGCCAATGCAAACTGGTTGGCATCGGTCATGGTGACCTTGATGTCGCCGGCCGAATAGCGAGTGGGCAGGATGGTGAATTTGTCCCCTGCTGCGACGGTGCCCGCATCGAGCTGCAGCGAAAAACCATCGATCACCGGTGCCGGCGAGTCGGTGAGGTCAAAGGTGCCCATGTCCTTGCCATCGGACAGCCGTCTTACGCTGTAGCCGGTGGCACTGTTGAATGTCACTTCATAATCGCTGGCGCTGAGTTTGCTGGTGTCCTCGATGGACACGCGCAGATTACCGGTGGTGTCGCTGTTACCGGTCTGCGCAAGGCTGCGCTGCTGCTGCAGCGTCAGATCATTGATATCGCCAAAGAGCATGGCGCCGAGTTCGGCATTGAGGTCGAGCCCCTGCCCCAGCTGACTGTTGATCTGATCCGAAACCACCAACGCCAGACGCCCCAGTTCATTCATGGTGGTGTCGAGCACATCTTCACGGTAACGCAGCAACCCACCGATCTGCCCGCCGGTGATCGAGGACGTGACGTCCAGCGTTGAATAACTGTTCTGGCTAAGCTGCAGCGAGTAACGCGCAGGATCCTCGGTACTCGGCACCGCATTGAGCGTCGAAGCCGCATTACCGACGACCAGCGGCTGTCCATTGCCGATGAACAGGTTGTAATTGCCGTCCTGCTGCACCACCGTGACGCCGATCAGCTCGGAGAGTTCACGCACGGCCTCGTCGCGCTTGTCGAGCAGATCGTTGGGCGAACCACCAGCCGCCGACACATTCATGATGGCCTGGTTGTATCCCGCCACGCTGGCGGCCAGGCTGTTGACCTGCTGCGTCATGCTGGAAAGCTGCTGATTGATGTAGCCGTTCTGATCCGACAACTGACCATAGATCGAGTTGAAGCGCTCGCTCAGGGTATTGGCCTGGGTCAGCAACAACTGCCGCGAGGCGGTATCGGTCGGGCTGGCTGCGGCGGTCTGCAGGGCTGCGAAGAAATTCGCCATCACGGCGGTGATACCGGTGGTGCTGTCGGCCAGCAGTGAGTTGACCTGGTTGATCTGCGTCAGATAAGTCTGCGCATCACCGTCCAGCGCCGTCGCGGTACGCACCTGCGTCGTCAGGAAATCGCTGTAGATACGCCGCACGTCGGTAATCGAGGCGCCACTGCCAAGATAGGTCGCCCCCAGTTTCTGCGAGGCATTGGAAACCTGGGTCACCTGCTGGCGGGTGTAGCCGGCGGTATCGGTATTGGTGATGTTGTTACCGGTCACGGACAGCGCGGTCTGGCTGACACGCAGGCCGGAAACGCCAATCGAGAGAAGATCAGCCATGAATCACCTCAAAGCGTCCGTGTTGTTGCCACATCGCTGCGGGCGATGGTCTGGTAGGTTGCATCGATCTTGCGTGCGATTTGATTGATCTTGCGGGCGTACTGCGGGTCGGTGGCATAACCGGCTGCCTGCAGTTCGCGCACGAACGTCTCCGAGTTATCCGTTTTGGACAGCGCATTTTGATAACGCGGGTTGCTCTGCAGGAAATCCACCAGGTCGTGGAAGCTCTGCTTGTACGAGTCATACGCCCGGAAACTGGCGGTTTCGCGCACCATTTGGCCTTCACGGTATTCGCTGGTCACGGCGCGCGCGGCCTCGCCCTGCCACTGCCCATGGGTCTTGATGCCAAACAGGTTGAAGCTGCTGTCGCCGTCACTGCGCCGCAGGATCGACTTGCCCCAGCCGGTTTCCAGCGCCGCCTGCGCTACCAGGTAGTGCGGCTCGACGCCGATACGATCGGCCGCCTCCTGAGCCAGTGGCAGCATGGTCTGCACGAAGTCCTGCGCCGAAGCGAATGCCGCCTTGCCCTTGGCCAGTGGTGGCTGAGCCACGCTACGTGGCGTCGTCTTCTGGGGTTCGGCGAGCGCCTTCTCGCTGCTGTCCTTTTTCGCCACCCAGTCAGCACCGTTATTGAGCTGACCCTCGCTGCTGGAGACGATGCCTGCCAGCAGACGATCTTCCAGGCGTGACGGCAGCGACAGGCGCCGGCGGTTGAGCAGCGCAGCCTGCGACACAGGCGCCTCGTCTGCATTCTTGCTGCTCGCCTTGTCTGCGCCCGACTCACCCTGCTGCACGACAGTACCAAAGGGGCTGCTGCGCGCAGGCTCACCACGCAGACGGCTCATTTGCCGTACCAGAACATCGGCCAAGCCAATGCCCCCACCCTCGCGTGACAGGCTGATGGACAATTGCTGATCGTGCATTTCCTGATAGTGGCGCGTGGTATCACTGTCGAACAGACTGTCCTTGGCAACCGCCTCGTTGGCCGAACGCATCGACTTGAAGATCTGGTTGATGAACAGCGCCTCGAACTCCTGAGCGACACGCCGAACGTTACCCTCGCTGTCGCGCTGTTCGCCATTTTTCATGCCGGCCAGGCGATTGAGATCGGTATAAGCCCCAGAGTCGCTGACCGTACGTGTACCACCGAGCAAGGTATTCATAGGGCCACCTCAAATAACGATCAGGTCAGCCTGGAGCGCGCCTGCCTGCTTGAGCGCCTCCAGAATGGCCATCAGGTCGGAAGGCGCTGCGCCCACCTGGTTTACCGCACGCACGATTTCATCAAGGCTGGTGCCGGGGCCGAACTTGAACATCGGTTTGGCCTCCTCTTCCGCCCCCACGCGCGAGCGAGGCACTACGGCCGTCTGCCCACCGGAAAGGGCGTCTGGCTGACTGACGATGGGGTCTTCGGTGATGGTCACGGTCAGGCTGCCATGGGTCACGGCTGCCGGCTGCACCTTGACGTCCTGGCCAATGACGATGGTGCCAGTGCGCGAATTGATGATGACCTTAGCCACAGCCTTACCCGCCTCGACCTGCAGGTTTTCCAGAATCGACAGATAGTCGACACGCTGGTTAGGGTCGAGCGGCGCGCTGACGCGAATCGAACCACCATCGATGGCCTGGGCGACGCCAGGGCCGAGCAGATCGTTGATCTGGTCGACGATGTTCTTGGCAGTGGTGAAGTCGGGGCGATTGAGGTTCAGGGTCAGGTAGTTGCCCTGATCGAAACCGCTCGGCACCGGGCGTTCCACCGTAGCACCACCAGGAATACGGCCGGCAGAAGGTACGTTGACGGTGATACGCGAACCATCGGCACCACTGGCATCGAAGCCACCCACGACCAGGTTGCCCTGAGCGATAGCGTAAACGTTGCCATCGATACCCTTGAGTGGCGTCATCAGCAAGCTGCCACCGCGCAGACTCTTGGCATTACCGATGGATGAAATGGTGATATCGATGGTTTGCCCGGGCTTGGCGAATGCAGGCAGATCAGCATGCACGGATACAGCCGCGATGTTCTTGAGCTGCACGTTGCCACCTGCCGGCACCTTAATGCCGAACTGCGCCAGCATGTTATTGAAGGTCTGGACGGTGAACGGTGTCTGGGTGGTCTGGTCGCCCGTACCGTTGAGGCCCACGACCAGGCCGTAACCGATCAGCTGGTTACTGCGCACGCCCTGAATGGATGCCAGATCCTTGAGGCGCTCGGCCTGCGTCGGCAGGCTCAGCAGCATGCACGCGAGCATGATGACCAGCAGCAACCAGTCGTTGGCGCCACGGTGACGGTAACCACGATGAGCAACCGCGAACTGCCGGCGGCAGGACGTGCTCTGCGCTTCACGCACGCAGCCCTTCTTCGGCTCGCGAATCCGGGCATCGGTAAAGGCTTGGCGAGCAGAGTTCGCAGCCACAAAGGTCAGGGGCCATTTCATATTCATACCCCTCAGAACGGCCACATCGGGCTCAGGAAGAAACGACTCAACCAACCTGGCTGGCTGGCATCGGCAAACGAACCGGTACCAGAATAGGTCAGCCGGGCATCGGCGATACGGGTCGAGGATACGGTATTGCTGCTGGAGATATCGTCGGCGCGGACCAGCCCGGAGATACGTACCATTTCATCGCCGGTATTGAGCGTCAGCCACTTCTCGCCACGCACCACCAGCACACCGTTGGGCAGCACTTCCGCCACCGTCACCGTCACCGAACCACTGAGGCTGTTGCTCTGCGCTGCGGAGGAGTCACCCTGATTGCTGCGAGTGCCGCTGAACTCGGAGCTCAGCGTCATGGGGTTGCGCGTCAGCGGATTGGTCGCCGATACCGCACCGCCGAACAGCGAGGTCAGGCCGATATTGGCCGAGCTGTCCTTGCTGATATCGGAACTGGCCGCCTTGCTCGCCTGGGTACGCTCTTCCAACGTGATGGTAATGATGTCACCGACGCGAAACGCCTTGCGATCATCGTACAGATTGGTCTCGAAGCCGGCCTGATAGATCGCACCATTGGTCGCGCTCGCCGGCAATGGCGTGCGTGGTAGCACCGGCGCGTAATAGGGGTCGTCGGCTTTGGGCGTTGGCGCCATGCAGCCAAACAACGACACGCAGAACGGCAAAAGAATATAAAGACCTTTCATTGCATACCTCACATCACAGACGCTCATGCTGCACCCAGCTCAATCAGCATCAGAGATTCTGATTGACGAACTGCAGCATCGAGTCAGCCGTGGAAATCACTTTGGAGTTCATCTCATAAGCACGCTGGGTGGTGATCATATTGACCATCTCCTCAACCACGCTGACGTTGGAGTTCTCCAGGGTGTTCTGCAGCACGGTGCCCAAGCCATTGAGGCCCGGCGTACCCACTTGGGGCGCCCCGCTGGCTGCAGTTTCCAGGAACAGGTTGTTACCGATGGCCTGCAACCCAGCCGGGTTGATGAAGTCGGCCGTCTGCAGATTGCCGATGACCTGAACCGCCGGATTATTGGCAGTGGTCACCGAAACCGTTCCATCCTCACCGACGGTGAACGTCTGGGTCTCGGCGGGTACGACGATGGCAGGCTCCAGGGCAAAACCGTTGGAGGTCACGACCTGCCCATCGGAGTTAAGGTGAAAAGTACCGTCGCGCGAATAGGATACGGTGCCATCAGGCAGCAGCACCTGAAAGAAGCCACGGCCGTTGACGGCCATATCCAACGGCTGATCGGTGGTCTGCAGACTGCCAGAGGTGAAGTTTTTCTGCGTGCCGACGATCCTTACCCCGGTGCCCAATTGCAGACCCGATGGCAACTCGCTGTCCTGAGTCGTCTGGCCACCTGGCTGACGGCGAATTTGGTAGAGAAGATCCTGAAACTCGGCACGATCACGCTTGAAGCCGGTGGTCGATACGTTCGCCAGGTTGTTGGAAATCACCGACAGGTTCATATCCTGTGCGGAGAGGCCGGTCTTACTGACCCATAATGCTGGAAGCATGTCTATCTCCTCGCCCTCGCCGGGCGGAACTCATTAGCTGACTTGCATGATCCGGGCCATGGACTCTGATCCTTCCTTGGCCGTGTTCATCATTTTCACGTGCAATTCAAACTGCCGGGAAAGCGCCAGCATGGAGGTCATCTCGGCGACCGCGCTGACGTTACTGCTTTCGAGGAACCCAGAATTGAGGCGTACATTGGCATCTGCTTCAAATGGCTGGCCTGTGCGCGAGTGGATCAAGCCATCGGTTTCCTTGCGGATTTGCGCGGTATCGGGGTTGACCAACTTGATCCGGTCGACTTCGGCCAATACGTTTGGGGCCTCACCGAGGGCGCGGATACTGATGGTGCCGTCCTGGCCGATTTCCACCTTCTGCTCAGGCGGTACCGCAATCGGCCCGGCATTGCCCATGACCGGCAAACCATTGCCGGTGCGCAACACGCCCAGCGCATCGACAGTCAAGCTGGCGGTGCGCACATACGCCTCGTTGCCATCGGGGGCCTGCACGGCGATCCAGCCGTCTCCCTCGATGGAGACGTCCATATCACGCCCGGTTTCCTGCAAGGCACCTGGCGTAAAGTCGGTGCCGGGGCGCTCGGACATCGCATACACGCGCGCCGGATAACTGTCGCCGAAAACCGGCATGGCACGCGCCTGCTCAAGGTCGGCGCGAAATCCGCTGGTAGAGATATTCGCCAGGTTGTTGGCATGAGCCTTCTGTGCCAGGGCGTTCTGGCTGGCACCCGTCATCGCCACATACAGCAACTTGTCCATCTCGACCTCCGCCTGAAAAACCACAATCACATGGTTTTTAGCAAGGTACGTGCCACAACCAAAAATAAATATTAAGCTACTGTTTTTAAAAGAAAAAAGCCTCTCGCAAGGAGAGGCTTCAACAATGGAGACGGCAAGAATCTGCCGCCGAAATCATCAACGGATATTGATGATCGTCTGCGCGATCGCGTTCTCGGTCTCGATGGTCTTGGCGTTGGCCTGGTAGTTGCGCTGCGCCACGATCAGGTCGACGAGCTGCCCTGTCAGATCGACGTTGGAGTCTTCCAGCGCCCCCGCCGCAATCGAACCGAGCGTACCGGAAGTCGGCGTCCCGATCACCGGCTCACCAGAGGCCAGCGACTGCCTCCAGGCCGTGCCACCAACCGGGGTGAGGCCTTGCATGTTGGCAAAGGTCGCCAGGGCCACCTGCCCGATCACCTCGGACTTGCCATTGGTGTAAGTGGCAAACAATTGCCCGGTTTCATCGAAGGACAAACCCGACAATTGCCCGGTGGTGTAGCCATCCTGCGCCAAGCTGTTCACTGCGAAGTTGGTGTTGGTCTGGCTTGCCTTGCGCAGATCCAGGGTAACGCCGGTAGCGCTGGCAGCAGCGCCATTGGAGCCCCAGGTGACCGGATCGGTCGTAGCATCGGTGATTGTCGCTGGAATCCAGTTGGCCAGGCTCAGCGTGCCATCGCCATTATCACCAAAATCACCAAATACAATATTGTCCGTATCCAGTGCGCCTGCGGTGGTGAACGGCAACGTGGCCTGGTACGGGTCCGTACTGGTCGGATCGCCCGGGTTACGCCCATCCACCAGCACGTACATGCTCCACTGGTTGCTCGCATCCTTGACGAAGTATTGCGTCATGGTATGGGCGTTACCCTGCGTGTCATACAGGCTCACGGAGGTCGACCAGTTATAGGAAGTTGACACAGTAGAATCGAAGGGCGAGCTAGTGGGTATGCTGGCCGACGAATTGAGCGCGAGACTCTGAGTGACAAGCGAGGTGGCGTTAGGCTCCTGGTTACTGGTATCGACCACCAGATTGGTCAGCACCCCATTGACTAGATTGCCGTCAGCATCGACGCCATAGCCCATCAGGTTGTTGCCAGCGCTGTTGACCACATTGCCATTACTGTCGACCTTGAAGGCACCGGCCCGCGTATACAGCTGGCTACCACCGTCATTGACGATAAAGTAGCCACTGCCATTGATGGCCAGGTCGAGACTGTTATCGGTGTAGCTGATATTGCCCTGGGTAAACTGCTGGGCGATATCCGATGTGATCACGCCACTGCCGATCGAGTTGCTCCCCGTGCCGAACATGCTGCTGGCATAGAGATCGGCGAACTCCGCACGCGAATATTTGAAGCCGGTGGTCCCGGTGTTGGCAATGTTGTTACCCGTCACGTTCAAGTATGAACTGGCAGCCTTCAAACCGCTCAATGCTGTATTGAATGTCATGCTCGCGTCTCCCTTACATCGATCGCTTACTGGCCGATATTGATTACTTTGGACAACGCAATACTGCCTACACCGGCCAGATTGAGCGTCATGTCACTTGTTCCAGAACCCAGCGTCACACTGCTGACCGCTGCCGGCAGGTAGGTCTCAAGGGCCGTGGATTTGCCATCCAGCGAGGCCGACGCCTTGAAGGTGTAGGTGCCGGACGGCTGCGCCACTCCGCTGGCGTTAGTGCCATCCCAGGTGAAGCTGACGTTGCCGCCTTTGGTCTGGCTGTCGAGCGCAATGGTCTTGACCAAACTGCCTGCCGAGTCATAGACACCGACCGAAATACCATCGGCTGCGGACGGGAGCACGACGCTACCCGTCATGCCGGCGGCGCCATCGACATAGGTACTACTGGCCGATACCGTCACGCTGCGCCCCACCAAGGAGGACGCCTGGAGCGCTTGCGAGGACTGATAGGAACTCAGCAACGAGTCCATCGAACTCGACATGTTGGTGAGGCTTTCCAGGCTGCTGAACTGGGCGAGCTGAGCCACGAACTCACTGTTGTCCTGCGGATCCAGCGGGTTCTGGTTGTTCATCTGCGTTACCAGCAGCATCAGAAAGTCATCCTTGCCCAGGCTGGAGTAACTGGATTCGTTGGTGCTGCTGGTCGAGGTGCCGGAGTAAGTCGACAGCACGCTGCTGGAAACAGTCTCTGTGGTGCTCATGGCTATGTCCTTACTGACCCAGGGTCAGAACCTTCTGCAGCATGGTCTTGGCGGTATTCATCATTTCCGCATTGGTTTGAAAGGCTCGACTGGCCGAAATCATGTCCGCCATTTCCTCGACCACATTGACGTTCGGATAGAACACGTAGCCATCCGCATTCGCTGCCGGATGACTGGGCTCGTAGCGCATGTCCAGATTGCTCTGATCCTCGACGATGCCGAGCACCTGCACCCCACTCCCCGCCTCGTCCTGCTCGGCGAACAGCGAACCACTACCACTGTTCTGCGACTGCTGGAACACGGTGGCGAACACCGGATGACGGGCGCGGTAGGTCTGATCGATGCTCGAGGAAACGGTCTCGGCGTTGGCGATGTTGCTGGAAATGGTATTGAGACGCGTGCTCTGGGCACTCATGCCGGTTCCGGCGATATTGAAAACACTGGCAAGGGACATGGCCTGACTCCTTATTCGCCGCGCAGGGCTGCAGTCAGCCCTTTGAATTTGCTGTTGAGAAAGGTAAAGCTGGCCTGGAACTGCACCGCGTTCTCGGCGTAGTTCGACTGCTCGATCTGCAGGTCGACGGTGTTTTGATCCAGCGACGCGTGGAACGGCGTGCGATACGGCAGCTCGGCTTCGCCGGTCTTCACGCCCTCGGCTGGGATGTGGCGGCTATCGGTGCGGCTCAGAGAAACGCCGCCACGCTGCATGCGGCTGCTCTGTTCGGCCAGTACGCTGGCGAAATCCAGATCGCGAGCCTTGTAGTTCGGCGTATCGGCGTTGGCGATATTGTTGGCCAGCACCTCGGCGCGTTGGGCACGAAAGCCGAGGGCTTGTTCGTGAATACCGAGTGCTCTGCCGAAGTTGATGCTCATGTTCCGAACCTTTGCCGCTTGGGCCATGTAGTCTCTGTTGCGAGATATTCAGCAAAGGCTGTGCCAACTTATTTAAGTCAACAAAATCAATAGCTTAAAGCATGACGAACAGGGAAATAGCGGCAAAGCGGCAAGGCTTTACCGCCTATTGGCAAGCAAGCGGCAAAGCCAACCGGACAGATTGCCGCCCCGCCGAACCCTGGGGCGCGCGATGCGCATCGGTTCTTCTGCACCAGGCCAAACCGCTGGTGCCTACGGCGAAACCTATCCGATCGGGCCCATGGTTTTCAGAGTCCAGAAACGCAAACGGGAGGCCAAAGGCTAATGCTGATCAGATAAGTTCGTCACCACCCCCTCCTACTTGCAGTAGAGGGGCGTTTTTCGTAGGAGCCAGCTTGCTGGCGATGCTTTTTATGGCGGATCGCCGGCAAGCCGGCTCCTACAAAGATCGAGTGCAACGGCTTAACTGACTGGCATTAGGCCAAAGGCCTCCCGCTGCTGATACCAAACATGCCTTGCGCCTATTTGGCCTTGTAGATGATCCCCGGGCTGCACTGCACCATCTGGTACTTGTCCGGCAGGCCATTGAGCGCTTCGGAGGCGCCAAGGAACAGATAGCCACCCGGCTTGAGGGTGGCATGGATGCGCGTGAGGATGTCCTTCTTCACCTCGGCCGAGAAGTAGATCAGCACGTTGCGGCAGAAGACGATGTCGAACTTGCCCAATGCCGCGTAGCTATCCAGCAAGTTCAGTGGGCGAAACTCGACACGGCTCTTGATAGGCGCCTTGACCTGCCAACGCCCTGGCCCCTTGGGGTCGAAGTAGCGCTGCAGTCGCTCCTGCGAAAGCCCGCGCCCCATGGCCAGGCTGTCGTATTCACCGGACTTGCAGTTGGCCAGCATCGAAGGCGAAAGATCGGTGGCGACGATCTGCACACCTGCCTTGAGCTGACCGAGGTTGGTACGCTCGAACTCATCGATGGCCATCGACAGCGAGTATGGCTCCTGCCCGGACGAGCAGGCGGCCGACCAGATACGCAGGCGCTGCCCCGGGTAGGCCTTGATCAACTCCGGCAGTACACGGCTCTTGAGCACCTCGAAGGGATAGGTGTCGCGAAACCACAGGGTCTCATTGGTGGTCATGGCATCCACCACCTGCTCGCGCAACCCGCCTCGCGGCTGGCTCTGCATGCGCTGCACCAGCTCGCCCAGGGTCTTGATGCCGTTCTGTTCCATCAACTTGTTCAGACGGCTGGAGACCAGGTACTGCTTGTTGCTGCCAAGCAGAATACCGCAGGCCTTTTCCAGGAAAGTCCGGAACTGCTCGAAATCCAAATTACCTGAAGACACTAGTGCCGCCTCTGCAACCATAACGTTCGCCGAAGGTCATCCTTCAGCACCCATCCGATACACGAATGCGATCGACCACCCGCGCCGCCAGATCATCTGGCTTGAACTTGGCGAGGAAGTCGTCAGCGCCGACCTTCTTCACCATCGCCTGGTTGAACACACCGGAAAGCGAAGTATGCAGGAGGATATGCAGCTTCTGCATGCGCGGATCGCTACGAATCTCCGTGGTCAGCGTATATCCGTCCATCTCGGGCATCTCGATGTCGGAAATCAGCATCAGCAGTTCCTTGTCGGGATTATGCCCCTCGTCGGCCATTTTCTTGAGGTAATTGAGTGCCTCGCGGCCATCGTTCAGCGCCGTCACCTCGACGCCAACGGTCTGCAGGCAGCGCAAAACCTGTTTGCGCGCCACCGAGGAGTCATCGACGATCAGCACATGCTTGGTCACCGCCTGACTCTGCACCTGATCATCGATGACGCCAGCGGAGATCACTTCCGAGGTCGGCGCGACTTCGGCAAGAATTTTCTCGACATCGATGATCTCGACCAACTGCTGGTCGAGCCGCGTGACTGCTGTCAGGTAGTGATCGCGTCCGGTGCCCTTGGGTGGCGGATGGATCTCCTCCCAGTTCATGTTGACGATACGTTCGACCGAGCGCACCAGAAAACCCTGAACCTTGGTGTTGTACTCGGTGATGATCACGAAGCTGGTCTTCAGATCTTCCAGCGCGGCACGGCCGGTAGCGATGGAAAGATCGAGAATCGGGATGGTGCCCCCGCGAATGTTGGCCACCCCCCGCACCACCGGACTTGATTTGGGCATGATGGTGAGTTTCGGGCATTGCAGCACCTCTTTCACCTTGAATACGTTGATACCGTAAAGCTGTGGGCCTTCCAGGCGAAACAGCAACAACTCCAAGCGGTTCTGTCCCACCAACTGAGTGCGCTGGTTAACCGAATCCATCAACCCGGCCATGCCCGGACTCCTTCTTATCCAGTAACGCCTACCCCGTTGAGCCTAGCAGGCGGCACGGGGCTTGCTTTGCATTGCTTATGAAGCAGAGAACGTCATCATTCCGTCAGCTACTAGCAAAGTGCCTTGCCCCTTTGCCCGTTTTACTCGCTTTGCCGACACTCGGCTACAGCGCTACGGCGGCTGCCACCTTCACCAGCACTGAACAACTTATCGGCGCCACCGAGGCCTTTCTTGAGCAGGCGACCACTGAATATCTACAGCGTAGCGAAATTCAGGGCCGCCATGAGATTCGCGTCAACCGTCTCGACCCACGGTTACGCCTGCCTCTGTGCGATCAGCCGCTGACCACCACGCTGGAAAGCCCGGCGCAGCCGCTGGGCCGTGTCACTACGCGCGTGCGCTGTGACGGCAGCGCTCCGTGGACAGTATTCGTGCCCGCTGAAGTGCGCTTGTATCGCCCCATTGTCGTACTGACTCGCCCGCTCAAGCGCATGAGCGTAGTCAAAGCTACGGATTTGAGCCTGGTTGAACGCGATGTCGGTCAATTGGGTCAGAACTTTCTCACCGACCTGAATCAGGCGATCGGCAAAAAATTGACGCGCCAGCTCGGTAGTGACCAGATTCTTCTTTCGACTCATCTGCAAATAGCCGAGGTCATTCGGCGCGGCGACCAGGTGGTGATCAGCGCTCGTGGCTCCACGGTCAACGTACGCATGCCCGGCGAAGCCCTGACCGACGGGGCCCCGGGCGAGCAGATCAACGTGCGTAACCTACGCTCGCAGCGAGTCGTTCGAGCCCGCGTTGTCGGGCCTGGGCAAGTGGAAGTACCCATGTAGGCATGTTTCTTGTAGCGCAAAGACGTGGCGATTCCCTACACTGTTAAACGACGCGATGAAATTAATCCTAAAGTTTTCCCGGCAGCAGCCGAGAAGCATGGCAAGCGTCCACCATATCGTCCGAGGTTCTGCATCATGGTCATCGACTTCAACCGGCTGAACAATGCCAATACGCCCGCCAATGCGGGACGTACCGGCGCGACTCAGGCTGGCAATCGCAATGAGTCGGCACAGCCGAACAAAGCGCCTGTCACCGGTACTGATGAACAGACCAACACCAAGAGCGGTGAATCGGTACAACTGAGCCGTGAGGCACAGCAGTTGCAAACAATCGGCGAGAAGCTGCGTGATCAGCCCATCGTCAACAAGGAGCGTGTGGCCCAGCTGAAACAGGCCATTGCTGATGGCAGCTATCAGGTCGACAGCAAACGCGTCGCCCAGAAACTGCTCGACTTCGAATCCCAGCGCTAGTCTCAGGGCTGCGCTGGGGGTGTTGGACGCCCGACCCCCAAGAGCCCGCCATGAACGACACAGCCTTGCTTGACCTCTTCACCAACGATATCGGCACCGCCGAGCAATTGCTTGAGCTGATCGATAGCGAATTCCAGGCCCTCACCGAACGCGACCTGCCGCGCCTCGACAGCCTGCTCAGTGAAAAACAACCTCTGCTTGCCCTGCTTCAACAGCACGGCAACGAGCGCAGCCGTCTGCTGCAAAACGCCGGTCTGAGTGCAGATCGCGAAGGGCTCACTGCGCTGGCGAGCAAGTCCTCCGTAGGTGATCAGTTGCTGGTACGCAGTGAGGAGCTGTCCGCTCTCCTGCAGCGCTGCCAGGAGGCCAATCTACGCAATGGGCGTTTGATTCGCGCCAACCAGGCCTCGGTCGGCAGCGTCCTTGGTATTCTGCGCGGCGCAGAGACACCCGGCCTCTATGACAGCCGCGGCGGTGCCGCTAGAATCGCGCAGCAAAGACCGCTCAGCCAGGCCTGAGCCATCCCCCAACAAAAAGCACAGGGACATGCAGGCACTCTGCCAGTATGCTAGTGCCGTTATAGCTCATGAACCGGAGAGTTCCGTCCTGTGTCCAGCGCGTTCAACGACGAGAGCGGTCCTCAGCCGCCCAAGGTGCTCAAGACATCCGTCGAGATCATTGCCACCCTGCGCCAATTGCAACAGAACCATGATCCCCTGGTTATCCAATTCAAGGATCGTGGCCAGCGTTTTCAAAGTTACCTTGTAGAAATCGATAAAGACCGTGCGCGCTTAGCGCTGGACGAGATCATCCCTAACGATGGCGAACGTTTTCTCAAGCAAGGCGAAACCTTCAACGTCGAGGCGTTCCGCGACGGGGTGCGAGTAGCCTGGACCTGTGATCACGACGTGCGGCTTGGCGAGCTCGAGGGAGCCCCCTGCTACTGGGCACCGTTGCCCACCGAAGTGATCTATCACCAGCGCCGCAGCGCCTTTCGCGCACAATTGAAACAAAGCGATCTGGTCAAGGTTGTACTCAATGGTGACAAACTGCGCGAGTCGCTGCCAGGCCATCTGCTGGACATCTCGGCCACCGGCTGCAAACTGCGTTTCGCCGGTAATCTCAGCCAGCAATTAAGCAATGGCCAGGTGCACGAGCGACTCACAGCTTACCTGCCCTTCGGCAACCTGACCTGCGCAGTGGAAATACGTCATGTGCAATACGAGGACAAGGTCGACATGACCTTCGTCGGCACTCGTTTTCATCGCATGACCGGTCTGGAGCAACGTCAGGTCGAGCGCTTCGTCTATCAGTTGCAACGCGAGGCGCGTCGCACCGAGAGCGACGGCCCCTTCTGAGCCCACCCCCTCCATTCGCGCAAAGCCCGTAGGGTGGGCTTCAGCCCACCAAGGGAGGCCGCCGTGGGCTAAAGCCCACCCTACAAAGTCTGGCGGCGGACTACCCCCGCTTCACGTCCGGCTCAACCTCCTCCTCGCCCGCCGCAGCTGGCTCCTGCATCTGCTCCTGTACCGTCTGCTCATCGACCCGCGGGTCGAGAGCGGCGACCAGTGGCGAGCTGGTTACGTTGCCGGGCATGGCCATATGCTGCAGTGGCGCATCATCGACCTGATGCTGATGGGTGACGACCTCTGGGCGAATACGCCAGACCAGGATCAGCGCACAGACACTGACAAACACATAGAGCATGTTGGCGCCATAAAAACGCATCAATACACCCGCCAATAATGGACCGATGCAGGCACCAACACCGAATGTCACCAACAGCATGGCCGTCAGTGATACCCGCCGCTCCGGCTCGACATGGTCATTGGCCAGGGCCACGGCCAGTGGGTAGAGGCTGAATTGCATCATGCTGACCAAAAAACCGACACCGAACAGCAGGCCGAGAAATACCTGTGGCAGTGCCGCCAACGGCAAGGCAGCCAGCAGCAGCAAGACCGAACAGCCACGAATCAGGCGCACGCGGTCATGTCGATCGGAAAGCCAGCCCAGCGGCCACTGCACCAACAGACCCGCCAGAATGCAGCTGCCCATGAACAGCCCCACCTGCTCGGTCGATAGCCCCATCCGAGTGGCGTACAAAGGCGCCAGGCCATAAAAAGAACCGATCAACAGGCCAGCCACGGCGATAGCGGTCAGCGACAGCGGCACGCGACTGAGGAAGAAGCGCAGCTCCAGCGGTGCCGGATGCAAGGGCGCCGGGTGTAAACGCCGGGTCAGCGCTACGGGCACCAGACACAAGGCGAAGCACAGGGCGACCAACATGAGCAATTCCAGACCCAGCGTCGGATGCACCACCAGCGCCAGCTGCCCAAGAATCAGGCCCAGGTAGGAAGCCCCCATGTACCCGCTGAACACCAGGCCACGCTGCGTGGCTTCGGCCTGCTCGTTGAGCCAGCTCTCGATGACCATGTACTGACACATCATGCCCAGGCCCACCAGCATGCGCAGGAACAGCCAGAATGGCAGCCACTCGATCAGCCCATGGCCCAGCACAGCAGCCGTGACTACGCCGGCACAGGCCACGTAAGCACGGATATGCCCCACCCGACCGATCAGTCGATGCCCCAGCTTGCCGCCGAGCACAAGGCCAAAGTAATTGGCCGCCATCAGCGCACCGACCCAGAGACCATCCACGGTGTCAGCCAGACGCAGGGCCAGGTAGGTACTGAGCAGGCCAGAGCCGAGCAACATCAGCAAGGTGGCGAAATAGAGCGAGCGGAATGACTTCCAGATCAAGCGCATTGACGGGTAAAGCTCCTTGTGCACGGAAACCGGGAATGGCGGCGGGCCTGCGCGGCTAGGACGGCGCCCTTGGGGCGTGCGGGCGATGCAACTTTCGATGCCCTGGAAAACGAACAGTTCGATTGCCAACTCATCACGATTCAGACGCTCGCTTGCGCCGCACATGGTACAGCGTAGCCTCAATTCTTCCTGTTCTTCGAGCGACCACGGGTCACACCCTGCCAGCCGCAGGTTTGCTGATCCGCCCCGGCAACTACCTGGCAGAGCCGGCAGACAAGCCTTGTAGAGATGCGACATGGGCTTGCGCCCTGTCGTCCAGATGCCCGTCCAGCGCACGAACCCCGATCCGGCTGTGCTAGAGTCGCGCGCTATTTTTTCGGCCTGCTCTCCATGGCACTACCGAAAAACCTCTCGAACCAGGCCCGACGCCACTTGCAACGCGCCCAGCAACCAGAGAACTCGCGATGTCCCAAGCCCTTCACCCTGCCCTGCAGCTACTCAACCGCACCAGCCTGGTGACACAGATCATCATCGGCCTGCTGGCAGGTATCGCTCTGGCCGTAATCGCCCCGCAGGCAGCACTGTCCGTCGGCTTCATCGGTAACGTGTTCGTCTCGGCGCTCAAGGCCGTCGCCCCGGTACTGGTGTTCATCCTGGTGATGTCGTCCATCGCCAACCACCAGCAAGGCCAACAGACGCATATCCGCCCGATCCTGCTGATGTACCTGATCGGTACCTTCAGCGCCGCCCTGGTCGCGGTGGTGGCCAGCTTCGCCTTCCCGTCGTCGCTGGTACTGAGCAGCCAGGCTGCTGAACTGACGCCCCCCGGCGGCATCGGCGAGGTGCTCAAGACGCTGCTGATGAACGTGGTCGACAACCCGGTCAATGCCCTGCTGAATGGTAACTTCATCGGTATCCTGGCCTGGGCTATCGGCCTCGGCTTCGCCTTCCGCCATGCCAGCGCCGGTAGCAAACAACTGCTGGGCGAACTGTCCAACGGTGTGACTGCCATCGTCAAGCTGGTGATCCGCCTGGCGCCGCTGGGGATCTTCGGCCTGGTCGCCGCCACCCTCGCCGAATCCGGCTTCGACGCCCTGCTCGGTTATCTGCACCTGCTGGTGGTGCTGGTCGGCTGCATGCTGCTGGTGGCCCTGGTGGTCAACCCGGCGCTGGTGTACTGGAAGATCCGTCGCAACCCCTACCCGCTGGTGTTCACCTGCCTGCGCGAAAGCGGCATCACCGCTTTCTTCACCCGTAGCTCGGCCGCCAACATTCCGGTCAACCTGCAACTGAGCCAGCGCCTGGGCCTGCACGAAGAAACCTACTCGGTCTCCATTCCGCTGGGCGCCACCATCAACATGGCCGGTGCCGCCATCACCATCACCGTGCTGACCATGGCTGCAGTGCACACCCTGGGCATCCCCGTCGATCTACCCACCGCCCTGCTGCTGAGCGTGCTGGCCTCGATCAGTGCCTGCGGCGCATCCGGTGTCGCCGGCGGCTCGCTGCTGCTGATCCCGCTGGCCTGCAGCCTGTTCGGCATCCCCAATGACGTGGCCATGCAGATCGTCGCCATCGGCTTCATCATCGGCATCGTTCAGGACTCGGCAGAAACCGCGCTGAACTCTTCCACCGACGTGCTGTTCACCGCCGCTGCCTGCATGGCACAAGAGCGTAAGGACAGCTGAGACCCATCGCGTTGATAGCAAGGCCCACCTCGCGTGTAATGCTGTTGACTTAAGCGGAGTAGCCTTGCGATCCACCGGGTAGCGGGTCTATGAAATCTTCACCGTCCTTGCTCTTGATGGCCTTGGGCGGTGATCCAGAAACAGCCCACCGACTCCTGCCCTCAACGCTGATAAGCGTTGTCCTGTTGCTGAAATCGGGTTGGCCGCTGCCATCACGATCAATTGCACGGCGATGTAGTGGGCCACCGGCTTGAAGCGGATGTCGCTTGGGGAGCGGCCAAAGGCGACGGCTGCCTGACTGGCTTCACGACGAATGATGTTGTAAGCCAGCAACAATCCCCAAACCTCTTGGTAGATCAGCTCCTTTACAGGCAAGAGCAGGCCGAATCGGCCTTTTTGAGGCAGGACGCCGGAACACAACAGGTGTTCATTGCCGCCCGTGTTCCTGTCTGTTCGCTCTTGTGCTCCATCGCTGAAAGCCCCGTGGTTACTGGCTCCAAGCATTCTAGGAACACCAATCACACCAAGAACAAGGAATTTTTCAGGGGGATGGGTTTGCATGCTCAAACCGACTTGCCGAAGTTGACCGGCACCACGTTGCCGACCCATTCCCAACGGTGGGCGAAATCGTATGGGGTGACGTGCTGCTGCCGGTTGGCATCGAGGTAGTCGGCCCACCACTGGCACATCAGCCGGCGTTCCTGCAGGTGCTCTGCCTTGTGGATGTAGGCGCCACGCACCGTGTCGCGCTCTTGGTGGCTCATCCGCCTTTCAACGGCATCCTTCGACCATAGCCCCGACTCCACCAAGGCGGAACAGGCCATAGTGCGGAAGCCGTGGCCGCACAGATCAACCTTGGTGTCATAACCCATACGGCGCAGGGCCTTGTTGATGGTGTTCTCGCTCATGGGCTTGTGGTGGTAATGGTCGCCGGGGAACACCAGATCGAAGCGACCGGTGAGCTGCCGCACCTGTTCCAGCAGCTCCAGTGTCTGGCGGCTCAGCGGTACCAGGTGCGGAGTCCCCATCTTGGCGCCGCGGTGGGAGAACTTGACGCCCTCGATGGCCTCGCGCTGGCCGGGTATCTCCCACATGGCCCGGACGGTGTCGATCTCACTCCAACGGGCAAAACGCAGCTCGCTGGAGCGGATAAACACCAGCAGGGTGAGCGATACCGCATGCCGGGTCAGCGCCCGGCCGGAATCGGCCTTGATACGCTGCAGCAGCTCGGGTAGGCGATCCAGTGGCAAGGCGGGCCGGTGGGCACTCTTGCGGGTGGCCGTGGCGCCCACCAGGTCGTTGGCCGGGTTACTGTCGATCAGCCCATGCTGCACTGCCATACGCATGACCCCGGTGATGTACTGGCGCAGCCGGCCAGCCAGCTCCAGGGTGCCGCGCTTCTCCACGGCCTTGAGCGGCTGCATCAGATCCCGGGTTTTGAGCTCACCCAGCGGGCGCGCACCGAGCACCGGCAATACGTGCAACTCGAGGTTGCGCCACACCGTGGCGGCATGCCCTGGCGACCACTTGAGGGAACAGGCCGCATGCCATTCCTCGGCCATGGCCTTGAAGGTGTTGGCGCGGGCATTGGTGGCTTCGATCTTTGCGAGCCTGGCGGTCTCTATCGGGTCTTGATCGTGGGCCAGCAGCTCCAGGGCAGAAGCACGCCGATCACGGGCGGCCTTCAGGGTCAGCGCTGGGTAGTTGCCGAAAGTGGCCAGCCCCGCCCTATCATCGGGCCGGGTGAACTTGAAGCGCCACACCTTGGAACCGCTGGGCTTCACAGCCAGGTACAGGCCCTGACCATCGAACAGCTTGTATTCCTTCTCGCGCGGCTTGGCAGCCTCACACTTGGAATCTGTCAGAGGGGTGACTGGGCGTGCCATAGGAATACGTACCCTTATCGAACCGGCGTATCCCTAAACGTCTTCCTAAAACGTGGATATGTACAGAGACAATAGTAGACAGCCGGATACAACAAAGCCGGCTCAAGTGGCCGGCTTTACTGGGATTCGTAGACTTCTATAGACAGATAGAGTCAATCATTTGGCGTCCCCTGCTGGAATCGAACCAGCATCTAGCCCTTAGGAGGGGCTTATTCTATCCGTTGAACTAAGGGGACACGGCCGTATTGGCAACGGCCGGGCCGCATCTTAGCGGCGACACGCGCATTTGTCATGTCGCCACCGCTCACTTCCTAGGGCCTGCTGCCGTTTTACATGGGCAACCATAGGAAGGCGCAGGCCATGGCCACCACGCTCTCGTAATTTCTCTTGAGCTTGTCGAATCGAGAGACCACCTGTTCGTGCTGATCGAAGTCGACGTGAGTGAAGACGGACATCGGGTTACCTCGGATATAAAAAGCCGCCCCTCTCCCGCACGGGAGAGGGTGGCAAAGGGGATGGGTTTGCGGCTCAGGCAGCCGGTTCGAACAGCTGCACAGCGGCGATCTCGCTGACGGTCAGGCGTGCCTTGAGCTGCGTCGCCTGCTCGCGCGCCTTGGCCAGTGCCGCTTCCTTGACGTGGCCGTAGCCGCGGATCTGCTCGGGAATCTCGGCCAGCGCCACCGCCGTGCGGTAGTTACCGGCGTTGAGCTCGGCGAGCAGGTAGGCCACATTGGCTTCGTACTCCTCGATCAGCTCGCGCTCCAGGCGACGCTCGGCACTGTGGCCGAACGGATCGAGCACGCTGCCACGCAGGAACTTGAAGCGCGCCAGTACGCCGAACGCCTTGAGCATCCAGGGGCCGAAGCTGCGCTTGCACGGCTCACCAGTCACCGCATCGGGCTTGCTCAACCAGCTCGGCGCTAGGTGGAACTGCAGCCGGTAGTCGCCTTCGAACTGCGCTTCGAGCTGCTTGCGGAACGTGGCATCGCTGTACAGCCGCGCCACTTCGTACTCGTCCTTGTAGGCCAGGAGCTTGAAGTAATAGCGAGCTACGGCCTTGCTCAGGCGCTGCTGCGCATCGGTATCGGCCTTGCGCACGTGCTCGACCAGCTCACGGTAGCGTTCGGCATAGGCCGCGTTCTGGTAGGCGGTCAGACGCTGCACACGGTCGGCAACGATTTCCTCCAGCGTGCTGCAATGCGGCGCTTCGACGACCTTGGGCGCGGCGAGTTTTTCCACCGCAGCCAGATCATGTGCGGCGCGACGGCCCCAGAGGAAGGCCTGCTGGTTGAGTTGAACGGACACGCCGTTGAGCTCGATGGCCTTGTTCAGCGCTTCGGCCGATACCGGCACCAGGCCCAACTGATAGGCATAGCCGAGCATGAACAGGTTGGTGGCGATGCTATCGCCGAGCAGGCGAGTGGCCAGGCGAGTAGCGTCGACGAAGCGGGTCTTGCCCTCGCCCACCGCCTCGCTGATCGCCTCGCGCATGGCTGCGCCGGGCACCTGGGCGTCCGGGTTGCGGGTGAACTCGGCAGTGGCCGCCTCATGGCTGTTGATCACCGCATGGGCGATCTTGTAGTTGAGCTTGGCCAGCGCCTCTTCGCTGGACGACACCACCAGGTCGCAACCCAGCAGCAGGTCGGTTTCCCCGGCGGCGATGCGCACCGCGTAGATGTCGCTCTGCCGCGTGGCAATACGGATGTGGGTGATCACCGGGCCGAACTTCTGCGCCAGGCCGGCCTGGTCGAGCACGGTGCAGCCCTTGCCTTCGATATGCGCGGCCATGCCCAGCAGCGCGCCAACGGTGGTCACACCGCTACCGCCAACACCGGGCAGAAGGATGTTCCAGGGGCGAGTCAGGGCCGGCTGTTTCGGCTCCGGCAGGGCGATGAACAGCGCACCGAGGCCCCCGGCCGCGGGCGTGCGCAGGCTGCCGCCGTGCACGGTGACGAAACTCGGGCAGAAGCCCTCCAGGCAGCTGAAGTCCTTGTTGCAGGCACTCTGGTCGATCTCGCGCTTGCGCCCCAGTTCGGTTTCCAGCGGCAGCACCGACAGGCAGTTGGATTTCACGCTGCAGTCGCCACAGCCTTCGCACACGGCCGGGTTGATGAAGGCGCGCTTGGCCGGATCGACCATCTTGCCGCGCTTGCGCCGACGACGTTTTTCGGTGGCGCAGGTCTGGTCGTAGAGGATCACCGACACACCTTTTACCTCGCGCAACTCACGCTGCACGGCGTCCAGCTCGCGACGGTGATGGAAGGTGACGCCCGGGGCGAAGGTGGCGCGGGTCGGGTACTTGTCCGGCTCGTCGCTGACCAGGGCGATGCGTTTGACGCCCTCGGCATGCACCTGCTGGCTGAGCTGGTCGATACGCAGTTCGCCGTCGATGGGCTGGCCGCCGGTCATCGCCACCGCATCGTTGTAGAGAATCTTGTAGGTGATATTGACCCCGGCGGCCACGGCCGCGCGCAGGGCCAGATGGCCGGAGTGGAAGTAGGTGCCGTCACCGAGGTTCTGGAACACGTGCGGCGTATCGGTGAACGGCGCCTGGCCGATCCAGGTGGCACCCTCGCCGCCCATCTGGGTGAAGGTGTCGGTGCTGCGATCCATCCACTGGGTCATGTAGTGGCAACCGATACCACCGAGAGCGCGGCTGCCTTCGGGCACCTTGGTCGAGCTGTTATGCGGGCAACCGGAGCAGAAATGCGGGGTGCGCGCAGTCTTGTGCTTGGGCGCAGCCAGGGCCTTCTCCTTGGCATCGAGGAAGGCCAGGCGCTCCTCGATGGTCGGGCTGCTGTAGATCGGCGCAAGGCGCTTGGCGATCACCCGGGCGATCATTGCCGGGGTCAGCTCGGCCAGGTTCGGCAGCAAGGACACGCCCTGCTCATCGAACTCGCCGACCACCCGCGGGCGCTTGCCTACAGGCCAGTTATAGAGCTGGCCGGTCAACTGGTCTTCGATGATGCTGCGTTTCTCTTCCACCACCAGAATTTCGTCCAGGCCTTCGGCGAACTGGTGCACCGACACCGGCTCCAGCGGCCAGCTCATGCCGACCTTGAGCACGCGCAGGCCAACCTTGGCGCACAGTGCTTCGTCCAGGCCGAGGTCATCCAGGGCCTGGCGCACGTCGAGGTAGGACTTGCCGGTGGTGATGATGCCCAGACGCGGGTTGGGCGAATCGAGCTTGACCTGGTTGAGGTTGTTGGCCAGGGCGAAGGCGCGCGCGGCGTAGATCTTGTAGACGTTGAGGCGCTTTTCCTGGGCCAGGGGCGGATCGGGCCAGCGGATGTGCAAGCCGTCTTCCGGCAGTTGGAAATCCTCGGGGATCTTTATCTGGATACGCAGTGGATCGACGTCCACCACGGCCGAGGAGTCGACGTTCTCGGCGATGGTCTTCAGCGCTACCCAGCAGCCGCTGTAGCGCGACAGCTCCCAGCCGATGATGCCGTAGTCCAGCACTTCCTGGACGTTGGCCGGGTTGAGCACCGGGATCGACGCGGCGATGAACGCATGCTCGCTCTGGTGGGCGATGGTCGAGGACTTGCAGCCATGATCGTCACCGGCCAGCAGCAATACGCCGCCGTGCTTGGAAACGCCGGCCGAGTTGCCGTGCTTGAACACGTCGCCACTGCGGTCGACGCCCGGCCCCTTGCCGTACCACATGGCGAACACGCCGTCGTAGCGGGCGCCGGGGAACAGGTTGGCCTGCTGGCTGCCCCACACCGCGGTCGCGCCCAGCTCTTCGTTGACGCCGGGCTGGAAGTGGATGTGGTTTTCCTTCAGGTACTCGCGCGCGTCCCACCGGCTCTTGTCCAGGCCGCCAAGGGGCGAGCCGCGATAGCCGGAGATGAAGCAGGCGGTATTGAGTCCGAAGGCGGCATCACGCTGCTTCTGCAGCATGGGCAGGCGGGTGAGCGCCTGAGTGCCGGTCAGATAGAGGTGACCCGTGGCGAGGCGGTATTTGTCATCCAGGCGGATTTCGGCCAGTGACATGGAGCGCTCCTTTTATTTTTATGGCGAGCACGGGGAGCGCGACGGTAGACACGCTCCGTTGGTTTCACGGCAGGATCGCTGCTGTGAATTTGCCTAAAGCATGACTGGAGGGTTCCGCTTTTTTCTTTCTATTTTCGAGTATCGAAGGCGATACTTCGCATGATCCTTCCAACAATCACAATAAATTGGAAACAATCATGCAGGACAAGCTCAGCCCCATCGACCGGCGGATTCTCCGCCTGCTGCAACACGATGCCGACCTCTCTGCCGCCGAGGTAGCCGAGAAAGTCGAGCTGTCGCAATCGCCCTGCTGGCGACGGATCAACCGCATGCAGGAAGAGGGATTGATCGAACGCAAGGTCGCCCTGCTCAATCACAAGCGCCTGGGCTTCGGCATCACGGTGTTCGTCGACATCAAGCTGTCGGCCCACGGGCGCGGCAATCTGGATGAGTTCGAGCGGGCCGTGGTCGGCTACCCGCAAGTGCTGGAGTGCTACAGCATGGCCGGCGGCTCGGACTACCTGCTCAAGGTGGTGGCCAAGGACATCGCCGATTACGAGCGTTTCCTGCGCGACCACCTGCTGCAGCGCCCGCATGTGCACGAGGCGCACTCACATATCGCCATGAGCGAGGTCAAGCGCACCACCGAGTTGCCGCTGGATTAACGCCCTGGCCTGCGCGTGCGCCAAGCGGCCAGCAGCGACGGGCCAAGCGCGGTGAGTGCCGAGCCAAGTACCACTACCACGGCGCCGGCGTAGGCGATCCAGTTGACCTGCTCGGGCAGCACGTGATCCGGCCACCAGGTCGAGGCCAGGGCCACGGAGACGAAAGTCACCAGCGGCGTCAGCGCCAGAGTCGCGCTGACCCGCGAGGCCTCCCAGTGCGCCAGCGCCTCGGCGAAGGCACCATAGGCCACCAGGGTATTCAGGCAGCAAGCCAGCAGCAGCCAACCTTGCAGCGGGCTCAGTTGCAGCGCTTGCAGCGGCTGCGCCCAGGGCGTCAGCAACAGCGCGCAGGCCAGGTAGATGACCATCATCACCTGCACCGAACTCCACAGGGTCAACAGTTGCTTCTGCGCCAGGCCGTAGAAGGTCCAGACGAAGGCCGCGGCCAGCACGGTCAGCACGCCGGTGGTATAGGTGGTCAGCGAGGTCAGCAGCTCACCCAGGCGCTGGTTGAAGAACAGGCCGAAGCCCAGCAGCATCACCATCAGGCCAATCGCCTGGCCCAGGCTGAAGCGCTCGCGAAAGACGAACAGGCTGCTGATCAGCAGCAGGATTGGCGCGACCTGGATCACCAGTTGCGTGGTGCCGGGGCTGAGCAAATTGAGCCCGACCAGATACAGCACGTAGTTGGCCGTCAGCCCGCCGATGGCCAGCGCCAGCAGCCAACCGCCCTTGCGCCCCAACGAACGAAAACGCGGCAACCGACGGCTCGCGGCAAGGTAGGCAAACAGCAGAGAACCTGCCACGGCCAGGCGATACCAGGTGACCGTTACCGGATCCATGACCTGGAGAACTTCTTTCAGTTTGATTGGCAGGATGCCCCAAAGCACCGAAGTGATCAGGGCCAGCAGCAGGCCGTACATCCAACGGCCGGAAGAAATGTGCATGGCAACCTCTGGCAGGCAGCCAACAGAGCATGTCGACCGCAGCAGAGCATTCTAGGAGAGGCCACCACACCGACACAGCAACAGTTCAGCACAGTTGCCGAGCGAAACTGTACTGATCGGCAACCCAGAAACGCCAGCCGACCGGCGCCAATAATCCATAAAATCGGCTAAAAGCCTGTAACAAGCCGCCAAAATCTACCATCTGTCGTTTTGCCAAGCAGGCCGCATTGGCCACAGTAGACTCAGGTTATCCAGCACCTGCAGATGGAGTCCCCGCCATGTTCGGCCAACGCACCGTCGACCCCCAACCGGGCACGCATTACCGTAGCTCACGCGTCAGTGCCGTCAACGGCCAATATTTCTTCGCCACTCGCGAAGGCACGCTGGAGGGCCCCTATCTCTCCCGCCACGACGCCGAGCAGAGCATCGTGCGTTACATCGAGCGCATGGTCATGGCCGACAAGCTGCTACGCCATAGCAGCGAGCACATCGACAACCTGCAGCGCCGCGAAGCGATCAAGCACAATCAGGAGCTTTGAGCGCTCCCACCTAAAGACGCGCCAAGCCCAAATCCCCCCGATGCGCCGCAAGATGCGGCAGCACTGCGGCCAGCAAAGGCTCCTTGAAGGCATCCTGAAAGCGATGCGCCAGGCCCGGAATCAACTTGAGTTCGGAGCCCTTGATATGCGCAGCCACGTGTACCCCATGCATTACCGGCAATAGCGGGTCGGCCGTGCCATGCACCACCAGCGTCGGCACGTTCAGGCGATTGAGCAACTCGACGCGGCTCGACTCGGCAAGAATCGCCAGCAGCTGACGCTGCACGCCTTCGGGATTGAAAGCGCGGTCATAGGCCTGTTCAGCCTGACTCAAGAGCAAGGCACGATCATCATGCACCGTCGGGCTACCGAGGGCCGCCAGCAAGTCCGCCTGTTGTTGCAGTGCAGCCTCGCGACTACCGGCCTCACGCCTTGCCAGCAACGCCACCAACGCATCGCTGGGCGCAGGCAACCCTTGCGCGCCCGAACTGGTCATCACCAGCGTCAGGCTTAGAACGCGCTGCGGCGCCAAGTCGGCCAGATGCTGCGCGATCATGCCACCCATGCTTGCACCCAACACATGGAAGCGCTCGACGCCGAGCTGGTCCATCAGCCCCATAGCATCACCGGCCATGTCACGCAGGTGATAAGGCGCACCAAGCGACAGACCCAGGCGATAGCGCAGTACCTCGTAAGGCAGGTTGATGCTCGGCGCCGGCCGCCGCCACGTGCTCAGCCCGACATCGCGATTGTCGAAGCGCACGACGCGAAAGCCCTGCTGACAGAGACGCTCGACCACCTCGTCAGGCCAGTGGATCAACTGCCCACCCAGCCCCATCACCAGCAGCAGCGCCGGATCGCGTTCGTTGCCGATACTTTGATAGGCCAGACGCACCTCACCGATATCCGCATAGCGGGTCGGCTCGGACAGGTCGCAACGATTGGCCGCAAGAGACGGCAAGCCGCAAAGCAACGCGGCCAGGAAAATGAATACACGCATGAAAACACCAGAAACGCAGAACCCCACTGAAGCGCGAGTCTGATGAAAGTCGTTCGACGGCGCTGCCACACAAGCGTGACAGTTTGATGAAGGGGGACGAACGGTTGCCCGGAGGGTGACTAGAAGTGCGATCCAGAGCGTCGCGAGCGCCCCTCCTACCTATCCGTAGGAGGGGCTTCAGCCGCGACCACTGCCGGGCAATCAGGCCAGCTCGGCACGCAACTGCCTGGCGGCGGCCACCATGCTCACCAGCGCGGCCTCGGTTTCCGGCCAGGCGCGGGTTTTCAGGCCGCAATCGGGGTTGACCCACAGGCGTTCGAGCGGGATACGCCGCGCCGCCTTGCGCAACAGCCCGGCCATCTCGGCACTGTCAGGCACACGCGGCGAGTGAATGTCATACACGCCGGGGCCGATGTCGTTCGGGTAAGCGAACTTCTCGAACGCTGCCAGCAGCTCCATATCCGAACGCGACGTCTCGATAGTGATCACGTCGGCATCCATCGCTGCGATGGACTCGATCACATCGTTGAACTCGCTGTAGCACATGTGGGTATGGATCTGGGTTTCGTCACGCACGCCGCTGGCGGTCAGACGGAAAGCTTCGCTGGCCCAGTCCAGGTAGTGCTGCCAAGCGGATTTACGCAGTGGTAGCCCTTCACGGAACGCCGCCTCGTCGATCTGGATGATCTTGATGCCCACCGCTTCCAGGTCCACCACCTCATCGCGAATCGCCAGCGCCAGTTGCCGAGCCTGCACTTCACGTGACACGTCCTCGCGCGGGAACGACCACATCAGCATGGTCACCGGGCCGGTCAGCATGCCCTTCATCACTTTGTCGGTCAGGCTCTGGGCGTATTTGATCCACTCCACGGTCATGGCCTCGGGCCGGCTCAGATCACCGACGATCACCGCCGGTTTTACGCAGCGTGAGCCGTAACTCTGCACCCAGCCGAAGCGGGTGAAGGCATAGCCATCGAGTTGCTCAGCGAAGTACTCGACCATGTCATTGCGCTCGGCCTCGCCATGCACCAGCACGTCCAGGCCCAGACGCTCCTGCACCTGCACCGCCTGGCGAATTTCGCTGTGCATGGCCTCGGTGTACTCGGCCGCGCTGAGCTTGCCCTGCTTGAACGACTGCCGCGCCAGGCGAATCGCCGAGGTCTGCGAGAAGGAGCCTATCGTCGTGGTCGGCAGCAATGGCAGTTGCAGGCAGTCACGCTGTTGCTCGATGCGCTCGGCGAACGCCGATTGACGCTGGGCATGGCGCGGACGAATCGCCGCCAGACGGGCCTGCACCTCGGGTTTGTGAATACGTTTTGAAGCTGCACGAGCAGCCTGTACTGAGCGGCTCGCTTGCAAGGCGGCTTGCACAGAAGCGTCTTCCGGCACCTCCAGGGCCTTACCGAGCAATGCGACCTCCTGACATTTCTGCACGGCAAAAGCCAGCCAGCCTTTCAGCTCGGCATCGAGCTGGTCTTCACGAGCCAGATCCACCGGGCTGTGCAGCAGCGAGCAGGACGGCGCCACCCACAGCCGTTCGCCCAGGCGTTCGTGAGCGTGACGCAGCACCTCAAGGGCTTTCTCCAGATCGCAGCGCCAGACGTTGCGCCCGTTGACCACGCCCAGCGACAGCACCTTGTATGCGGGCAGGCGGTCAAGGATGGTCGGGTACTGCTCCGGCGCACGCACCAGGTCGATATGCAGGCCATCTACAGGCAGGTTGGCGGCCAGACCAAGATTGTCTTCCAGGCCGCCAAAGTAGGTGGCGATCAGCTTCTTGCACGGCTCGCGCTGGATCAGGTTGTAGGCGCGCTCGAACGCGTTCTTCCACTCTTGCGGCAAGTCGAGCACCAGGATCGGCTCGTCGATCTGCACCCACTCCACGCCCTGCGCGGCCAGACGCTGGAAGATCTCGCCATAGACCGGCAGCAGGCTTTCGAGCAGCTCCAGCTTGTCGAAGTCGCCCCCCTTGACCTTGCCCAACCACAAGTAAGTCAGTGGTCCGATCAACACCGGCTTGACCTTGTGCCCGAGGGCATGCGCCTCAGCCACCTCCTCGAACAGTTGCTCCCAGCTCAGGGCGAACTGCTGACCCGCGCTGAGCTCCGGCACCAGGTAGTGGTAGTTGGTATCGAACCACTTGGTCATCTCTTGGGCATGAGCACCGCCGCAGCAAGTAACGCTGCTCTTGTTTGCAACGGTCCCACGCGCCATGGCGAACAGAGTGTCCAGCGTCGGCTTGCCGGTAGCCGGACGGAAACGCTCAGGGATGACGCCAAAGGCCAGGGAATGACTGAGCACCTGGTCGTACCAGGCGAAGTCACCCACCGGCAGCAGGTCGATACCGGCATCCCTCTGCAATTGCCAGTGCTCGGCGCGCAGACGCTGGCCGACGGCGCGCAGGCCAGCTTCGTCCAGCTCACCTTTCCAGTGCGCTTCGAGGGCTTTCTTCAGTTCGCGGTCGCGGCCGATGCGCGGGAAACCTAGGGAATGGGACAGGGCCATGTCGTGAAACTCCAGAATCAATCGAGATGACGCCATTCTCGGCACCGACACCGAGTGAGACAAACTCAAGATTTTCGTCTTGATCTAAAGATTTACTCATGTAGGCTGTATGAACCATTTTCATCCAGATACGCCACTGGATGAGTGAAACCTTTTAGAGAACCGCCATGCTCGAGCTACGCCACCTGAAAACCCTGCACGCCCTGCGCGAGACCGACAGCCTGGTGGAAGCCGCCGAGCGTCTGCACCTGACCCAGTCGGCGTTGTCGCACCAGTTCAAAGAGCTGGAAGAGCGCCTCGGCCTGCAGCTGTTCGTGCGCAAGACCAAGCCCGTGCGCTTCACCAGCGCTGGTCTGCGCCTGCTACAACTCGCCGACGCCACCCTGCCCCTGCTGCGCGGCGCCGAGCGTGACTTGGCGCGCCTGGCGGGCGGCACCGCTGGCCGCTTGCACATGGCCATCGAATGCCACAGCTGCTTCCAGTGGCTGATGCCGACCATCGATCAGTTCCGCGATGCCTGGCCGGAGGTGGAGCTGGACCTGGCCTCGGGCTTTTCCTTCGCCCCGCTGCCCGCCCTGGCCCGAGGCGATCTGGACCTGGTGGTGACCTCGGATCCCATCGAGCTGGCCGGTATCACCTATGTGCCATTGTTCACCTACGAGGCGATGCTCGCCGTGGCCAACCAGCACCGTCTGGCGCACAAGGCCTGCATCCAGCCACAGGATCTAGCCACGGAAACCCTGATCACCTACCCGGTGGAACGCGACCGCCTGGATATCTTCACGCGCTTTCTCGAGCCCAACGATATCGAGCCAGCCCAGGTACGCACCTCCGAGTTGACGGTGATGATGATGCAACTGGTGGCCAGCGGTCGTGGCGTATGCGGCCTACCCAACTGGGCACTGCACGAGTACAGCTCGCGCGGTTACGTCAGCGCCAAGCGCCTGGGCGAAAAAGGGCTGTTCGCCACGCTCTACGCGGCGATCCGCACCGACATGCTCGACGCGCCGTTCATGCGCGACTTCCTGCTCACCGCCAAGGATACCTCCTTCGCCAGCCTCGAAGGCGTCAGCGTGGCGCGCTGACGGCAGCACGTAGGGTGCGCCGTGCGCACCAACAATCCACCACCGCCGGCCCTGGTGCGCACGGCGCACCCTAGACCACATCTCCAATCGCCAACGCCATGGCGAACGCCCGTCCACACCAATTGCCTTGTTACAACTCCCGCATTGCCGCAGCGTGACCGACAGTCATAGCATGACCATCGGTCACGAAACCCGGAACCGTCATGCGCTATCAGGATCAACTCTTCCAGCAGCGGGAAAACGCCCTGCTGCAATCCGCTCGCCAGCTGTTTCAGGAGCAATCCTGGGATCGCGTCACCATCGCCGAAGTGGCCCGTCACGCCGGCATTGGCAAGGGCACGGTGTACAAGCACTTCTCCAGCAAGGAGGCACTCTATGCGCGCCTGGTGCTGGATTGCTCGCGCCAGCATCTGAGCGAACTGCATGAGACCGCGAACCAGGCTCCTCCTCGCGAAGCCATGCGCCATGTGATTCGCCGCGCCTTCGAACAACTGCTGGCCGACCCACTGCAAGCCCAACTCTGCCTGCTGTGCGACCGCCCCGCCTTCCAGGAACGTCTGGACGCGCCCTACCGTGAACAGTTCCTCGAGCTGGAAGGTCAGTACATGGCCCTGTTCAACCAACTGCTGCAGGGCAGCTTCGGCGAACTGAAACTCTCCCCCACGGATTGCCAGCACCTGCTCTGGGGCGTGGAGGCTTGCGTCAATGGCGTGATGGCACGCATCGCCTCCGGCGGCTTCGCCCACTGGGCCGAACCCATCGAGCTGGACGCCTATTTCCAGCGCGTCACCGATTTCATCATTGCCGGCCTGCAAGGCCAGGCCGCCGCGCTGCATGCAGCGCCTGCACTCAGCGAGTAAACCCACATGTTCGCCCAACTCAGCAAGCGTCCCTGGATCATCGCCATCGTCATCGCAGTCCTGCTGCTGGCCTGGCTGTTCAGCGGCGAGCGTTTCGTCGCTCGCGACGAGGTCGAGCCCGACCAACCTGCCGCCAGCAACGAGTTGGCGCGCGTCGAAATTCAATGGCTGCAAGCCCAACCCATGCAGCGCGAGCATGTGGTGCAGGGGCAGGTCGAAGCCTGGCGCCGAGTGGAACTGCGCGCCCAGGTCAGTGGCAGCGTACAGAACCTGGATCAGGACAAGGGCAGCCGCGTCGCAGCCGATCAATTGCTGCTGAGCATTTCGCCAGACGACCGCCCGGCCCAGGTCGCGCGCAGCGAGGCCGATGTGCGCCAGCGTCAGAGCGACGTCACCGCCGCCAAGCGCCTGCGCGAACGCAGCCTGGTTTCGGCCAACGAGCTGATGCGTCTGGAAAGCGAGCTGGCCAAGGCACGCGCCGAACTCGACAGTGCCCGTCTGCAACTGCGCAACACCAAGATCAAGGCGCCGTTTGCCGGCATCTACGACCAGCGCATGGTCGAGCTGGGCGATTTCGTCCAGCCCGGCCAGAGTCTGCTGACCCTGGTGGATATCGACCGCCTCAAGGTCAGCGCACAGATCGCCCAGCAGCAGGTCACCCAGCTCGAACTGGGCCAACCGGTAAAGGTGGAACTGCTCGATGGCCGCACGCTGCAAGGCGAACTGCACTTTATCGCCGCAGCTGCCGACCCCGGTTCGCGCAGCTTCCGCATAGAGGTCAAGGTGGACAACCCGGACAGCCTGCGCCTGGCTGGCGCCAGCGCCACCCTGCACATCCAGACCGGCGAAGCCATGGCCCATCGCCTGTCCCCTGCCCTGCTCAGCCTGGATGAAAGCGGCCGCCACGGCGTCAAGTGGGTCAACGAGGCGCAGCGCGTGGAGTTCACCCCGGTGCAACTGATCAGCGTCGACAACCAGGGCGCCTGGGTCAGCGGCTTGCCGCCGAAGGTGGCGCTGATCACCCTCGGCCAGGGCTTCGTCCAGCCCGGTCAGCAGGTCCGCGCGCAACTCGCGGCCGAGGGCAGTTGAGATGCACGCACTGATCGCTGCCGCACTCGACCGTAGCCGTACCACCATCCTGGTCCTGCTGTTCCTGCTCTGCGGCGGGCTGGTGGCCTACATCGCCATGCCCAAGGAATCCAACCCGGACGTGGTCATTCCCATCATCTACGTTTCGGTGACCCTGGAAGGCATCAGCCCGGAAGACGGCGAACGCCTGCTGGTGCGTCCACTGGAGCAGGAGCTGCGCAGTCTCGAGGGCGTCAAGGAAATGCGCTCGGTATCCAGCGAAGGGCACGCCTCGGTGACCCTGGAGTTCGACGCTGGCTTCGACGCCAAGGTGGCGCTGGCCGACGTGCGCGAGAAGGTCGATACCGCGCGCAGCAAGCTGCCAGAAGAAGCCGACGAACCGACCGTCAACGAAGTCAACGTGGCGTTGTTCCCGGTGCTGTCGGTGGGGCTGTCCGGGCCGATTGCCGAAACCGAGCTGGTGTACATCGCCCGGCGCCTGAAGGAGAACATCGAGGGCATCGCCGAAGTGCTGTCGGTGGAGATCGGCGGCGACCGCGAGGACCTGCTGGAAATCGTCGTCGACCCCCAGGTGCTCGACAGCTACGGCATCGACTACAACGAGCTGTTCAACCTGGTCAGCCGCAACAACCGCCTGGTCGCCGCCGGCAGCCTGGATACCGGCGCCGGCCGCATGAGCATGAAAGTGCCCGGCGTCATCGAAGACCTCGAAGACGTGATGCGCATGCCGATCAAGGTAGTCGGCGACAGCGTGGTCACCTTCGCCGATGTCGCCACCATTCGCCGCACCTTCAAGGACCCCACCGGCTTCGCCCGCATCAACGGCCAGCCGGCCATCGTGCTGGAAGTGGCTAAGCGCAGCGGCGCCAACATCATCGAGACCATCGATCAGGTCAAGGCACTGATGGAGCAGGCCAAGCCCCTGCTGCCGCCGGGGGTGGAAGTCAGCTACATCATGGATCAGTCGCAGGAAGTGCAGAACATGCTCGGCGACCTCCTCAACAACGTGCTCACCGCCATCGTTCTAGTGCTGATCCTGGTGGTGGCGAGCATGGGCATGCGGTCGGCGCTGCTGGTCGGCCTGACCATTCCCGGCGCCTTCCTCAGCGGCATCCTGCTGATCTGGATGCTCGGCTTCACCCTCAATATCGTCGTGCTGTTCAGCCTGATTCTGGTGGCCGGCATGCTGGTCGACGGCGCCATCGTCGTCTCCGAGCTGGCCGACCGCTACTTGCAACAGGGCCAGACGCCTCGTCAGGCCTGGGCCAATGCCGCGACACGAATGGCCTGGCCGGTAATCGCTTCCACTGCCACGACTCTGGTGGTGTTCCTGCCGCTGCTGTTCTGGCCGGGGGTGGTTGGTCAGTTCATGAAGTACCTTCCAGCGACAGTGATTCTCTGTCTGCTGGCATCGCTGGCCATGGCCCTGGTGTTTCTGCCGGTGCTCGGCGCCGTCACTGGCGGCCAGGCACGCCCGCAAGCCCCCAGCACCAATCGCGCCGGCAACGCCTACCGCAATCTGCTGGCGACGCTGCTCAAGCGCCCGGGGCTGACCCTGCTCGGCATGCTCGCGCTGATCGCCCTGATCTACGTCGGTTACGGGCGCTTCAACCATGGCGTGGAATTCTTCCCCGACGTCGAGCCGGAAAGCGCGCAGATCTGGCTGCGCGCTCGCGGCGATCTGTCGGTGCAGGAGAAGGACGCCCTGCTCCAGCAGGTGGAAAAGCAGGTGATCGGCATGCGTGAGGTCAAGGCGCTGTATGCGCGCTCCCTGGCCCAGCCGGAAGGCCAGCAGGGCCAACTCGGCGCCGACGTGATCGGCACCCTGCAATTCCAGTTCGTCGACTGGCACCAGCGCCGCCCGGCCAAGGACATCCTCGCCGAAATGAGCCAGCGTACCGCGGGCATTCCTGGCGTGGTCCTGGAGTTCCGCAAACAGGAACAGGGCCCCACCGACGGCAAGCCGGTGAAACTGCAGATCAGCTCACTGGACCCAGCGCTCGGCGAGCAGTGGGTCGAGCGTATCCGCGGGGAAATGACGCGCCTCGGCGGCTTCGCCGATATCGAGGACGACCGTGCCCTGCCCGGCATCGAGTGGCGAATAAAGGTCGACCGCGAGGCCGCCGCACGCTTCGGCGCGGACGTACTCAGCGTCGGCAACGCGGTACAGATGATCACCAACGGCCTGAAACTGGCAACCTACCGGCCAGAAGATGCGACCGACGAAGTGGACATCCGCGTGCGCCTGCCCGGCAACTGGCGCTCGCTCGACCAACTCGGCCGACTGCCCCTCAATACACCGGCCGGCCAGGTACCGCTGAGCAACTTCGTCGACCTGCAGCCTGCGCCCAAGGTCGGCACCCTGAGGCGCGTGGACGGCGACCGCACCATCACCCTGCAGGCCGATCTGGCCGAAGGTGCGCGCCTGGACGAACGCCTCAAGGCGTTGCGCGAAGCGCTCGGCGATGTACCGGCCGAGATCAAGGTGAAGTTCGCCGGCGAGGATGCCGACCAGCGCGAGGCGGCCACCTTCCTGATGACCGCCTTCGTCGTCGCCATCTTCCTCATGGCGATCATCCTGGTGACCCAGTTCAACAGCCTCTACCAGGCAGCGCTGGTGCTGTCGGCCATCGTCCTGTCCACCGCTGGCGTACTGATGGGTCTGCTGGTCAATGGTCAGTCGTTCGGCATCGTCATGGTCGGCATGGGCCTGATCGCCCTGGCCGGCATCGTGGTGAACAACAACATCATCCTGATCGACACCTACAACCAGTTGCGTCGCCAGGGCCTGGAACCGCGTGAAGCGGCGCTGGAAACCGGCAGCCTGCGCCTGCGTCCGGTGCTGCTCACCGCAGTGACCACCATCCTCGGGCTGATGCCCATGGTGCTCAGCATCAACGTCGACCTGATCACCCCAAGCCTCGGTTTCGGCGCACCCTCGACACAGTGGTGGACGCAGCTATCCAGCGCCATCGCTGGCGGCCTGGCCTTCGCCACGGTGCTGACCCTGCTGCTCACGCCCTGCATGCTGGTGCTCGGCGCCCGCTTCGAGCGGCGTCCACCGCCGCTGGAGACCTACGACACCGACCTGCTCGACCTGCCGGAGCACCTGATCGCCAGCAAACCCGACAGGACGCACCTACAGCGCAGTGACTGATACTGGAGTCCACCTGGCAGGGGCAACATGGCAAAACGCCAGATATCGCCTAGGCTAACCAACAACGGTACTTAGGGCGGGAATGGAAAGGCAGCAGGGATGCTTTTAACAGACAGCAGACGCGCAAGGCGTCTTGCAGAAACGACAAAGCCCTCTCTCGGAGGGCTTTGTCTTTTCCGCTCGCCTCGCATAGGCCAGCGCAAGCAATGAACACCGAGCTAACGAAGTGTATGGGGTCGGCATCCTGCCTGTTGATCACTTCGTTAGCCCGGTGACCGGAGAGTAGTCCAGGCACTGGCATCGTGCCAAGCCTCAATTACGCGGCGTGTTTCACAGAGCGGAGTGCTCCCCTGGCAGCTCTAGCACTTCAAGTTTCCCCAGAATATTCGCGTGATAGCAAATAACCATCTCTCTTCGTGACGCTTGAAACTATCACTCACAACGCCCTGAACTAGACACAAAGATGATGACTCATGCTTTCTACTGCGGCGAGCATTGCTTAGCATACATACAACGTATATACGTTGTAGCTACGAATCGACCGATAGGTGACGACCATGGCCAAAGAAGCCGTTTTCAATCTGAAGCTTGAGCCTGAACTGCGCGAAGACTTCATGGCAGCCGCTCAAGCCGCACACCAGCCGGCCTCCCAGGTTATGCGCGACCTCATGCGCGACTACATTCGCCAGCAGCAACAGGCCAAAGAGCATGATGAGTTCGTGCAACGCAAGGTCGCTGCCGCCAGGGCATCGGTAGACGCTGGTCGTGGCCGCTCCAATGATGATGTAGAAACTGAATTCGCCGCTCGCCGCGCTAAGGCTCTAGGCCACTGATGCAGGTCATTTGGACACCTGAGGCCCTACAGAATCGTCTGGATATCTGGGAATACATCGCCACTGAGAGCCCTCGCGCCGCCGTATATATGGATGAGGCATTCAGCGCTGCTGCAGCCTCGCTGGCTGACTTTCCCGACAAGGGCAGGTTGGGTTTGGTCACCGGTACTCGCGACCTGATCCCTCAGGAGAACTACCGCCTCGTCTATCAGGCTGAGCATGATGCGGTCTGGATTCTTGCCCTGGTGCATGTCGCCAGAATGTGGCCGCCGATCCAGAGCTAGCCTGCAGGCTCAACCGGCTTTCGACACTTCTTCGGCACCTTGCATGCCGCAGATAGCAAAAGCCCCCGAAACTCTAGGAATTTCAGGGGCTTAAGCTTGAGATATGGCGGGAAGATAGGGACTTTCCGAATTTGAGCAAAAAACTCAATAAAATCAATGGATACAGGCACTTACAGAGCCGTTTGCTAAAAAATTTTGCTACAAAACCACAGAAAAAACACCTACGATCCAAGCACTTTTCGGCTCTCCGGTGGCGGCAATGGCAAGCGATAACTTGGTCTTACGTTCTGGTCTATGGCACGCCCGTCTGACCATTCCGGCAGACGCTCGGCCTACCCTCAATCGACGCGAGTTCACCGCCTCACTCAAGACCGGATCGAAGACCGAAGCCCAGCGGCTCAAAATCCCCTACCTGCAACAATGGCAATCGTTGATTGACCAAGCCCGCACCGTATCCAAGATCGATCCCGAAGACGCCAGGATTCAGGCCAAGGCACTTGCAGAGCGTGCCCGTGACTTCTACGTCGATGTTGCCCAAGCCCACATCACGAATGGCCCTATAAGCTCGGAAAAGGCCGATTCCGTGGCCGATTTTCTTTCGTTGGGGCCAGAGCATTCGCAAGAGGAATGGGAGCGGCTATTGAGGCATTTTGAAGTGGATAAGCCACTCGACGCCTTCACCTTCAACCGCGACCTTCAGTCACTCGTTCAGGGCAACATGGAGCGTCAGGCCAACGCCTTGCCGTTGAAGGAAGCCGACAAGGACGAGATTAAGCAGATACTCAAAGACCCCAGCCACTACCGGGCCAAGTCGCCCATAACGACTGCCAGAATCAACGCTTTCAAGGTTCACCAGGAGCAGGTAAAGGGGATCGTCCAGAAGACCGTTGACACTCAGGTCGCCCGCTTGGAAAACCTCAAAAATTGGCTTGAAACCAACCGCCGCGACCTCACCCACGAGAGCATCATGGCTTACATGGATACGCTCAGCGTCAGCGAGAAAACCAAGAAGCAGTTTCTCTTTGCCGGTTCCAGTTTTTGGAAGTGGGCACTTCGCTACGATGAGAATTTCAAGAAGCTACACCGCGACCAGCAGTCGCCTTTCCAGAATCATGACTTCCCCACCAACCGCAGCAAGAAGGCCGCAACCTCGACCGAACGCAAGGCATTCGCCCCGGAAGACGTGGCGAAGCTCTACGATGCAGCCAGGAACCAGAAGAACCGCGAAACCCTTGCCGATCTCATTCTATTGGGTGCCTACACAGGGGCACGCATTGAGGAACTATGCCGCTTGAAAACAAGCGATATAGTTACCGAGGAAGGCATCCAATGCTTCTACATCACGGATGCAAAAACGGCAGCCGGTGAAAGACACATACCTATCCATCCCAAGCTACAGCCAGTAGTAGACCGCTTGGCTAAGCAGTCCGAAGATGGCTACCTCATCAAATCCACATCAGGAAATAAGTACGGAAACCGTTCGGATGCCCTTAGCAAGCAATTTGGACGCCTTAGAACCGACCTTGGCTAGAACGGTCAATTTGTTTTCCACAGTTTCCGCAAGACAGTTATCACCCAATTACAACGCTCAGATATACCCGGAATCTTGATCGCCGCAATCGTTGGACACGAAACCGGAACCATCACTTTTGACGTGTATAGTGCAGGCCCAAGCCCTAAGCAAAAACACACGGCAATTTCCAAACTCAAATACAATATAAAAACTTGAGATTCCAGAGGGGTTACACATTAAAAATCAGGGACGATTTTCCAGCCTTATCGCTCCAACCCCATCAGTCCCGTTCTAAATTTCAGGAAATTTTCTCGCATAATGCACTCCCCTGCCCGCGTGCACAGCATACGCTCGCACGCAGCCGCGTTTTAGATACCAATATATATTGATCTCATATGTAACGATCTCAATATTGTTGTTTACCTATACGCATACACCCGCGTGCATTGCTACGCTCGCACGCTCAACCTATAAGACCTCAAATTGAACTTTGAAATCTCTATGGTATATTGAATCGAAAGAGAGATATATCAACCCGCATATCTATCCCACCACACTTTCCTGACGAAAAGACGCACTTCGTGCTTGCGGTAGGATAGCGGGCCAAAAGGGTTCCCCCTTTGGATTCCCCAAAATCCAGAGCCAAAAACACAAAGCCAAATCGCTGAAATGTTAGGGGGTTAAATTAACCAACTGATGAGGATTAAATGAATGTAAAAAAGACCACCACAATGATATTCAAGACCAAGAATTATTCCAACGCCAAGCACCCTGCTGGCAATGGTAAAAAGCTGGGTCATTACCAGCTTCGCAAGACACTAAAACACTCCCTCCGCATTCCCAGCAAAGAGATCAAAACCACTGAATGGATAGAGGTGGACTCACACCGCAATCTACTCTGGATCAATGGTCAGCTTCGCCGTATGGATGACGTGCCACTGGCAGAACGTCAGCAACTGGTTGAGCAGATAATGGCGACCGCTAGCGAGGACGTGTTAGGAGCGGAAGAACTCGCAGCCGCCCGTAACTCTCGAACCAAGTATAAAGACAAGCTCAAACGAGCAATAAAGAACGAAGAAGACCCCCAAGCCAAGGCGGGGCTAGAAGCCGCCTACAACGTCCAGGGCGTGGCAGATATACAAAACCTTACCGCATCCCTTGAGTTATCAGGAATGAAGCGTAAGGCTCAGAAAATCACGATGGTTAGGCAGTTCCTCGAACTGCACAACAAGATTGAGCAGGCCGATAAACCGAAGGTTCAACAGAACCGAGCCGTTATCCAAGAGTCCTTCTTTAAATTCCCATCAAGGAATGAGGTGGAGAACATTACACCAGAAGAATTTATAGGGCATATTCAAGGATTTTACTCTAAATGCTTCCCAGACAATCCAATTCTGGCTATCGCATTCCACGGTGACGAAAGCACCAAGGGGAATCACTATGACGACCACCCTCACATCATAACTTCAATGAAAAACAGGAAGACCGGGGAATATGACTTAATCCAGCAGCAACGTAAACTGGTGAACTCTTGGATCAAGAAGAACTACCCAGATAAAAAACCACTTCCTTTAAAAATGAACCATGATCAATCAAAGTTGTTCGGCGGTTACTTCCAAGAAATTTTCTATGCCTACACCAACGCCAAACTACTCAAAAATAAACCCATAGAGGCAAAGATAAAAGAGAAGACACAGGAAAATAATGAATGGAACCGAGAACTTGATCTTGAAGCCTCCAAGCCTAAAAGCGAAAGAACTTATTCACTCTACAGAAAAATGCTGGAAGAAAATGCCACTTTGAAATACGAGATTGAAAACCTGACTTATGAAAAAGAGAAACTAGCAATCGAAAAAGAGACATTGGCACTTGAGAAAGAAAAAATAGTTAATGGAATCCGCCAAGCGGCACAGAAAGAACAGGCCGTAATGATCTCCTTAAACAAAACCACGGAAAACTATTTCAACCTGAGAGACGATCTAATTGCAGAACAGCAAAGACAAAAAATCTTGAAAAAAGCCATAGAGCAGGATGAAGAAAAAAGCGGCAGGCTTTACAGTGAAATTCAGCATATGACTAGGCAAGTCGAAGATCTAGATAAGTATATGAAGCAAGCCAACAGCAGGCTTCAGGAAATGCAAAACACCATTATTCGTGAATTTACCTCTTTAGTTGAGAACCTTACAGGATTCATCCAAGCAGCATTCGACAAGATTGGCCAGAATAAAGCCAAATACAGCCGAGACGTAGCGGAGAACTACGAAAGGATTTACGACAGTGACTTGACTTCAGATATGTCAATAACGGCGGAAGCCTTGAAAATGATTGACGAAGTGGAAGACAAGACAGATTCAACCGGATACATAACAAATAAGATTAAAAGAAAATTACTAAGACCGTAAAGCAACCCGCAATTAAGCGGGTGTTTTATCCATAATTCATCATCTTCAACACCTGACCATCCTCTGGCGTTACATCTTCCATCCGAGCCTTGCCGATAGGCTCTAAGATTAGCTTTTGCCTGAAATACTCCAAAAAGCAATCAACGCCGGTAATCTCTATACCTCCCCAATCAAATACTGTATGCCAATAAAACTCACACCGCTCTACATCAAAAATCAGCTTAATATTACACGTTATGTAATTGGTATCCCCGATAAATAACAAATAGATAATGCTATCTGGCGAACTTAATCCCACCCATTTTTTGAGGACTGTGCTGCTGAGTATATTGTCTAGCCTTAAATCATAAGAAAACTCCAGGGCACTTCTTATTTCAGCATCGACTCTATCGAGTTCATCAATCCACAGGCTCGGACTAACTCCGGGCAATTTGCTGTAATTTTCAAACTCGACCATTTCAGGCGAAACCACAACATACCTAGACGCATCAAGCCTTTTGAATAACCATTCAACTTCATCAATTGTAATGAGATAGTTATCGCCTTGCTCTATGTAAGCATAGACATCAGAATCATCAAAACGCTCTACATACCTCATAATTGAATCTATAAGATCCATAACACCTCCATTATTCTTATAGTCACGCAAAAGCCCACACTAGGCGGGCTTGGTCTATGATTTATTCAGCATAGAGTCACATCATAAAATACTGCCCTAAGCGATTAATCGGGCAGTAAAGGCCGGTAACAAAGGGGACTAAGCACCGACAATGTGGAGATATGAAAACCACACAAATATCAAACCATGAAAAACCAATAAGTCAATAGAGCATTGACATATACAATCAAAATTATTTTTCAGGCAGAAACAGAAAAGCCCCATTGCGGGGCTTTATTTCTTATCGTATTGATTCGGGTAGGCCAGTGAGTAGATAGCCCGCACGATATCCAAGTCATACTCGATAAAATATCCAGTAATCAAAATACCGTTAACGCCCCAGATTCCACCATCAGAAGAATCCAGATACACCCACCAAATTTTTTTACCTTTAATAGCAAACCACTCAGCGTAACCCGATGGGGTTCTATAATAAAGAAGGCTACTATCTCGGGCCTTTGCGGCATCTTCCCAAGACCTCGAACGACTCACCTTTACGCCGTTACTGACTATGTAGCCTTGAATTTCTTCTCTTGTCTTCATCTCTATTTAGCCGGAAGAGAGTAAGAAACCTTGGTGCCATTAACCTTTACAAAGCCTTTTTGCCTCAACCCCTCAATCAGTCCATCTATTTCTTGAGCTGAGAGACGCTTTTGAAACATAGAATTGATAGTGCTGCTTAGGGTTTTAACCGCCCTTGGGCGTGAATTTCCCCGTTTCTTCAAGTCATTAACAATAATCTCGATTCTATCCCCAGGTGCGTTGGAATTAACTACCTTCACAAGCGGGATATCTCCTATTGTCGCTGAGCGACAAGCAAATATCTTTTGCGTTTTAAGGTGGGCAATGAGTGGATCAAATCCGGTATCTTTCGAAATTATATGAAAGTAAGAGTCTGGCTGTTTGGTCGCCATAACACCAATGTAATAGGCGACATGGAAATCCAAGGCATTATGCCCCGTTCCGCTTATTTTAATATACTCCGCCCTGTCGCCCATTTTCTGCAAAGCAGAAGCAACCTCAAAAGAAACTTTTGACTGAGTTGCACCGACAAAGACTATGACTTTGAATTGCTCGCCCTGAACAATTGCAACGTCATCAGGCTGCACACTTTCATAGTCAATAAGAACAAAATTTACTCTCATTCAACCCTCCTTGATTAGCGGATTTTAACCGAACGATCAAAAAGATAAAAGCCTGCATGGTTACGTGCTTTTATTTTTTCAGCATCACAAAAAAATCAACTGAAAGGCGACAGGATCGATTTTTGGGGAATACCCAAGAAATCATCATCTTGCTTAAACGTATAAGCATTATTTTAGTATTGTTTTGGGTATCCCGTTTTTTCTTGGGTATTCCTGTTTTGGGTATTCCCTTGGGTATTCCTTTAGGCATCCCTGTTTTGGTTATGCCAAAAACAGGATTATTTTTCGCTAAGAAATTAGCGACAGAATGGTCGCGTGGCACAATTAAAAGTAAGCCCAAGAAAAGATAAAGCCCGCAAATTTGCAGGCCTTATTTGACTTACCAATATTAAATGGTAAGTTATTAAAAGATGAAGCCCAAACGCTAATAACATTTGGGCCTCGGGTTGATACTGTTCCAGCAGGAATCAACTTGTAGTTAAAGTTATAACACGCCAGATTTTAATTTCAAGTCCTCCCCTCGGAAAAACCTCATAACCATAATAAATTCAGTATTTAACCCTTGCATAGTTTTGGACAGGATACCCGATCCTATCATTGTGATTTTTGGACTATGGAAGTCGAGGCCGTACAAAGGGGAACCCGGCAACGAAAGGAGCCAACCCGCAAGCCACTGGAAACAGTGTTGAACAGGGAGCCGGGACGCAGCAGATATATGCGTTAAGTGTTCAAAGTTTAAGCGTCAGTATCAATGACTTAAACCCGAGAAAGGGACTCGCTTCCCCTAATTGGCCAGGCTGTCCTCCGAACACTCAGTTTTGTACTGAGCTAGTAGGAAGGAGCAGCTTTGCCGAGAAGAAAGGCGAAGCCGCTTCGCGGCAAAGCTGGTGATTAAGAGCAAAGCGAAAACCCCATAGGGTTTTCAAGACACACGCACACATGCGATACACACTCCCACCACCGCGAGCTAGAAGCTATGGGAAGAGCTAGGCATTAGCCGTGCAACTTGATATAGAAAATGACTAGCAGGTCTAGCCTGTCGCCATTATAACTTTATTCAGTAACCGCCAAGACTCTAATTCTTCCTTGGGAAGACGGCCATCATCCAGAAGAAACTCCCCTGGGATAATATACTTATCTTCCCCCCGCTCAAGTAAATATTCATCACTTGCCCAATCCTCATAAGCGGGCATCCTACTGAATCTAATGAAGTCACCTTCGTCTTTCAGTATAGGAGAAGCTATTCGATACCTTCTCCTCCATAGTATTTTTCTGTCCAAACTAAAGTTGGTGATTCCAATCCCACAATCGTATTTGTATTCGTCATCAAATATATTTATCTCTGATAGTGCTGATTCATACATGGCGGATATTAGCAGACGATGATATCGATCCACATCCCCCTTTAATTTTGCTCTCATCACCGCGATTGAATACAGAATTGCAAGCCCTTCATATCCTATATCCAAGGTCAGTGGAATATCATTTTTTTTCCTTTGATTCCATTTTTTATACGAGCACCCAATCCTTCCATTCTCTATTGTCAGCTTACTCTTATTATGCACTGCCACATTTCTCACAAACGTGAGAATTCGATAAGTTTCCTTTACCGATTTTTCATATTCATCAGACTCAGGAAGACGCTTATATTTCGCCATGAAACCTTTATCTTCTAGATCTGGTATCTCAGACTCGAAAACCGCATCCAGAAGCGAATAAATCAATATATGTTTGAGAAAAAAACCAACAGGAGTAGGGCCGCCGCCCATAGAAATATAGCAATAGTGGCTAGTGGAAGTTTTTTCTCCATCAAATTCTGTTTTTATTACATCAGGCGATGGAAGGTCTACCCCTCCAGCCATAATAAAATTGAGCATTTCATTTTTAAAAGCGTCAATCATATCTACCTCAAATATCACTCATTATAGTGTTTGGATAAGATATTCATGTTAGATTGTAGCTCAAAATTCTGATGTTGCGGCTTGTTCTTTATTTTTACAAATGGCGTGATGATTTATTGGTAATAACCAAGAAAATAAAACCTGCTCTGAACTTTCATATTTTATCTTTTATGTTATGGTAATAATAAGAACAAATTAAAACACCATGACAATAAAATCAAGACACGCAGGATTAACGTTATTTGAAACACTCCTATCACTAGCAGTAGTAATGGCTTTAAGCATTAGTTTTATTTTTTGGTTCGCGGAGCAGCAACGCGAAAAGCAAGCCATAATTTTCGGAAATGATATAGTTTCAATCATTACTGCATTCGATAAACGTATCCACGTCGATGGATGGGATATTGATAATTTCAAAAACGAAACAGAATGGAGTAATTCAGACGAATTTCTAAGGATGCTGAATACAGAATTTGTGGCTAAGGAAGCATCTTGCGGAAAGGATGAAAATTGGATTCCATCACTCGCCAAGGAAAAGGCCACTCAACTAATCCCATGTAATTTCTGGTCAAGAGTTCCTTACGCTCTTGAGGGTGTGCAGAATTTTGTGTAACCGGGGCTTGGGTTACTGCTGCGGCAGCCTGTCTTCGTAACTGATCGTAAAGC
>NZ_RHQP01000060.1:0-14105 GCF_003935465.1 Pseudomonas sp. o96-267
CGTCTTGCTCATGGTGTCTCCGGTGCGGAGCGACAGTGTCGCTCATGAGTCGGTTACACAAAAATTCGTACACCCTCCCCGGCGAGGGCAGTGAACAGCAGCACGCACAGCCAAAGACCCGGGTGTTTGATCATGGGGTTCATCGTCATCACTCTCTGTGGAGTGGGTTCATCCTTGTCCATTCAATCGAAAAGAAACACCGACAGAACGCGCTAATACTTTCTTCGACCTATTGAAAATGAAGCACCCTGAATGGCCACTGGCGATTGCCACCTGAACACGCCACGACGCACTATCAGCCCAGCCATTCGTTCTCCGCTGCGAACAAGGAAGCTCCATGCGCCTCGCCCTCGTCCTACTGCTGTTGCTGTGCCATTGCGCGCAGGCCACCGAGACCGTCAACGACGTCACCGGCATGAACCCCATCGAAGTGGCGCAGGTACTGGCGCCCACCGAACTGGAGCAGATCGTCACGGCCGTTAGCGGGCATGCCGGCCCCATCGCCATTGGCGGCGGGCGCTACAGCATGGGTGGGCAGACCGCCACCGAGCAGGCCCTGCAACTGGACATGCGCCAGTTCAACCAGGTGCTGGAGTTTTCCGCAGAACGCCGGGAGATTCGTGTGCAAGCCGGCATCACCTGGCGCGAGATACTGGAGTACATCGACCCACACGGCCTGTCGCCGCAGATCATGCAGTCCTACGCCAACTTCACCGTCGGCGGCGCACTGAGCGTCAACGCTCATGGCCGATACGTCGGCCAGGGGCCGTTGGTGCTCGGCGTTCGCTCGCTACGCCTGGTGCTGGCTGACGGCCAGGTGGTGGATGCCAGCCCGACGCACAACAGCGAGCTGTTCCATGGCGCCATAGGCGGTTACGGCGGGCTGGGCGTCATCGTCGAGGCCACCCTGCCGTTGGTGGAGAACAGCAAGCTGGTGCGTCAGACGCAGCTCATGCCGCTCGGCGACTATGCGCAGTTCTTCGCCAGCCAGGTACGCGGCAACCCAGACATGGTGATGCACAACGGCATTCTCTACACCGACGACTACGACAGCGTACGCGCCGTGTCCTACCTGCGTACGGATGCGCCGCTGACCGTCACCGAACACCTGGTACCGCTGGACCGCGACTACAAGGCCATGCGCGCCGCGCTGGCAGTGGCCAGCAGCAATGGCGGCGCAAAGGTGCGTGAAAGCGTCGTCGACCCGCTGCTGCTCAAACGACCGCAAGTGCAGTGGCGCAACCATGAAGCCAGCCTGGATGTGCGCGAGCTGCAGCCAATTTCCGGCCCCGACTACAGCTACGTGCTGCAGGAGTATTTCGTGCCCGAAGCCCAGTTGGAGCCCTTTGTCGCGGGCATGAGAGACGTGCTCAAAGCGCACAAGGTCAAGGTCGCCAATATCTCCATCCGCCATGCCAAAGCCGACCCGGGTACGCTGCTGGCCTGGGCCCGCGAAGACACCTTCGCGCTGGTGATCTACTACCGCCAGGGCGTCTCACCCAGCGAGCGCGCCTCCGTAGGCGACTGGACACGACAGCTGATCGACCTCGCCATCGCCCACCAGGGCAGCTACTACCTGCCGTATCAAATCCACGCCAGCCGGGAACAGTTCCTCGCCGCCTATCCCCGCGCCGAGAAGTTCTTCGCGCTGAAAAAGCGCGTCGACCCAAGCAACAAATTCCGCAATAAGCTGTGGGATGCCTATTACCTGCAGCCCAGTGGCCGGACAGCCGCCGCATCAGGCCACTGATTGACAGCCATCACAGCAAACACAACCCACCCGGCACCGCCATGATCCACTCCCGCACCGCGAGAATGGTCGGATCGTTGCGGCGGCTCTCCGGGTACACCAGAAAGAACGGCTTGCCTTCCAGTTCCGGGCCGAAGGGTTGCACCAGTCGTCCCTCTCTCAGCTCATCCTCGATCAGTTGCCGGCTCATCAGCGCCACGCCCTGGGCGCCAACGGCCGCCGAAACGGCGTGGGTTTCGTCGGAGAACACCAACCCGGCACCGACATCCAGCCCCGACACCTGCGCCTGCTTCTGCCAGACGGCCCAGTCCATCGGCGAAGAGATCGCTGCCTGGTTGCGGAAGTGGATCAGCGTATGCCTGGGCAAATCGGCGGCATCGTGCAGTTCCAGTAGCGGGCTGCAGGCGGGCACGAAGGTATTGTCGAAGAGTTTTTCCGCCACCAGGCCTGGCCAGCGGCCGTCGCCGTAGCGAATGGCGATATCCGCCGTGACACCATCGAGCGCCACCGGCTCGTGCGAAGCGTGGATGCGCAGGTCGATCGTGGGGTGGGAGTCGCGCAGCATGCATACCCAGGACAGCAGCCAGCGCACGGCCACTGCCGGCGTAGTGCTGAGGGTGATGGCCTGTCGGCTGGGCGTTGCACTGAGGCGTTCGACGGCGGCACCGATGCTGTCGAAGGCGCTTTCCAGCACCTGCTGCAGTTCACGTCCGGCCATGGTCAGCTCCAGTTGCCGCGGCTTGCGCACGAATAGCGCGACGCCGAGGGCGTCTTCCAGTGCGCGAATCTGGTGACTGATCGCGGTGGCGGTAACGGAAAGCTCTTCCGCGGCTTGCTTGGCGCTTTCGTGGCGTGCCGCCGCCTCGAAGGCGCGCAAGGCGGAAAGCGGAGGGAGTCGGCGCCGGCTCATGCCTGAATTTTCCTCATCCGTTGCGAAAAATATTGATCGTTTGTCGCCCGATTGGGGCGACCTTAGCCTGAGTCTGCTGCCAATCACAGATGAATTCAAATTCAAGCAGGAGACTCATCATGACCCATATTCTGCATCTCGACGCCAGCGCCCGCCCCGGCCTCGCCGGCAAGGACCTGCACGGTTCGCACAGCCGCAATCTCAGCCATCGTTTCATCAGCCAGTGGCAGGCACGCCGCCCGCAGGATGTCGTCACCTACCGCGACATCGGCCGGAACCCGCCCTCGATCATCAGCCATGACTGGATCGCCTCATCCTTCACGCCCGAGCCGAAACGCGAGGCCTGGATGCACGACACCCTGGCCGAAAGCGATCGCCTGGTGGATGAACTGATCGCCGCCGACGTGCTGGTGATCGGCACGCCGCTGTACAACTTCGGCATGCCCGCCGCGCTCAAGGCGTGGATCGACCAGGTGGTGCGCCCCGGCCGCACGGTGGACGTGGATGAAAGCAACCCGCTCGATCCCTATGTACCCAGGCTGGCCGACCGGCCGCGCCATGCGGTAATCCTCACGGCGCGCGGTGGTGTCGGTTTCGATCTGGGCGGAGAGATGGCGCACATGAACCATCTGGAGCCGAACCTGATCACCGCGCTCGGCTTCATCGGCATCACCCGCGTGCACCAGATCGCCATCGAGGGCCAGGAAGTCGGTGGTGAACTGCTTGCCGAATCCGTCAAACAGGCATTGGCCAAGGTCGATGCGCTGGTAGCCGAACTGCAGCGTTCATTGCACACCGAGCGCGTCGAGGAGCCGGCGTGAGGCAACTGCCAGGCCGAGGATGACGCTGCCTCGCCTCAGCGCTTGGTGCAGGCAAACAGCGCGTTGCCAGAGCTGCCATCCCACGGCGCCAGCCGCTGATAGTCGTGCTCCAGCACCTGCACCTCGAAGTACGGCGCCAGCAGGTTCTGCAACTCGGCGAAGTTCACCGCCACCATCGGGTGTTCGTCGTGCCAGACCTCGGTCTGTTCGGCGAGGGTACGTTCGATACGCAGCCTTAGCGCCTGCTGTTCGCCTTCACCGCGGTAGTACCAGCCGGAGCTGAAGCGGAACTGCCCTTCGGCATGCCGTGCGCTGTGGGCAACGAACGAGGCGTTATCGATGCGCTGCTTGTCCACCGCGTTGAAGCAGAACACCCCGCCAACCGCCAGGGCGCCGTGAACGCTGGCGATACAAGCCTTGAGCCGTTCGATGCTGGCGCTGTAGTGGATGGAATAGAGAAAGCAGGTGATCAGGTCCAGCGGCTCGTCGACCTGAAAATCGCACATGTCCTGCCGGGCAAAGCGTGCCTCGGGGCAGCGCTGGGCGGCTCGGTCGAGCATCGGCTGGTTGATGTCCAAGCCGCTGCTGACATAGCCAGAATCTAGAAAATGGCGCACATGCGGGCCGGTGCCACAGGCCAGATCGAGATGGCGCTTGCCGCCGTTGCCAAACAGTTGTTGCAGGCGGTGCACGCAATGACTCTGGGCGGCGTAGTCGATGTCCGCGCACATCAGATCGTAGTAACCCGACAAGTCGGTATAGAGGGCATTGCCGGACATGATGACAGGGGCGCGCAGACGAAGGGCGCGCATCATAGCTCAGGCTGATGCCGCTGGGCATTGACTTGAAGTGGCACGCCTTGAAACAGTCACGTTCACTCCGAAAATGAGGCATCTCGCGGAAGTCATCATACGACATAGCAAAAACAAGCCAACTTCATCCGAGGTGATTTCCACCATCAATCAATGCCTGCAAGCAATTTTGGACAGTCAATCTGTCATCACAGCACTGAAGCACTTTCATAGTCATCACACATCATATAAGTTCCTGAAGTCGCATCTGCGATCAACAAGAACAACAAGGAACCTCATGATGAATGACGAACAACGCCCCGACGGCTCGCGCCGCCACTTTCTCAAGCAGTCGCTGGTCTATTCCGCTGCCGCCGCCAGCGCTGCATCTCTGCTGCCGCAACTGGCCAACGCCACGCAACCTCTCGATCTGCGCTACCCATCCGGCGCGGTCAAGGCGCTGGATGACAGCTTTATGCAATTGCGCCTGTTCAACGCCAGCGTGGAAAAGCTCGCCGATGGCATCCGCTGGGCCGAAGGTCCGGTGTGGTTCGGTGATGGTCGCTACCTGCTGGTCAGCGACATCCCCAACAACCGCATCATGCGCTGGGACGAGATCAGCCAGTCGCTGGCCGTCTACCGCCAGCCATCGAACTATTCCAATGGCCTGGTTCGCGACCGCCAGGGCCGGCTGATCGCTTGTGAGGGCTCGACCACCCAGGATGTTGGCCGACGCATCACCCGTACCGAACACGACGGCAGCATTACCGTGCTGGCCGATGCGTTCGAGGGCAAACGCTTCAACTCGCCGAACGACCTGGTGGTCAAGCGCGACGGTTCGGTCTGGTTCACCGACCCGCCCTTCCAGACCGGCAACTTCTACGAGGGCTACAAGATCGAGCCGGAGCTGCCCCATGGGGTCTATCGCATCGACGGCGAAACGCAGCAGGTCACCCGTGTGATCGAGGATCTGGCCGGCCCCAACGGCCTGTGCTTCTCGCCCGACGAGAAGACTCTGTACATCGTCGCGGGCCGCGCCAAGCCGCATCGCCTGGTGTGGGCTTATCAGGTGAACGACGACGGCAGCCTCGGCCAGCGCCGCAAACACATCGAAGCCACCGACACCGGCGCGCTGGATGGCATCAAGTGCGACGAGTTCGGCAACCTGTGGTGCGGCTGGGGCAGCAATGGCTCGGCCGAGAGCGATCCGGAAAAGCTCGATGGCGTGCGCGTGTTCAACCCGCAGGGCAAGGCCATTGGTCATATCTCACTGCCGGAACGCTGCGCCAACCTGTGCTTTGGCGGCGAGAAAGGTAATCGCCTGTTCATGGCCAGCAGCCATGGCATCTATTCCCTGTTCGTCAACGCACGCGGCGCCACCTTCATCAACTAACCGCTGCGCCACGGCCTACGCGGCCGTGGCCGGTCTTTCCAAATAGGCTAAGAGCGCTCTATTTCGGCCATTACAGCAAACATCAGCGGCATCGATGTTCACCATCATGCCAATGAAGTTCTCTGAAAAAATCCAGTGCGTAACATCTGCTCCATACCCAACCACAACACCGCTGGAGCAAAACATCATGAAACGCCAACTCATCCTCAGCTTCGCTTTCTCCGTACTGGCAGCCAACGTATTCGCCGCCTCCTCCGCCCAACCTGTGGTCGCCGAAGGTGGCTCTGATCGTCTGATCGAAAGCCGCATCGCCGAAGGTGGTTCCGACCGTCTGATCGAAAGCCGCATCGCCGAAGGTGGTTCCGACCGTCTGATCGAAAGCCGCATCGCCGAAGGTGGCTCCGATCGTCTGATCCAGAACCGCGTCGCTGAAGGTGGCTCTGATCGTCTGATCCAGAATCGCGTCGCTGAAGGTGGCTCGGACCGTCTGATCCAGAACCGCGTCGCTGAAGGTGGCTCGGACCGTCTGATTCAGAATCGCGTCGCTGAAGGTGGCTCGGATCGTCTGATCGAAAACCGTGTTGCCGAAGGTGGCTCGGACCGCCTGATCGAAAGCCGCACCGCCTGATACCTTCCTGATGAACTGATCGAGAACGTCGTATGACTCGATGGAAAGCGCAGCCCCACAAGGCCGGCCTGATAAGCCGGCCTTGGTTTTTTCAGCACTAGAAAGTCTCGCGCACTGCGCGAATGAGCAGCCCCGTGTCGACCCCAGGCAATCGACCGCCCCGCCCCCGCTCTATGGTGAACGCCCCTTTGATCACTCACCGGAGCGCCTCATGGCCAACAAACCGATCACCGTTCTGCGCGATACCCAGCCGATGCCAGTCGTCGATGCCTGCAAGTGGGAGCGCATCGAAGGTGACCCGCACACCGTCAACCTCAACGCCTACACCTCCGAAGACGGCAGCAAGATCATGGGAACCTGGATCTGCACCCCCGGCAAATGGCGCGTGGAGTACGTGAAGTGGGAGTACTGCCACTTCCAGGAAGGCTACTGCATCATCACCCCGGACGGCCTGGAGCCGATCCACCTCAAGGCCGGCGACATCTTCGTGGTCGAGCCTGGCATGAAGGGCACCTGGGAAGTGGTCGAGACCGTGCGCAAGTACTTCGTGTTCGCCTGATCGCGGTGGGCCTATCGGTGTGCGCCCAGCGCGGCGCCCACCGACTTGTCCGCTGCTGAGTACGAGCAACGCCGACCACCCTCGGCATTCAGTCATGCCTAATTCCTCCAACATCGTGCCCACCGAGCCAAGCACGCTCGCCATCATGCAAACGACAGATTTTCCGGGCACCCAATGGCCGATTGCAGGTCTGTAAAGATCGGGGGGACGCGACGCGAGAGGGCATGATGAGGCGATCACTATGGGGCACAGCAATTTGCATCACCCTATTGCTGGCAGGCTTGCCGCTGGCCTACAAGCTCTGGCCGGCTGCCGTACCGGCGGCCGCGCGGATCGGGGAAGTCGCCGGGTCATTCGAGTTGGTCGACCATCAGGGTCGACGCATAGACCAAAACAGTTTTGCCGAACGCTGGGTCCTGCTGTCCTTTGGCTTCACCCATTGCCCGGATGTATGCCCGACTACCCTGGCCACGGTCGCCAAGACGCTGGACAAGCTCGGCCCACGTAGCCAGCACCTGCAACCCGTGTTCATTACCCTCGACCCGGAACGCGACAGCCCACAGCTTCTGCAGCGCTACACGGGCTTCTTCGACCCGCGCATTATCGGCCTCAGCGGTAACGTCCAGCAGGTCAGACAGGCCGCCGACGCCTATGGGGTGTATGTCGCGCGGCGCGAAGCCAGCGGCACCTACCTGCTCGATCACACCACCAGCCTCTACCTGGTAGCCCCGGACGGACGTCTGGTTGAACTGTTCGCACAGAACGTCACACCCGAACACCTGGCAAGCAGTATCGGTGACTACCTCGATGCAAACTGAGCGCGCCGAATCCTCACGTAACTGGCCTCTGCACCTGGGCTTGCTGATACTGGCAGCCCTCTGGCTTGGCCCTTTGCCGGCCATGAGCCGCACGGCGTTCTCGCTGCACATGATCCTGCACCTGGGCGTCGTGGCGCTCGCAGCCCCGCTGCTGGCCATCGGCCTGGCGCGCGCCGGGCTCCGTCTCGACCGTTACGCAAGGGCAAGCTGGCTCAGCGCCGCCTTCATCGCCGAGCTGGTGGTGGTGTGGGGCTGGCACCTGCCTGCCGCGCACGAAGCCGCCGCCTTGCACGCCCCCCTGTTCGTTGCGCAGCAGGCCAGCTTCCTGGCCGTTGGCCTGACCATCTGGCTACTGGGTTTCGCCAGGCAGACCCAGCAGGGGCTGGTGCTGACGCTGTGCGGTTTTTTCCTGACGTTCGCCCACATGACCATGCTGGGGCTCGTTCTGATCATGGCGCCACGGCTCATCTACCCTCCCGAGCTGTGCCTGGGGGCTTTCGGTCTGCAAGCCCTGGACGACCAACGCCTGGGGGGCATGCTGATGGCAGGCTGGAGTGCGCTGGTCTACCTCGGCGCCACACTGGCACTGGCAGTCCGCCTGCTCGGGGATGATGAGCGTCCAGGCATCGAGGCAGGGCCGCCCCGATAGCACACGCCCCGGCATGCCATTCACGGCAAGCGCACGGTCAGGCTCACCAGTTTGAGCACGATCGGCCGCACCAGCATCACGCATACGAACGCGACCGGCATCGCCAGGCTGTAGGCGCTCAGCACCGCCTGTAGATAACCCTGGCCAAGACCACGGTTTGCAGCGGTAATGACCAGCGACATGAGCATGGCCATGATGCCCGACATGAAGAAGGCGAAAGCCACGGGCATGGCACGCGCAGGCAGTTTCCAGTTGCGCGCGGCGGCTGGAGCGAGGTCGAGATCGGACATGCTCAGGTTTCCTGTTCGATGAAAGTATCGAGCACTCTAGCGATGAAGATGATTGCGGCGATAGAGGGCGGAAGGTAAGTTGAGTATCAAGATAAACTTATGAATGAACGGCGCATTGGAAAGTAAAAGCACAGACACCCTGCGCGGCCTGGAGAGCTTCGTAAAGGCTGTTGAGAGCGGTAGCATCGCTGCTGGCGCTCGCTTGCTGGGCATCAGCGCAGCCGCAGCGAGCCAGAACATCGCCCGCCTGGAACAAAGCCTGGGCCTTCGCCTCCTCACCCGTACCACTCGAAGATTGGCACTCACCGACGCCGGTTCGCTGTATTTCGAGCGCGTACAGGCTGTGCTTCAGGAGCTGGAACTCGCCCGCGCCGCCGTCGCCGACTTGCAGGACGAGCCACGCGGGCAGTTGCGCATCGCCACCAGTGCAGCGTTCGGTCGCCATGTATTGGCTCCACTGATCCCCGGTTTCATGGCTCAGTACCCGCGCATCCGTTGCGAACTGCTGACCACCGACGGCAGCGTCGATCACGTGCAGGAAGGCGTGGACATCAGCATCCACATCGAGCAGCAACTGCAGAACGGTCTGGTGGCCAGGCGCATCGCCACTGCACAGACACGCTTCTGCGCCGCACCCGCCTACCTGCAGCGTGCAGGGCAGCCCAGTGAGCCAGAACAATTGCGCGACCACGACTGCCTGCTGTTTCGTTTCGCCACCGATGGGCGCCTCTTGCGTTGGGGCTTCGTTCGCGAAGGCGTGCACTTCGATGCCCAGGTCAGAGTGAGCATGAGCAGCAACGATATCGATGCCTTGGCACAGTGCGCGGCGTCAGGCGGCGGCATCACCCGCCTGGCGTCCTTTGTCGCCGATCCCTACCTGGCCCGTGGTGACCTGGTCGAACTGTTCTCCTCGGCAACGCCTACAGACAGCCGTGCCACCGGCGCTCCACTGGACTTTTACCTGTGTGTGCGTGGCCGCTACGAGCTGACGCCCAAGGTTCGTCTGTTCATCGATTACCTGCAACACGCCCTGCCCGCCGACTTGAGACCCTCAGCCGAGGCACGCTGAGATAGCTTGAAAAACGCAGGAACTTGGCCTACTCACAACGGTCAGTGCTGCGCCGCCGACCTGGCGGCTCCCTTATCACGGACGGCCCAAAAGGTGGAGATCATCGCCGGCAAGACCCTGGAAGTGGATTGCAACCAGCAACGCCTGGGCGGCCAGTGGCAGGAAAAGACCGTGGAAGGCTGGGGCTACAGCTACTACGAACTGGGCCAGGTCGGCCCGAGCATGAGCACGCTGATGGCCTGCCCGGACAGCAGCCGCAAACAGGCATTCGTGCGCGTTGGCGGCGAGCCGCAACTGGTGCGTTACAACAGCAAGCTGCCGCTGGTGATCTACGCCCCCAAAGATGTCGAAGTGCGTTACCGCGTGTGGTCTGCAGCGGCCGAAACCAGCGTGGCGCCGCGTCAGTAAACCATCGTCGAAAAACCGCCCCTCGGGGCGGGCATGTCTGACTGGCAACAACCATGGAAAAGGCTCTAAATAGCAACTATGGGACTGGCTGAGGCGTCAGGCACAGCTATGCTCAGAAAGCTATTTCTCATCGAACGCAACTGCAGCGTTCTTCCCTATCGGAGTTGCCATGGATATAGAAAGTCTGTTCGCTCAACTGCACTCCCTGCCCAGCATCCGAAGGTCGCGCAGGAGCTGATTCAACAGTTCGACAACCCGTCTTCGAGCCTGGAAAGCGTGGCGCGCAATATCGAGCGCGACCCGGTCATCGCTGCCAAGGTACTGCGCCTGGCCAACTCGCCGCGTTTTCGCGGGGCCCGTGAAGCGGTAAGCGTCGAAGACGCCGCCATGCGCCTAGGCTTCAATACCCTGCGCACGCTGGTGCTGGCCTCGGCAATGACGGGCGCGTTTCAGATCGATACCGGCTTCGACCTCAAGGGTTTCTGGATTCGCAGCTTTCGCGTCGCCAGTATCGCCCGCAGCCTGGCCAAGCAGCTGAAACTGGACACCGACGCCGCCTTCACCTGCGGCATGATGCACAACATCGGCGAGCTGCTGATCCAGACCGGCGCGCCTGACTTCGCCCGGCGCCTGAACCGTCACCCGAGACGCGAGGCGGCCGCACATGCCGCCGAGGAAACCCTGCAACTGGGCTTCGGTTACCCGGAAGTCGGTGCCGAACTGGCACGGCGCTGGCAATTGCCGACGCTGATCCAGCACGCCATCGCCTACCAGGCACGCCCAACGCAAACGCCGGATGACGGCCGCTATGCGCGCCTGCTTGCGCAGTCGGTCACCGTCGCGGAAACCACCGAACTGGACGGCGTCAGCGAACAGGCGCAGCAGAGTCTGGAAGGTCCGCTGTTCAAAGAAGTCGATCTGGGCAAGCTGTTCGAAGCCCTGCCAGCCGTACTGGAGGCGGACAAGGCGTTTGCCGAGTTGCTCGGCTAGAAACCCAGCGCGGGCACACGGGCTTGCGCTACCTGCGCAGGCCCGTGCCCCGGGTCACGACTCAGCGCATGCAACACTGCTTGTACTTCTTGCCACTGCCGCAGGTGCAGGGGTCGTTACGCCCGACTTTAGCCTCCTCGCGGCGCACCGGCAGCAGCGGGTCCAGGTTCTCCTGCCAATACTGGAAAAGCTCGACGGCGGCGGGTTCGAGCAGCGCCGTGCTGGCGTCGTATTCGGCATCGGACATAGCCTTGAGCGTCGCGTTGCCGCTTTCATCGCCATGCAGGGTGATCAGCGCCAGAGCTGCCGCCACCGACTCCGGCAGCGATGCATCGAGCCAGCCGGCCACCGCCGCACCACGCAGGTAGCCCGCGCACCATTCGGAGACGATCAGCTTCTCGCCCTTGCCGTTGTCGTCGGCGAGGAAGATCGCCTCATAGTCATCCGGCTCCTCGCTGAGCATGTAGGCCGCCTCGCTCATCAGCTCGACAGCCAGTTTCATGAAGCGCTCACCATCCTTGTCGCTCGGCCACTGCGGCGGCTGGTCAGCCCAGATCGCCGAATACCAGATGGCCGGCGCAACCTGGCGCGGGGCAGAGACGATGGCGGCGAAGAAGCCGTCCAGTTCGCTGGCAGAGAGGATCGAGTCATCGTTGCCGTACTTGAGCAGCCACTGATCGAGCTTCTCCAACCCTCTGTTGTCCATCGCCACGCCTCCGCCTGAAAAAGGCCGCTACTGTACCTGCGTCGGCGCGTATTGGCAGCCGTCCGGCATCTGGCGAGTGCCCAGTGGGCCACAGCCCGGTACAATGCGCGCCTTGCCCGTGTGTCAGCCTGATAAAAGAAAACACCATGTCCTTGCCCAAGAACCACCTGGAACTGCTCAGCCCTGCGCGTGACGTCGAAATCGCCCGCGAGGCCATTCTGCATGGCGCCGACGCCATCTATATCGGCGGCCCGAGCTTCGGCGCGCGGCACAACGCCTGCAACGAGGTGAGCGAGATCGCCAAGCTGGTGGAGTTCGCCCGGCGCTACCATGCACGGGTGTTCACCACGCTCAACACCATCTTCCACGACGACGAGCTGGAGCAGGTACGTACGCTGATCCACCAACTCTACGACGCAGGCGTGGATGCGCTGATTGTGCAGGACATGGGGGTGATGGAGCTGGATATTCCGCCCATCGAGCTGCACGCCAGCACCCAGACCGACATTCGCACCCTGGCACGGGCCAAGTTTCTCGACCAGGCCGGTTTCTCCCAACTGGTACTGGCACGCGAGCTGAACCTGCAGGAAATCCGTCAGATCGCCGATGCCACCGATGCCGCCATCGAGTTCTTCATCCACGGCGCGCTATGCGTGGCCTTCTCCGGCCAGTGCAACATCTCCCACGCGCAGACCGGGCGCAGCGCCAACCGTGGCGACTGCTCGCAGGCCTGCCGCCTGCCCTACACCCTCAAGGATGAAAAAGGCGGCGTAATCGCCTATGAAAAACACCTGCTGTCGATGAAGGACAACAACCAGAGCGCCAACCTGCGCGCCCTGGTCGAGGCCGGCGTGCGCTCGTTCAAGATCGAAGGCCGCTACAAGGACGTGGCCTACGTGAAGAACATCACCGCCCACTACCGCCGCGAACTCGACGCCATCCTCGAAGACCGCCCGGACCTCGCTCGTGCCTCCAGCGGCCGTACCGCGCACTTCTTCGTGCCCGATCCGGACAAGACCTTCCACCGTGGCAGCACCGACTACTTCGTCACTGAGCGCAAGGTGGATATCGGCGCCTTCGATTCGCCGACCTTTACTGGCCTGCTGGTTGGCAACGTGGAGAAGGTGAACAAGCGCGACCTGATTGCCGTCACCCATGAGCCGCTGTCCAACGGCGACGGCCTCAACGTGCTGGTCAAACGTGAGGTGGAGGGTTTCCGCGCCAATATCGCCGAGCTGAAAGGTGAGTTCGAGGAAGACGGCGAGAAGCGCTACCGCTACCGCGTCGAACCCAACGAAATGCCCGAAGGCCTGTTCCGCTTGCGCCCGAATCATCCGCTTTCGCGCAACCTCGACCACAACTGGCAGCAAGCGCTGCAACGCACCAGCGCCGAGCGTCGTATTGGCGTGAGCTGGAAGGCCGAGCTGCGTGAAGGCGCCCTCAAGCTCACCGCCACCAGTGAGGAAGGCATCAGCGTCGACGTCGCCCTGCCCGGCCCGTTCGGTGTGGCCAACAAGCCGGAACAGGCACTCGATGGCCTGCGTGACCTGCTCACCCAGCTCGGCACCACCATCTACCACGCCCAAAGCGTGACGCTGGATGCGCCGCAAGCGTTCTTCGTGCCCAACTCGCAGCTCAAGGCACTGCGCCGCGACGCCATCGAAGCACTCACCGAAGCCCGCGTCGCTGCCCACCCACGTGGCGGCCGCAAGGCCGAGACCGACCCAGCGCCGGTGTACCCGGAATCGCACCTGTCGTTCCTGGCCAACGTTTACAACCAGAAGGCCCGCGACTTCTACCACCGCCACGGCGTGCAACTGATCGACGCTGCCTACGAGGCGCACGAAGAAGAAGGCGAAGTGCCGGTGATGATCACCAAGCACTGCCTGCGCTTCTCCTTCAACCTGTGTCCGAAACAGGCCAAGGGTGTAACCGGCGTGAAGACCAAGGTCGCACCGATGCAGCTGGTACATGGCGATGAAGTGCTGACCCTGAAGTTCGACTGCAAGCCGTGCGAGATGCACGTGATCGGCAAGATGAAGGGCCACATCCTCGACCTGCCGCAACCTGGCAGCGCGGCGACTCAGGTGGTCGGGCACATTTCACCCGACGACCTGCTCAAGACCATTCGCCAGAAGCCGGGTTACAGCCACTGAGCCCAGCCTCGCCTGTTGTGGGGGGGGGGGGGGGGGGGGGGGGGGGCCCCCCCCACCCCCCCCCCCCCCCCCCCCCCCTCCCCCCCCCCCCCCCCCCCCCCGGGAGGAAGGGGCGAAGCACCCAGCCCCCCGCCCCGCGCGCCGGCGGGCGGGGGGCGGGGCGCGCC
>NZ_RHQP01000061.1:0-11482 GCF_003935465.1 Pseudomonas sp. o96-267
CGTCTTGCTCATGGTGTCTCCGGTTCGGAGCGACAGTGTCGCTCATGAGTCGGTTACACAAAAATTCGTACACCCTCAGGGCTGGGATGCCGACTACAGCGACGCCAACGAAGTCTATATGCGCCGTGATGACAACGGCGATCCGTTGACCAACCAGAAGCGCTGGGAGCGGGACATCGAGGCCAAGTACGTTGTGCAGTCTGGGTCGTTGAAGGACATGTCCTTTCGCATTCGACAAGCCACGACTCGCGCCACCGACTTCGAGTCGGATTTGGATGAGTTCCGCCTGATTGTCGAGTACCCGCTGGAAGTTCTCTAACCCTGGCAAGCGAGCGGGTTGATTGCCCGCTCGCTCCTTGGTCCTGCTGTCCCCTCGTAGTGCTCCTTTGGTTTGGAGACAGCCCTTGGCGCCCTAGGGCGCCTTTTTTACTTAGGTTAAAGGACGTATGAAAATGAGTCGGCCACTACACACAAGCGGCCGTGCTGGCAGGCAGTACTACTGGGCGGGATATTCTGCAACGACCTGATCAGAACCCGTCTTGGTCAAGCCAATGACCTGGTAGGCATGCTGTACGCCATCGACTTCCATGCCGGGGGAGCCCGCCGGCATCCCGGGAACAGCGATGCCCAGCAGATCATCGCGCTTGGTGAGTTCGATGACCTGAGCCGCCGGCACATGACCTTCGACGAACTTGCCGTCAATCACCGCGGTGTGGCAAGACGCTAACCGTGGCGCGACGCCCAGTCTTTGCTTCACTGCTGTCATGTTGCTTTCAACATGGTCGACGACTTTGAAGCCATTCGCTTCGAGGTGTGAAATCCACTTCTTGCAACATCCGCAATTGGCATCACGATGGACATCAATCGTCAGGGCATCAGCTGCTTGAACTGCAGATGTGACGGAGAGAGCGGCCAGCAAGGCCAGATATTTAGCTTTCATGCACGTGCTCTTTGCCATCGGCGTGGGTGTGGGTCTTGGGCGAGGCGTTCGGAGCCTGCTCGGCGTGATGATCACCTCCGTTGGACGACGCCTCATCCCCAGCATGGTGGTCATCGCCACTCATATCCGAATGGTGACCTGCCTTAGGTGCGGAGCCACCCTCGCTATCCGTAGCCGCGGCATCGTGATGACCAGGCTCTCCAGCATCACCTGATCCATGATGGTCATCGCCACCGCCACTATTGTCATGATGGCCAGGCTTGTTGTCGCCGTGCTGTCCTTCATGGTTATGCATCTGCGTTTCCCCACCACCGTGCTGATGGCCGCCACTGGATGCGACGAGTGTTTGGTATTGCTTGGCATCCATCGTCGGCAGTTGGTTGAGGAAGGCAACCATGCCCCAGATGTACTCGTCTCCCATGCTCTTGCCCCACGCAGGCATACCCGTTGCCTTGATGCCATGCTTGATCACCCAGAACGCTGCTGACGGATTGCCATCGACACCGATCTTGGCGAGGTTGGGGGGCGCAGGATAAAGCGATTGGCTTAGCTCGGTCTCCGCCACACCTGGCGCCAAATGACAGCCGATACACATGGAGTTGTAGTTGCCCGCACCGGCGCGAATAAGAGCTTGATCATCCAGGTTGGGAACCTCGATGTCCCGCGAACGGACTTCGATAGAGCGGTCACGGGCCATCGTGAGAAACGCATGCACTGCAGGAAAATGGGGATCGTCGGCCCCCACGTTGACCACGCCAAAGTAGGCGCCGGCCAGGACAGCTGTGCTACCGACCACGCCGGCCGCCACCAAAGTTTTAATTGTTCTTTTCATGTCAGGTTCTCAAAACCACATCCGGATACCGGCGACAAAACGCGCCTCGTCTACATCACCGCCCTCGTCGCGCACCATGTCTGCCGTGTTGCCATAGGAGCGGCTCCAGGAAACCCCGATATAGGGGGCAAACTGCCTGACAATCTCGTAACGCAGACGCAAGCCGAGCTCGGTATTTGCCAACCCAGACCCCACACCTCGCTCAGGATCGTTCTTGCCGTAGAAGTTCATTTCGGCAGTTGGCTGGAGAATCAGCCGGTTGGTCAGCAGAATGTCGTACTCGCCCTCCAGTCGGGCAGCAGTTTGGCCATTCTCGCCGACGAAGGCCGTGGCTTCGGCCTCAAAGGCGTAAAGCGCCATGCCCTGGATACCGAAGGCGGCCCAAGTCTGCGGCGACTCCGGTTTGAAGTCCTGGCGAACGCCCGCGACGACATCCCACCAAGGGCCGATCGAGCGGCCGTACAGCAGCTGTAATTCAGCATCCTCGGTCACGCCGTTGGTACGCTCGCCTTCGGAGCGGAACCAGACCCGGTTGATATCACCGCCTACCCAGCCCGACGCATCCCAGGCCAGGGTGCTGCCCTCATCTGCGTCCTGGTATACGAGCTGATCGAGCAGGAAAAAACTGTTGATGGCGCTGTCGTGAACCTTGTGGCTAGGTAATGGCGGGAAAGCCGCTTGGCGATCAGCATCCGTCAGAACGGGAATCGGCGTACGGCTGGTGGTTCTCGGGGCTTCAGCGGAGCCATGGTTCATCTTTGAATGATCCATGCCCTCCATCTGTCCTTGCATGGCGCCATGCCCCATCTTGCTGTGATCCATAGCCTGGGCCTTCTCTTGGCTCTGGCCGTGGCCCATCTGGCTATGATCCATGCTGCCCGAAGCACCCTGCATGGCGCCGTGATCCATCTTGCTGTGGTCCATGGCTGGAGCCTTTTCTTGGCTCTGGCTCTGGCTGTGGCCCATCTGGCTATGATCCATGCTGCCCGAAGCACCCTGCATGGCACCATGGTCCATCTTGCTGTGATCCATGCCCTCCATCGGCGCTTTGGTAGCGCCGTGGCTCATCTGGCTATGGTCCATCGACATGGTGCCGTGCCCCATTGCCGAATGATCCATTTCTTCCGCAGCCAAAGTAACGCCGCCGCTGAACGCACTCAGCGACACAGCCAGCGCCAAGAGAGATGGACGTGAAAACCTAGTGGTCATGGTTCGAACCTGCTTCGGCTTCGGTGCCGCCATGCTTATCCATCATGTTTTCGTGATTCATGCCGTCATGCTTCATGTCTCCGTGATCCATGGCGCCATGATCCATATGCTGGCCAGCCGCCTTATCCTTCGACTGATCTGCGTGATTGCCACTGGCGGTCTTGGGCACAGCCGACTCGGCAGCATGTTGTTCGTGCTCACTGTGCCCCTCACCTGCCAACGAAACCGGTGCGTGCAGGGCAGCCAATAGGCTGAACATGACTGCGCTGCCAGCCAGGGCATTTCGCTTCATAAAAGTGCTCATCAGAAATCTCCTTTACTCATCCACACGAACTTCACGGAACATGCCCATTTCCATGTGGAGCAACAGGTGGCAGTGATAGGCCCAACGACCCAACGCATCGGCAGTCACTCGATAGCTGCGCTTGGAACCTGGCGGCATGTCGATGGTGTGTTTACGCACCAGGAAATTGCCGTTCGCATCCTCCAGGTCGCTCCACATGCCATGAAGATGGATCGGATGAGTCATCATGGTGTCGTTGACCAGCGTGATGCGAACACGCTCGCCGTACTTGAGGCGCAGAGGCTCGGCGTCAGAGAACTTGATGCCATCGAAGGACCAGGAGAATTTCTCCATGTGCCCGGTAAGGTGCAGCTCGATGGTGCGACTTGGTTCGCGACCATCCGGGTCGAGGAAGGTGCTGCGCAGGTCAGAGTACGTGAGGACGCGTCGGCCGTTGTCTCGCAAACCAATACCTGGGTCGTCCAACTTATGCGTTGGTGTCATGGTTTGCATATCGACCAGCGGGTTGTTGGTCTCTGAGGCTGGGTGTGCCTGCATGGCACCTGCCATGCCTGCCATGCCTGCCATGCCTGCCATGCCCGAATGATCCATTCCAGCCATCTGGCTGTGATCCATGCCGGCCATGCCACCCTGCATGCTCCCATGATCCATGCCCGCCATACTGCCGTGGTCCATTCCGGCCATGTTCCCGTGATCCATACCGCCCATGCTGCCGTGATCCATACCCATGTCGCCCATGGCAATCAGCGGACGCGGGTCGGGGCTGGGTACTGGTGCACTCAACCCCTCCTGTACAGCAAGGGTGCCGCGCGCATAGCCAGTGCGGTCCATGGATTGGGCAAACACGGTATAGGCCTGTTCGCTGTCTGGTTCGATGATCACGTCGTAGGTCTCGGCCACGGCGATACGGAACTCGTCGACGCTGACCGGTTTGACGTGCAGACCATCGGCCGCAACCACAGTCATCTTCAGTCCGGGGATGCGCACATCGAAATAGGTCATAGCCGAGGCATTAATGAACCGCAGGCGGATCTTTTCGCCTGGTTTGAATATGCCGGTCCAGTTGCCATCAGGTGCCTGGCCATTCATCAGGTAGGTGTAGGTGTAGCCACTGACGTCAGCGAGATCCGTCGGGCTCATCTTCATCTCGGCCCACATCTTGCGATCGGCTACCGCAGCGGACCACCCCATCTCGCTCACGTCATCGATGAAGTCGCCCACGGTTCGCTTGTGCTGGTTGTAGTAGTCCGATTGCTTCTTCAGCTTGGCCAGAACCCGAGATGGGTTTTCATCGGTCCAGTCGCTCAGCAGCACGACGTAGTCGCGGTCGTAACTGAAGGGTTCGGGCTCTTTGGCATCGATGACCAGCGCGCCGTATACCCCAACTTGCTCCTGGAGCCCCGAGTGGCTGTGATACCAGTAGGTACCATTCTGATTGACCTTGAACTTGTACTCATACATGCCATCAGGCGCGATTCCATGGAAGCTCAGGCCCGGAACGCCATCCATGTTCGCCGGCAGGATAATGCCGTGCCAGTGAATGGACGTGTCCTCCTTGAGGCGGTTGCGTACGCGCAACGTCACGGTCTCGCCCTCCCGCCAGCGCAGGATCGGGCCGGGCAGCGAGCCATTGATCGTCATGGCGGTACGCGCTGCGCCGGTGATGTTCACCGGGGTTTCACCGATGAATAGGTCGAATTCGTTACCAGTCAGTACGTTGGGCTGGCCGGGGCTGTTCACCGCCCAGACCGGCGTGCGCCACAGGCCAAGTCCGCCGATAATACCGGTGGCTGCCAGGCCTTTGACGAAGGTGCGCCTTGTGGTTTTGCTTTGCATGCCGTTTTGTCCAATCCGTCAAATGAGCCGGTGATGGTGTGCCCGGTCTCGGGTTCATGGCTGCTTCAATGTCGGGGATTTACCCCTCAACTTTCCACGTCGGTGCATTGCACAAGCCTTACCGACGATGAGCAGTATGAAACTGCCATATCCCAACCATCCGGGTGATTACATTTCTGTAAGGTAGATGACTTCAGCAGTTGGTGTGCTCTGCTTGCTCGGTTGGACTGCTGGCTACAGGAGCCTCAACTTTCTGCTGCTGGGCCACCCGGTAGGCCTCCAGAGACGTCTGGCGTGCCTGCTCCATGCGCGCGAAGGTTCGGTCAGCACCACCTTCAGCCATTGCCAAGCTGGAGATGCTCAGAGCAGTAACTACAAGCAGAGCTTTGATCGATTTCATTTTGGGTATTCCTCGTAAGTTAAGTGGTCCCTGCAACTGCAGAGGCCGAGCTTTAGGCTCGATGTCACGTTAACTAAGAGGGCCTGTCAGCAACCTGAGCCGAACATTACAGTTCTGTCAGGTTGCTATTTCTTTCGGGTATCCGGATTAAGTGGTTGATGGGCCTTCCAGCCCCATCCAACCCTTAGTCCTTCCAGAAGGTTGATAGATCGACACCGAAGTTCTTCTCAGGCTCGGGGAGTCCCATGTTGTAGGTCATGGTGGCTCTGCCCAGAAACGGGGATTCCTTGACTTGTGGCGCCTTCTTCTTGTGCTTGGTGGTATAGAGCATCCGGGCTCGCATTACCTCGAACGAATAGCCCCGGCCATCACGGTTTTTGTCCTTGGCTAGGCGGTTTATCGACTACGTGAAAGCGTTGGTGATCGGGATGTCGGTCTCAAAGTAGGTCAGCATCTCTTCACGCCAGCCACTGACGGCGCTGACGAGATCCTTCCAAACCTCCTTCTGCCCCTGAGGGATGTTGTCAATCCAGGTGGCGAGAGCCTGTTCGGCACCACGCCGATTGGTACAGTCCCAGATATGGTAGAAGCGCTCCTTGTGCTCGTAAGCCGCCAAGAGCTGGGGGGAATGCTCCTGTCCAGGTCTCCATGATGAGCCGTTCGCGGTCTGAAACGTCGTGAGCGCGCTTCAGCAGGATTTTCCGGTCACCTTTGAGGGTCCGGCGCTGATTGGGCTTCAACTCCTTCCTTAGGCCTTTGCGGATCTTCTCTAAGGCCTCGTTGGCCATGCGCACGACGTGGAACTTATCGACCACGATACGGGCCTGTGGCAGCACCGTCTGGAAGGCGCGGCGGTAGGGCTTCCACATGTCCATGCTGACGATCTCGACCTGGTGGCGGTTGGCCATGCTCATGAGGCGTCTTGTCACCCTCTCTTGCTGACGACCGGGTAGCAGGTCCAGCAGGGTGCGCTCTTCCAGATTGGTTAGGATGCAGCAGAGCCCTTGGCAGCAGTCGTGCATCAGGAACGTACAGCTGGCTCATGAAGGCGTGCCGCCTTATCAAGGCCCAGGACGCGCCTATTCCGGAAGTCAAGCATGCGATAGCGAAGACGCTAGGCGATTCAGCGGCGGCGGCTGCCTGGTTGATGTCGTATTTCCGCCCAAATGAAGAGGGCGACACCGAGGAAGATCCATACGTCCGCTAGGTTGAACGATGGCCAGTGCCACTGGGCATAGTGAAAATCGAGAAAATCCTCTACGTAGCCTAACCGCAAGCGATCTGCGACATTGCCCAACGCGCCGCCGAGGATCGCACTGAGGGCGAGCCGATAACTCAGTACGCGTGGTGAACGCCAAAGCCAGTACACCAGTAATATCGAGATAACCAGGGCCAGTCCGATGAAAAGCGGCTGCTGCCAACCGCCGACATCCGCGAGAAAGCTGAAGGCCGCCCCCGTATTGTGGCGGTGGACCCAATTGAAGAAGGGTGCGGCAGGCACGCTTTCACCATGCGCTAGCATGGTGCTGGCAAGGTACTTGCTCGCCTGATCGACAAACAGTAACAGGAGCGAGAGCCACAGCCAGCGCATCGCCTTTCCCGGCTCGTGGGCTTTCTCTGCGAGCCGACTGCCATAAGTAGACATATCCCCTTCCTCCTGACCCAATCTAGAATTTGCTCGCTGCTAAATAACAAGCGTCATGTACCCAACCGATGATGCCGACGAATTCGACGGAGCAGGAGCAGGCCGAGTCCGAGTGCGGTCAGGCCAAGGACAGGCCAATCCCGCCAGCGCACATAAGGGGGCGCGCCAGTTCGCGGTGTCACTTCGGCGCTGAGGGTGGCCACTTCGAACTGCGGAGCACGCTTGAGCACTTTGCCCTCATGATTGATGGCTGCTGTGATACCGGTGTTCGTGGCTCGAAGAAGGTCACGTCCGGTTTCGATGGCACGCATGCGTGCCATCTGGAAATGCTGGAGGGGGCCGAGCGAGCTGCCGAACCAGGCATCGTTGCTGACATTCACCAGTAACTGCGCTTCGGGCAGAAGCTCAGTGACTTCGGCACCAAAGACCGCCTCGTAGCAGATGAGTGCCCCTACGGGCACCCCTGCTGCATTCAGGACGTGCGCTTCCCGTCCCGGTGTGAAGTCGGACATGGGCGCCCCGAGCACGTCGAGGGCCGACCCCAAAAGATCCCGAAACGGAACATATTCACCGAAGGGCACCAGGTGGCGTTTGTAGTAGAAGCCTGAGGGATCGGAGAGGCTTACCACGGCGTTGTAGGTACGGCCCTCCGCCTCGCGTACCGGGACGCCAATCATTAACGATGTGCCTGCCTGATCGGCTAACGCCTCAAGCTCAGCAAGATATGCTTTGGCCTGGTCATGCCGCATCGGGATTGCCGCTTCTGGCCAGATCACGATATCGGCTCCGAGATGCTGCGCGGTAAGCGCCTGATAGCGCTCAAGTGTGATGTCCCGGTATCTCGGGTCCCATTTCTTGTCTTGCGCGATGTTTCCTTGCAAGAGGACGACATCGATCGGGTCAGCGGCTGGCTGCGTCCATTCACGATCCAGCAGTTGCAAGCCGGCGAGGGTAGCGACTAACACGGCACCGACTACCGCAGCACGGCGCAGGCTTGGCCCCTGGACAACCCAGGCAAGCCCGCCAGCGAGAAGTGCCACCAGTAAACTCACGCCAAGCACGCCAAAGACGGGAGCGATAGTGGCAAGTGTGGTGTCGGTCTGGCTGTAGCCAATGAAGAGCCAGGGAAAGCCGGTCAAGAACCAGGTGCGCATCCATTCACTCAGCACCCATGCCGCAGGTAGCCCTAGCCAGAGTGCCATTGCATCCATCTCAGGGCGCAGGCAGCGCACGAGGTACGCGACGCCCCATGGAAAGAGGGCGAGCAGCGAGACAAAGGCCGCCGTGACTAACACCGCCACCACGGGGCCATTGCCGTACTGGCTAATGCTGATAAAGACCCAGGAGACACCCACGCCGAAGTAGCCAAGGCCAAAGAGGTAGGCCGACCACAGCGCCTGACGCCTTGAAGACTGCGCGGTCAGGACAAAAAATGTTGCCAGAGCGATCACCGCAAGCCATGCCCAGCCCACAGGGGCAAAGGCAAGCGGCATGGCGCCTCCAGCAAGTAGAGCCATCCCCCCTGTCAGAAGCGGCTTATAGCGCACGCCCGTGTATAAGCTAGAGGGTAGCGCGCACTTATCACCCAATGCTCTCTCGCCTCCGAATCCAGGATCAACCCTGTGGCTCATGCTTTCTTGCTCCGCTTAATCAAGCTGCGTCAATTCATTCGGCCGGCTGGCCAGGGTGGCAAAGTGAATGTTTCTGGACTCGACTAGGTGCGCCGTAAGCTGGGAGCTGCTTCGTATTCGGCCAGCACGACAGTGGCTGTGTTGGGGAGCAGTACGTTAGCTTTGCGATACCACCCCTTCCAAGCCCGCTGATACCAGAACGAACAGGACGAAGCCGCCTATGAAAGCCAGCGGTGAGATGTGCGTATCGTCACCGCTCTCGTGAGCCTCGGAGACCATATCTTCGATGGCAGCGACCGTGAGAAGGCCTGCCGTGAACGTCAGTGCCGCTAGCTTAAATGCCTCCGGCTGGTTCCTGAGTACGAAGTAAGCAAAGACGGCTGCCGAGAGCACAGGAATCGCGAAGGAAGCAGAGAGCAGTATCCGCTTGCTACGAGGGATTCCTTTATCTTTCATGGTGGCGATCGTCGCAAAGCCCTCAGGAACATCGGCGAGAACCTGACCCGCCGCCAGGATTATCGCGACCGACGGTGAGACCGCCGACCCCGCCCCGATCAGGAGGCCATCGCTGAACAGGTCGATGGATACGGCGATATAGATCATCCAGACACTCGTCTGACCGCCTTCTCCCTGCTGGCCTTGTCGCTTCTGGAGACTCTCAACGAGCTTCTCGATACCTACGTAAGCAATGCCGCCCAGCGCGAAAGCGAGGGCGATTACCCAGGCTGAGAGGTTCTCTAGCACGCGCGGCATGATTTCAACCGCCACCACCGCAATGACGAGGCCGGCAGCGCCGTGAAGGGCGTAATTGAGACGGCGCCCGGTAGTTCGGGAGGCCTCCGCAGCGAGCCCACCACTAAAATTGCCTAAGGCGGGCAACAGCGCCAGGCCGAGTACCAGCCAGATACTATCCATCATCTTCCTTCCTTGGTTGATTCCTAGATACGCTACCTTGCTGGCTCCGAGCCTTCGCGCTATATGCTGTCGTTCAGGCCTAGCGCGCTTGTACAGCCACTTCGATCAAGTGTCCCAGGCATCGATAGCTGCGTACCGTGCAGCCTCACCCCTTGAGCGCCAGGATGCGCCGAGCGCCGTTGAGGACGATCAGGCCCACGATGGTACCGATAATCAGGTCAGGGTAGCTGGACCCCGTCCAGGCGACCAAGGCACCGGCGGCGATGACGCCCATGTTGATCACCACATCATTGGCCGAGAATATCCAGCTTGCCTTCATATGCGCGCCGCCTTCGCGGTGCTTGGATATCAACAGCAGGCAACCGGTATTGGCGATCAACGCGACGAAGGCGATCGCCATCATCATCAGCGATTCAGGCTCACTACCGAAAACAAAGCGTCGCACCACCTCGACGAGTACGCCGATAGCCAAAATCAGTTGCAGTACCCCTGCCAGATGCGCGGCACGTACCTGCATTTTCGCACTGCGCCCTACGGCATAGAGAGCCAGGCCATAGACGGCTGCATCGGCAAACATATCCAGGGAATCAGCGATCAGGCCGGTAGACTGGGCGATCAGGCCAGCAGTCATTTCCACCACGAACATGATCGCATTGATACCGAGCAACACGCGCAGAGTGCCTGACTCCTGCGTAGCAGAGACTGCCGAGCTCTCAGCGGCCTTGATCGTCTCTGGGTCGGCAATGACGGTTTCCTGAAGAGAGGCGCCTAGCCCCAAGGTCGCCAGTTTCGCGGTAATGGGCTCAGCCTCGCCGTCATGCACGACCTCCAATCGGCGGTTCGACAAGTCGAAGGACAGCGTTCGAATCTCATCAAAGCCGTTCAGCGCCAAGCGGATCATCCGTTCTTCTGAGGGACAATCCATCTTCGGCACAGCATACACGCTGACCCATTCCCCTGACGCTTCGGAGGAGACCGGCATATCGGTATCCGCTGCAGGCGTTGCATCGCAGCTACATGGGCCACCACAGGCTTTACTCACGATACGGCTCCAGTTAACCAACATAGATTGCTAGTATTAAAAACTATATAGCTACTATAAGGTCAATGGGACAGATGATCCGTTGAGGAGTAAGCCTGATGCGCATTGGTCAGTTAGCCCAGATAGCGGGTATCGACACGCAGACGATCCGCTTCTATGAGCAGCAGGGCCTGTTGCCGCCGCCAGAACGGCAGGAGAATGGTTACCGTGTCTATACCGAGAAGCATGGCGAGTGGCTTGCCTTTATCCGCCGCTGCCGAATTCTGGACCTGTCACTGACAGAGATTCGCGAGCTACAGAGCTATCAGGACGACCCTCGCCAGCCCTGTACCGCCGTCAACGCCATGCTCGATGACCACATCTCTCATGTGCGGTCGCAGATAACTGCTCTGCAAGCGCTTGAGCAACAACTCGTTTCACTGAGGGCGAGTTGCAACGAGGGTCGGGAGATCAATGCCTGCGGCATCCTGACGGGGATCAGCGAGGAGAGCAAACAACAGCTGTATAGGGCTAGCTCAGGCCGTAAGGACTGAGCAGAGACATGCCGGACCTTGCAGTGACATTGTGAATGCATGGTGTGTTGATCGCGAAGCCTCACTGGGCAAGGTCAAGCCCGTAAGCGCTACAAAAGGATCAGCCGTTTACCACGGGCTGTTGGCGCTGATGGAAAATTGACCCACCCTGCCGATTGAAATTTGACCCAGGGCGGATTGCTGATTTTGTTACCA
>NZ_RHQP01000062.1:0-11343 GCF_003935465.1 Pseudomonas sp. o96-267
GGGAATAGCTCAGTTGGTAGAGCACGACCTTGCCAAGGTCGGGGTCGCGAGTTCGAGTCTCGTTTCCCGCTCCAAATAAACGAAAACGCCGCTCAATCGAGCGGCGTTTTCGTTTCTGTCGTTTGCTGCCAGAAAAAGCCCGCTCGGTGTATCGGCGGGCTTTTTCGTTGCTGGCCGGCCAGTGGATCAGTGCTTGGCGCCGTCAGTGGGCAGGGCCAGCAGCTGTTTTTCCAGGTTCCAGTCAAAAGGTTCGTCGTTCTCTTCGGCTTCGAAACGGCGCTCGTCGAGGGTCTGGTACAGGGCGATTTCTTCGTCGGGCATGAAGTGCAGGCAGTCGCCACCGAAGAACCACAGCAGATCACGGGGGACCAGGTGGGCAATTTGTGGGTAGCGGTGGAACACCTGGCTGATCAGATCCTGGCCCAGATACTGGCTGGAAACCGGGTCGCGCGGCAATTCGGCGAGCAGTTCGTCGTAGCGCTCGAGGAACAGGGCGTGGCTGTCGTCGAGCACCTGTTCGGCTTCGCCCAGGGCGACGAGGATGCCGCGCAGGTGATTGAGCAGGGCGAGGTGGTGTTCGATATGGCTGGCCATGGTGCAGGTTCCTGAAGGGTAAAACGGGCGCAGGAGTATAGAGTTCCTGACGCCCGCTGTCCTGCATGGCTGGCCTTCGTGAGAGGAGCCTTAGCCGCGACGCATGCAGCTCGCGGCTGAAGCTCCACCCACAGGCGGCTCGAGTCAGCGTACCTTGCCGCTCTCCAGCGTGAGCTCTTCCTTGGCGAAGTCGTCGACGTCGATCACGCGACGCCGAGCCGCTTCGGCCGCTTGCAGGCGCTGGCCCTGTTCGCCGTCGAGGATACCGGCAGCGATTGCCGCTTCGATGGTGCCCTGGCCCGGCGCTGGTTGCAGGCTGCCGTCCTTGAGCGCCTGATGCAGGCGCTTGCGAGCGTCCTGGCTGGCCTGCACCAGGTTCAACGCATGCTGCAGGGCGCCCACCGAATCCTGATCGGCCTGCGGGCGGTAGCAACCTTCCAGCACCGACTCCAGAGCAGGATCGCCGGCCTGGCGGCCGATAATTGCCGCAACTTCGGCGTCTAGCGCGTCGCTGGGGCCCTGATGGCGGCGGCCCAGCGGGAACACCAGCACTTTGAGCAGGCAGCCGAACAGGCGGTTGGGGAAGTTGCTCAGCAGGTCATCCAGCGCTTGTTCGGCGTGATAGAGGTTTTCCTCCATGGCCCAGCGCAGCAGCGGACGAATCGCTTCCGGGTAGTCCAGGTCGTGGTAGCGCTTGAGCGCGGCCGAACCCAGGTAGAGGTGGCTGAGCACGTCGCCGAGGCGCGCGGACAGACGCTCGCGGCGCTTCAGGTCACCGCCGAGCAGCATCATGCTGCTGTCGGCGCACAGGGCGAAGGCTGCTGCCAGACGATTGAGGGCGCGGTAGTAAGGCTGGCTGAGGTCGTCACCCGGCACAGTGCCCAGGCGATTCAGCGTCAGGCCGAGAAGGAAGCTGCTGGCAGCGTTGCCGACGGCGAAGCCGATATGGCTCATCAGCAGCGAGTCGAACTCGATCAGTGCCTGGTCCTTGTCCTCGCGGTCGGCCAGGGACATTTCCTTGAGCACGTACGGATGGCAGCGGATGGCACCCTGACCGAAGATCATCAGGTTGCGCGAGAGGATGTTAGCGCCCTCGACGGTGATGAAGATCGGTGCACCCTGCCAGGAGCGGGCCAGGTAGTTGTTAGGGCCCATGATGATGCCCTTACCGCCGTGCACGTCCATGGCGTGGCCGATGCACTCGCGGCCGCGCTCGGTCAGGTGGTACTTGAGGATCGCCGACAGCACCGACGGTTTCTCGCCCAGATCGACGGCGTTGGCAGTGAGGATGCGCGCGCTGTCCATCAGCCAGGCATTGCCGCCGATGCGCGCCAGCGCCTCCTGGATGCCCTCGAAGGCGGCCAGCGGCACGTTGAATTGCTCACGCAGCTGGGCGTACTGGCCGGTGGCGAGGCTGGTGAATTTGGCCGCGCCGGTGCCGACTGCCGGCAGGGAGATGGAGCGACCGACCGACAGGCAGTTCATCAGCATCATCCAGCCCTTGCCGAGGTACTCCTGGCCACCGATCAGGTACTCCAGCGGAATGAACACGTCCTTGCCGGAGTTCGGGCCATTCATGAAAGCAGCGCCGAGAGGCAGGTGACGACGGCCGATTTCCACGCCGGGGGTATCGGTGGGGATCAGCGCCAGGCTGATGCCGAGGTCTTCCTTGTCGCCCAGCAGATGATCCGGGTCATAGGCCTTGAAGGCCAGACCGAGCAGGGTCGCCACCGGGCCGAGGGTGATGTAGCGCTTCTCCCAATTCAGGCGCAGGCCGATCACTTCTTCGCCGTTGTACTGGCCCTTGCAGATGATCCCGGTGTCCGGCATGGCACCGGCATCGGAGCCGGCCAGCGGGCCGGTCAAGGCGAAGCAGGGGATATCATCACCGCGCGCCAGGCGCGGTAGGTAGTGCTGGCGCTGCTCATCGGTGCCGTAGTGCAGCAGCAGTTCGGCTGGGCCGAGGGAATTGGGCACCATCACGGTGGAGGCCAGGTCGCCGCTGCGGGTCGCCAGTTTCATCGCCACCTGCGAGTGGGCGTAGGCCGAGAAGCCCTTGCCGCCGTACTCCTTGGGAATGATCAGGGCGAAGAAACCATGCTGCTTGATGTGCTCCCAGGCTTTCTCTGGCAGATCCATCTGCTGGCCAACCTGCCAGTCGCTGATCATGGCGCAGAGTTCTTCGGTAGGGCCGTCGATGAACGCTTGTTCTTCGTCGGTCAGCTTGGCCTTGGGGTAGGCCAGCAGCTTGTCCCAGTCAGGCTTGCCGCTGAACAGCTCGCCATCCCACCACACCGTGCCGGCTTCGATGGCATCGCGCTCGGTCGCCGACATTGGTGGCAGTACGCGCTGGAACCAGGCGAACAGCGGGCTGGTGAACAGTTGTCGGCGCAGATCGCCGAGCAGGATGAACGCGGCGACGGCGCCGGTGACGATCCACAGCAGCAGTTGCAACCAGCCCGGTACCGGGCTGAACAATGCCATGGCCACCAGATAGGCTGCGGTGATGCCGAGGGCGGGTAGGGCGGCGGTACGGCTATGGGCCAGGTAGGCGACCCCGAGCAGCAGAACCAGCAACCAGATGACGAGCATGTGCATTCCTCCATGATTCGAGCGGGCGACGCCCCGAGCATAGCCATAAATGGCGGCAGGGGCGGTGAGCTTGGCCGGATCGTCGTGAACGTGGCGCAATTGACGGGATTAGACTGAAGCAAACTTCAGGAGCCCTCGCCATGCAGACCTATCTACGTCCCGGCCGCTTCATTGACAGTGACCATCGCGCGGTAGTCGAGTTCGCCGAACGTTGGCGTGGTGCGTCACGAGAACCGACCAGTCAGGCCGTAGCCCTGTATCTGGCGGTGCGTGACGAGGTTCGCTACAACCCCTATGCCTTCAGCCTCGATGCGCAGACATTGAAGGCCAGTCATGCATTGGCGGCCGGTGAGTCCTACTGCGTGCCCAAGGCCAATCTGCTCGCTGCCTGTGCCCGGCATTGCGGGATTCCCGCGCGTATCGGCCTGGCCGACGTGCGCAATCATCTGTCGACGCCGCGTCTGCTGGAGCTGCTGCGTAGCGAGGTGTTCGCCATGCATGGCTATACCGAGCTGTATCTGGATGGGCGCTGGGTCAAGGCCACGCCGGCGTTCAACGAGGCACTGTGCCGGGTATTCAAGGTGGCGCCGCTGGAATTCGACGGCTTGCATGACAGCGTCTTCCACCTTTACAACGACCAGGGGGAGCGCTACATGGAGTACCTGTATGACCACGGCCAATTCGAGGATCTGCCGGAGCAACTGTTCTTCGACCACCTGCGTGGGTGTTATCCGCATCTGTTCGAGGTCGGTGCGCTGGAATTGAGTGGCGATATGCAACGTGAGGCCAGTGTTATCGACTGAGTCGATAATCAAGATTGGCATGACGGTCTTTTATCTGCGCGCCGGGGTCGGTAGGGTGCATGCCAGAAAGAAATGGGCGAAACACCCGGTTGCAATCGGGGCTCTTCGTACCCATCTATAACGACCTCACTCTCGCGCGGGAAACCCCATCTTCATGAGCTCCGCCCTGACCATTCGCCAGTTGACCAAGACCTACGGAAACGGCTTCCAGGCCCTGCACGGCATCGATCTGGACGTTGCCGAAGGTGACTTCTTCGCCTTGCTCGGCCCCAATGGTGCCGGCAAATCCACCACCATCGGCGTGCTTTCCACGCTGGTGAACAAGAGCAGCGGCACGGTCAGCGTGTTCGGCCATGACCTTGACCGCGAACCCTACGCGCTCAAGCGCTGCCTCGGCGTGGTGCCGCAGGAATTCAACTTCAACCAGTTCGAGAAGGTGTTCGACATCGTCGTCACCCAGGCCGGCTACTACGGTATTCCGCGTTCCGTCGCCAAGGAGCGCGCCGAGCAGTACCTGACCCAGCTCGGCCTTTGGGACAAGCGCGACGTCGCCTCCCGCGAACTGTCCGGCGGCATGAAGCGCCGCCTGATGATCGCCCGCGCTCTGGTGCACCAGCCGCGCCTGCTGATCCTCGATGAACCGACTGCCGGGGTGGATATCGAGCTGCGCCGTTCGATGTGGAGCTTCCTCACTGAGCTGAACAAGCAGGGCACCACCATCATCCTGACGACCCACTACCTGGAAGAGGCCGAGCAGCTCTGCCGCAACATCGGCATCATCGACCACGGCCGTATCGTGGAGCTGAGCAGCATGAAGGATCTGCTGAAGAAGCTGCACGTCGAGACCTTTCTCTTCGACCTAAAGGATTCCTACAGCACCGTTCCGGCGCTGCAGGGCTATCCGGCGCGCCTGGTCGATCATCACACCCTGGAAGTGCAGGTGGAGAAGAGTCAGGGCCTCAACGCGCTGTTTCAGCAACTGGCCCAGCAGCAGGTCGAGGTGCTCAGCCTGCGTAACAAGAGCAATCGCCTGGAGGAGCTGTTCGTCTCCCTGGTGGAAAAGAACCTGGCCAAGGTGGCGCAATGACCTCTCAGTACCTCAACAGCGAATTCGCCGCCAACCTGGTGGCCCTGCGTACCATCGTTCACCGTGAGGTCCGTCGCTTCGTGCGTATCTGGCCGCAAACCCTGCTACCACCAGCGATCACCATGGTCCTGTACTTCGTTATCTTCGGTAACCTGATCGGCCGGCAGATCGGCGATATGGACGGCTTCAGCTACATGGAATACATCGTGCCGGGGCTGATCATGATGTCTGTGATCACCAACAGCTACGGCAACGTGGTGTCGAGCTTCTTCGGTAGCAAGTTCCAGCGCAACGTCGAGGAACTGCTGGTATCGCCGGTATCGCCGCACACCATCCTCATCGGCTTCGTCGTCGGTGGCGTGTTGCGCGGGTTGGCTGTGGGCTTCATCGTCACGCTGCTGTCGTTGTTCTTCACCCACCTGCAGGTGCATCACCTGGGTGTGACCGTGCTGGTAGTGCTGCTGACGGCGACCATCTTCTCGCTGGGCGGCTTCGTCAACGCGGTGTATGCGCGCAACTTCGACGACATTTCGATCATCCCCACCTTCGTGCTGACGCCGCTGACCTATCTGGGCGGGGTGTTCTACTCCATCACCCTGTTGCCGCCGTTCTGGCAGACGGTGTCGCTGGGCAATCCCATCCTGCATATGGTCAACGCCTTCCGTTACGGCATTCTCGGGGTATCCGACATCCGCATTGGCGTAGCCATCGGCTTCATGCTGCTGGCCACAGCTGCGCTCTACACCCTGTGCATTCGCCTTCTGATCAGCGGTCGCGGCATGCGTCAGTGACGCTTTTGTGGGAGCGGATTCATCCGCGATCTCGCGGCTAAAGCCGCTCCTACAGGCGTGGCGGCGAGAGAAAAAAACATAGCGAAATAACTTGCGCACCTGTCAGTAACGCAGCAGCCGGTTAGACTCCGCCTCTACCAAGAAGAAGGGGCTGATCATGACCGTGCTGTTGCGTGCTCTTCCATTGCTGTGGCTGGGTGTATTCGCGTTGCCTGCGGTGGCTGCAGAAGGGCCAATGGTCGAGACCGTGCCGGTGCGGCAGATGGAGGTGCGTGACGAGCTGATCACCTTCGGTTCGCTGCGCTCCGACGAGTCGGTGATGATCCGCCCGGAAGTGGAAGGACGCCTGGCCACCCTGCATTTTCGCGAGGGCCAGGCGGTAACCGCCGGCGATCTGCTGATCAGCCTTGATGACGCCATTGCGCGCGCCGAATTCGCCCAGGCCCGGGCCAATCTCGATCTCGCCGAGAAGAACCATCAGCGGGCGCAGATGCTGTTCCAGCGCGGTGCCAGCAACGCCCAGGCACTGGATGAGGCGCAGAGCCAGCTGCAGGCTGCGCGCGCCAGCCAGGCCCTGGCCCAGGCGCGGCTCGACAAGACCCAGATCAAGGCTCCTCACGACGGCACGCTGGGCCTGCGTCAGGCCAGTGTCGGTGACTACCTCAGTTCCGGGCAAAACATCGTCAACCTGGAGGTGCTCGACCCACTCAAGGTCGACTTCCGTATTCCACAGAAGGCCGTGGCCCAGGTGCGCCTCGGTCAGACCGTGGAAATCACCCTCGATACCTACCCGGGCGAACGTTTTCGAGGGGAGATCTACGCCATCAACCCGCGCCTGGATGAAGCGGGGCGCAGCCAGGCTATCCGCGCGCATATCGGCAACGATGATCGGCGCCTGCGTCCAGGTCAGTTCGTCCGCGTTTCGGTGATTCTCGAAGAGCGGCCGCAGGCGCTGGTGATCCCCGAAGAGGCGGTGATGCCGCAGGGCGACAAGTTGCTGGTCAACCTGGTGGTCGATGGCAAGGTCGAGCGCCGTGAGGTGACGCTGGGCAAGCGTTTCGATGGCCTGGTGGAAGTCCGTGAGGGCCTGCAGGGTGACGAAACCATCATCAGCGCCGGTTGGCAGCGTGTGCGTGAAGGGCTGGTCGTGCGTACCAAGAGCGGGGAGCACCAGCCGTGACACTTTCCGATGTCTGCATTCGCCGGCCGGTATTTGCCACTGTTCTGTCCCTGATCGTGGTGCTGCTGGGGCTGATGGCCTACGACCGCCTCAACGTGCGCGAGTACCCCAATATCGACGTGCCCATCGTCACCGTGCAGGTCACCTATCCCGGCGCCAGCCCGGAAATCATGGAGTCGCAGGTGGCGCAGCCGGTGGAGGACGTGCTCTCGGGCATCGAGGGACTGGATTTCGTCACCTCCATCAGCCGTGCGGAAAACACCCAGATCACCGCACAGTTTCGCCTCGGCCGCAGCGCAGACGAGGCCGCCAACGACGTACGTGATCGTCTCGGCCGGGTGCGCAACCTGCTGCCGGATGAGGTCGATGAGCCCATCGTGCAGAAGGTCGAGGCCGACGCTCAGCCGGTGATCTGGATCGCTTTCCTCAGCCAGCAGCACAGTGCCATGGAGATCACCGACCTGCTCGAGCGAGTGATCAAGGACCGCCTGCAGACCATTCCTGGCGTATCGGAAGTGCAGGTGCGCGGTGCACGTACCTTCTCCATGCGCATCTGGCTCGACCCGGAAAAGCTCGCCGCGCACAACCTCACCGTGCAGGACGTGGAAGACGCCCTGCGTCGGCAGAACGTGGAGATTCCGGCCGGACGCATCGAGTCACGCGAGCGTGAGTTCAGCGTGCTCTCGGAAACCGATCTGCGTACCCCGGAGCAGTTCAGCGAGCTGATTCTCGACGATTCGCAAGGCTATCTGCTGCGTCTGTCCGATGTTGGCCGCGCCGAGGTGGGGCCTCGCGACGAGCGCACCGTGGTGCGTTTCAACGGTTTGCCAGCGGTGACTCTGGGCCTGGTCAAGCAGGCCACGGCTAATCCGCTGGATATCTCCGATGGCCTCGAAGCGGCCTGGGATGACGTTCAGGCATTGCTGCCCGACGGCATGAACATGACCGTGGCCAACGACAACTCGCAGTTCATCCGCGAGTCCATCGATAACGTCTTTACCACCATCTGGGAAGCCGTGGCGCTGGTCATCCTGATCATCTTCATCTTCCTGCGCTCGCTGCGTGCGACGCTGATTCCGCTGGTGACCATCCCGGTCTCGTTGATCGGCGCCTTCGCCCTGATGTCGTTGATGGGCTTCACCATCAACACCCTGACCTTGCTGGCCATGGTTCTGGCCATCGGCCTGGTGGTGGACGACGCCATCGTCATGCTGGAGAACATCCATCGCCATATCGAGGCCGGGATGAAGCCCATGCAGGCGGCCTTCAAGGGCAGTCGCGAGATCGCCTTCGCGGTGATCGCCATGACCCTGACCCTGGCTGCGGTGTTCGCCCCCATCGGCTTCATGCAGGGCACTACCGGCAAGCTGTTCACCGAGTTCGCCTGGACCCTGGCCGGCGCCGTGCTGGTTTCCGGTTTTGTGGCGCTGACGCTGACGCCGATGATGTGCGCTGTGATGCTCAAACCGCATCAGCACGAGCAGAGCCATGGCCGCGTGTACAACCTGATCGAAGGCTTCCTCAATGGCCTGACCTATAGCTACAAGCACAGTCTGGACCGTGCCCTGCGTGCCTGGCCACTGGTGCTTGGCGTGCTGCTCGGCGCCTTCGTGATGTGCGCCTGGCTGTTCGGCGGCTTGCGTTCGGAGCTGGCGCCTACCGAGGACACCGGCACCATCGTCGGCGTGTTCAATGGCCCGGACGGGGCCACCATCGATTACACGGCGCGCTACGGCCGTGAGGTCGAAGCCGCTTACGCGAGCATTCCGGAGACCAATCGCTATTTGATGATCGCCGGTTTCCCCACGGTGGCGCAGGGCATCTCCTTCATGAAACTGGAGGACTGGGGCGACCGCTCGCGTACCCAGTTCGAGATTCGCAATGAGCTGCTGCCGCAGTTGCAGGACATCGCCGGCATGCGCGTGACCCCAGTCAACCGCCCGCCGCTGGGGCAGAGTGCGCGTAACCAGCCGATCAACTTTGTCGTGCGCTCGTCCATGGAATATGCCGAGCTGCAGGTTTATGTCGATCAACTGATGGAGCGCATGCGTGATTATCCGGGCCTGGAGGGGCTGGATAGCGACCTCAAGCTCAATTCGCCGCAGCTCAAGATCACTGTCAATCGTGAGCAGGCAACGGCGGTTGGCACCGATGTATCGGTGATCGGCCGCAGCCTGGAAAGCCTGTTTGGCAGCCGCCAGGTGACCCGCTTCAAGCAGAACGGCGAGCAGTACGACGTCATGGTGCAGCTGCAGGATATCGACCGCAGCAACCCGCAGGACCTGGATCGGGTGTACGTGCGTGATCGCGATGGCGGCATGGTGCAGCTGTCCAACCTGATCGAGGTGCGCGAAACGGTGGCGCCGCGTGAGCTCAATCACTTCAACCAGCTACGTGCGGTGACCATCAGCGCCAACGTCGGTACCGGATACACCCTGGGCGAGGCGCTCAATCATCTGGAAGTCGCCGCCCGTGAGGTATTTCCGCCTGAGACGCAGTACGACTACACCGGCACTTCGCGTGATTTCAAGGAATCCAGCTCGGGCATCCTGCTGATCTTCGCTTTGGCGCTGGCCTTCATCTTCCTGGTGCTGGCCGCGCAGTTCGAGAGCTTCAGCGACCCGCTGATCATTCTGTTCAGCGTGCCCCTGTCGATGGCCGGTGCCTTGCTGGCGTTGAAGCTGTTCGGCGGCACCTGGAACATCTACTCGCAGATCGGCCTGGTGACTCTGATCGGCCTGATCACCAAGCACGGCATCCTTATCGTCGAGTTCGCCAACCACCTGCTGCGCGAGGGCAAGGCGCTACGTGAGGCGGTGATTGAGGCGTCGGTGCAGCGCCTGCGGCCGATCCTGATGACCACCGGCGCCATGGTGCTGGGTTCGCTGCCGTTGGCCATCGCCACGGGTGCCGGTGCCGAAAGCCGTCAGCAGATCGGCCTGGTGATTGTTGGCGGATTGCTGGTGGGGACCTTCTTCACCCTCTACGTGATTCCGACGCTGTACCTGCTGCTGCGCCGTTGGGCACCGCTGCGGGTAATCGAGGAGGAGCTGGCAGCGGTCTGACTGGCCTGTGCCGATAGCCATCGTAGGAGGCGCTTTAACGGCGAGCTTTTGCAGCTGTCGCGGCCACGACTGCAGGGATGCAGGAGGTAGAGCGAAGCAGGATGCCCGAGCCGAAAGCCCCTCCCACGGGCATTGAACGACTGATTGTCGTAGGAGCGAGCTCTGCTCGCGAAGCTTTTGGCGGTGAGGCGATTCGCGAGCGGAGTTCGCTCCTGCAAGTGTCTGCGTGGTGCTTCGCGGGTGCGACTTGGCGCTCAACCCGCTAAACTCGCGCGGTTTTCGTCACCCTGGATTGCCAGCCATGCAGCACCCCGCCGAACATTCCCCGCTGGGCAAGTCCAGCCAGTACATCGCCGAGTACAGCCCCGAGCTGCTGTTTCCCATCTCGCGTACCACCAAGTGGGCGGAGCTGGGCCTCGATGGCGCCAGCCTGCCGTATCAGGGCGTGGACTACTGGAACTGCTACGAGCTGTCCTGGCTGCTGCCGTCCGGTAAGCCGGTGGTGGCCATCGGTGAGTTCGCCATCCCCGCAGACTCGCCGAACATCATCGAGTCGAAGTCCTTCAAGCTGTATCTCAATTCCCTGAACCAGTCGGCTTTCGCCAGTTGGGATGAGTTGCAAGCGACACTGGTGCGTGATCTGTCGGCGGTGGCCGGCAAGCCAGTAGCGGTGCGCCTGCGCTCTCTGGCTGAGGTTTCTGACGAAGGAGTGGCGACGCTGCCTGGTCAGTGCATCGATGATCTGGACATCAGTGTCAGCCAGTACGACCACCCGCAACCCGAGCTGCTGCGCTGCGACGCCGATCGCGTGGTGGAGGAGAGCCTGCACAGTCATCTGCTCAAATCCAACTGCCCGGTTACCGGTCAGCCTGATTGGGGCAGTCTGGTCGTCGAGTATCGCGGTACCGCGCTGGATCATGCCAGCCTGCTGGCCTATCTGGTGAGCTTCCGTCAGCACGCGGATTTTCACGAGCAGTGCGTCGAGCGCATCTTCCTCGATCTGCAGCATCTGCTGCAGCCGCAGTCGCTGACTGTCTATGCGCGCTACGTGCGCCGCGGTGGGCTGGATATCAACCCGTACCGCAGCACCGAGGCGATCAAGCCGGAAAATGGTCGCCTGGCGCGGCAGTAACCCATGAAAAATGCCGCCAAATCAGACTGTGTGAAAACCTAGCAGTCTGAGTGCAAGGTGAAGACAATGCCTCCATCAGTCGATGGGGGCATTGTCGTT
>NZ_RHQP01000063.1:0-10344 GCF_003935465.1 Pseudomonas sp. o96-267
GGGGGAGTAGGTCGTAGTCTTTCTCATGGCCTCATCTTCTCAAGAGTTGAGGCCTCCACGAAACCCGAGGCGATTCACATAACCATTACTCCGAGCAATTAAATAGCCAAAACCACACTTAAAACATCAATCGCGCACATCCCCCCAATAATCTCCACGAGCGACCAAACCAAAATCCTGATCATCCAGTGGCTCATCATTGAACAGATGCTGTATCCGACGCTCCTGCTTGATATATGCCAGCACTTGGAAGAAGCAGCCTTCGCACAGGCGCACCCGATACCGTTCACCATCATGCCGTGCGCCGTAACCCCAGCGGGCGTGCAGCACCCCAAGCTGCTGGCCATAGCCGGGGACACTCGTCTCGCCCCCGCAGAGGTCGCAGCGCACTGGTTCGTTTAACGGATCAGAGGTACCCATCATTGCCCCCGCTCAAAACAGGCTCATGACGGTGGAGAACTCGGCCTGCTTGCGCTGGCCGTCTCCGACCAGGACGTACAAGGTGTTGCGGGTCTGGAAGAAACAGCCCTCGCTGAAGTTCACCAAGGCCGTGGTGCGCACCCAATCGCCGACATCGAAGCGCCGCTCACTGTCGAACAGCACGTTGTGCGCATACAGCAGCACCGGCTGCTGTCCTGCCGCGTGAAATAGCGCTACTTGATCCTCGTCCAGGATCAGGTCAATCCAGATCCAATCGCGGACAATGCAATACTGCATCCACAAGGAACGGTCTCGGGCCAGCACGCGTTCGCGCGCCTGCTCCCAGCTCATTTCAATGCCGGCCATCACTTCTCCAGTGCCGTATAACAGTGCTGTAATCTTGCCCAAGGCATCCATGAGTAACTCCCATTATTCCGCTCATCTGAATTCAGGGTGCAACCACCCCGCCCTGGCTAACTTTCCCCAAGGCTTATTCTTCAATGTGCCAACTAAAGACGACCGACTAGCTAGAAATACCAGGCGCCATCGTATAAACGGCTCAAAGTTATTAACCCTACACCGCTTGGACCACCATCACTTCGCCTCGACCCACTCTTTCACCTTACCGCCACACACCTCAACGTTTAAATAGAATAAACATCAATACCCAATAACCGTCAAGCAATAACAGAAAAATCCACCAACCCTTAATTACAATACATATATATTGACAAGTTTTAGACAAGTTTTAGACAAGTTCATGGAGCATATAAAAGCACAACTTCCCGATATAAAATGGAGTTCGCGACCCAGTCAGCCCTCGTGCGCCCCAGGAGATTGCCTGGAGCCTCGCATGCTCCTCGCCCCCAACCTCGCTGCATGCACGCATCCTTCTCCAAGTGCTACATCTGACTGATGGATTTGAGTCAGCAATGGTGGGCACGCTGGATCTTTTGCGCCAAACCAGGACGTGGTGCAGAGCAACTGATGGCCGCTGTAGGTCAGATCAATGAGCAGCAGGGAGCAGATACGTTACGCATTGGCCGAGTGGCCGACGAAGCCTGCTTGGTCGATGCGGCCGGAGATGCTGAGCCCGAGATACACCGCGTGCCGGGATGAAGTGGCAGGCGCGTATGGACAGGTTTAGAAAGCCGTACTCACCCGACCTGTAGCTGCCGTTGACCAAAGGTAGCTACTCCAGTTCGACCACCGGAGGCCTGTGTAAATGCCTGGCGACCCACAGCTTTACTTCGAGTACGAGCTTGAATTTGGCTCCAACAAGGCTCAAAGCCTGCTGTTTGTTTCTGAGGAGCTCAGCCCCTCAGAAGTCATCCGTGACGAACTTGCCGCCGAATACCTTCGAAACCCAGACAAGGCACATCTGCGAAAGTACCTGCGCGACCAGCTAGAAGAGGATCTCGGGGTATAAATGAGCTGTGGCTCCCCCACCTTGCCGTGCAGGATTAAGAGCTCACTTCAGCGCGGCGCCTTCGGCACGATGCCAACCTGCATACCAAACGGATTGAAGACGCTATTCAGCGTCTGAACAGTCGGATTGCTCTCATCAAGCTCTAGCTGCCGCAAAGCGCGCAATGACAGCTTGCACATCTGTGCGAATCTGGCCTGCTGCAGGCCAGTCACTTCCTTGCGCAGACGCCGAACGGCCGCACCAATAGTGATCTCACCAGAAGCCAACTGCTGCTGTAGCTCATTCAACACGCGATTGCGCTCAAGAATGTCCATTTAGATCAGACCCCACTGAACCAGGCGCTGCCGGAGGTTTCTCAGCGCGATACGGGGGTGATTCATGGTTGAGGCGGGAAGCCCTTCCGCATTCAGCAAGTCAGGTAGCACCTGGAACTCCTGCGCTGCTGCTCTCAACCTCTGGAACAACTCATCAGGATCTACCCACTCTGCCGCCTCGGCGCAGGCGACTCTCCAGTTGACCTCTCCTGCCAGCTCGATGTGCTTTGGCCATTTCGTCGTGCGCGTGACCCCTTCCTCATCCATGACCATGGGGGCCAGGTCATAGATCGGCGCCAGCCGTACACCTTGCTCAGTGCGAAGAATGGAAGTGTTGCGCCCGTGGTTATCTGAGTTACCAAGAATCTGGTTCAGCAGATCGCGCCGCATGTATTCGAACACCAGATCCTCAACCTGCTGTCCCTGCCCAACGGCCTGCCATAGCTCGACCAGGTTTCGCAGAACATGGGAGTGCAGCATGTAGCTCCCCGCCTCGGTCACACCAGATAGCGAGTACATCGACTCCACGGCAGTTCGCCCAACACCTGCAGAGCTGATCTCCCGATCAAAGCGGTGCATCCACAGACTGGGCTTATTGCCCTCCTCCAACGCCAGCCCGTCAGCCGCAATGGTATCCATCCCCAACTGCTGAATCGCTCGATAAAAACAGTACTCGCTGCGAAGGATGTCCTGATCCGTCTGCGCGGCTTTGTTGCGCGCAAACTTCACAAACCAGTGCTGAGCAGCCTCCTCGTCAGGCAGTACTGCATCCGGGTGCAACGCACCATGGCGATCCTCCGTCAACAGCAACTTGGGAGCCTCGCCACCAGCCCCAGTCGCACCACCTATGGCTGCCCCCTGCTCATAAGCGTATTCAAGGAAGCGAGCGTCCCGACGAATGACCTCATCGCGCGTGAAACCCAACATAGGGCTGCCCGCAATCGCCTCGACAGATTCCTTGATACGCAGATTGCCAATCGGTGCGGGCGTGCAACGCCCCAAGAGATAGAGATCCAGGTTGAGGCCCTCAGGTCGCTCGCCTCCCAAGCGCTTCAGTAGAAAGCGTCTGGCAGCGCCTGATGGCAGGATGTCGAAGAGAAACGCTGGACGATGACGCAGGGAGCGGCGCAATGGATCGCATCAATCGATTCCCGCCAGGCAAGTCCGGTTCGCACGGTGCTTCAACACCCGTGGCGGCCCACCTTCATCCCTCGAAATATTCAAGGCATTTACGCCGCCCTCCGGTGGCAACGACACATCGTGCATCGCCTCCGCCTTGTTTGTCCCGCCTTCGCAGCACTGGCCCGGCATACCCGGATCGGGTCGCGCGCCCAGAGCAACACCCACCGCGACACGTCCGTGTCGAAATGCAATGCCTATATCCATCATATGGAGATGTCCAATATGCACGCACGCAAATCGCTGCTCGCTCTGCTCACTACCGCTGCACTGTCCGCCGCTGGTGCGGCTCATGCGGGGCCGCCTGTCGCGATCACCATCAAGAATCTGGGCACAGCCGATGCGGCGTACAGCATCGTCGGTAGCAACGAAACCAGCACCTACGCCAACGCAACGCCCAAACCCGCCGCTTCCGTACCACCGGGCGCCACTAATACCTACTCGGTACAAAGCACCATCTCACCCGATGTTAACTATGCGGTCGTCCGCTACAAGATCGGCAACAAGACCTGCGTCTTCAACACGAACTACGTGAATGGGTACACCTCCGGCGGCATCAAGGTTCCCTCGTGGAACAAGTCGTACACCGCCAGCGGCGGCGCCACCTGTACCGCCACCATCACCTCGACCAACATCTCCACGCATGCATGGGCGGTCGAATTCACGATCAAGTAGCTCGCTACACCGTAACGGCACGCCCCGCGCCATGCTGCGCTTAGCCGGGGCCTCTGTAACGGCATCAATCATTTCAAAGCAGGAAAGAGAACATTATGAAAAAGCTACTCGCAACGAAACTGCTCGCGCTGTCGCTGATCCTGGCATCGTAATATGGCTATGCGATCGACGCGACCATCACCAAGACCGACAGTCCCGATATCATAATCGTGGTCAACAACGGCACCGGGCTGGCCCAGTTCGGCTTGATCAGTTCCGACTTTCCCAGTGGCACGGGTAACAAAACCAAGACATTGCAGGGCATCGACTGGAGCACGACGTCCTACCCGAACAACACAGGCGAGACTGTCGAACTGTGCTACTACCGCCCCTACAACAGCAACCCGGTAAGCTGCACGGCCATCCTGCCGAACTCTTCCGGCACGCTGACCACCTATAACGGCCAGAGCTTCGGCAATGGCGCCAGAGTCATCATTCGCCACCGTGTGCAGGGCGGCCAGCAGCCGGGCTATCCCGCCGGCAGCGACACTGTGACCTACCGCTACAGCTACTAGCCACCTTGGCGGGGCGCCATGCGGTCTGCTTGCCCCATGGCGCCCCTCTACGCCAATCAGCAGTCCTTTGGCAAGCGGAGCCTAAAGTTTTTCGCCAACGTGCCGTTATGTACGTAAAGTATGAGTCTTTTCGGATAGATACGTCGCAGCGACATGCGCATAGAGAGCAACCATGGTCGGTATCACTACCTACACATCCCTGTCCAGCAGCCGCGTGACTGGCAGCAGTACCAGTGCCACGGCCCAACCCGTAGCTGCTGACGACAAGACCGGTGCCACCACAAGCACGGGCAGCACCGGCACCTCCAGCACCGTCTCGAACCTGGCCCGCCAGTTGAGCGAGGCGGCTGTGCGCGCCGAGACCCGCGATACCAGCCTCAGCCACAAGGAGTTGGGCCAGAAGGCCACTGCACTACTCAACCAGATTACGGGCGACAGTTATTTCGCCAACAAGGCCCAGCACAACGCCGAAGTGCCTAACACCGACGACCCTGAGTTGCTGGCCCGTGCCAAGCAGGCCACCAGCTTCGTCAATGGTTCCGGCAGCAATCCCTTCAAGGGTATGTCCCGCGATCAACTGGCCCTGATCACCTACGACGACAGCGGCACCTTCACCACCAACGAACGCCGTGCGGCCTGGGAAGAAGCCTATAGCCAAGAAGAAGCCTGGAGGCAGAAGGCCGTAGCGAAAGCCATGGACGAATACAACCGCACCGGCAAGCTCACCAACTTCTTCAGCGAAGTGCTCGAACACTACAAGAGCCTGCCGGCCATTGAGCAGGCGCAGTACCCCGAGGATTACGCTGCCGACCTGCAGCAGAAGATCGACCTCGATTTCAACTACATGACCCATCGGGCCGAAGGCAAGGGCAGCAGCGCCACCAGCCTGATCGAGCAGTTGGTCTCCGCAGGCCCCTACGCCCGCAAGGAAACGGATGGCGCGTCTTCACCTGTGGCAACGCAATCGTCATCCGCCACGCAGTCCGCCAGTGAGGTCACCACGGCATCATCAGCCGCCAGCACATCCGGCACCGTCGGGTACGACCTCATGGTCTCGCGCCTGTTCGGCGGCACCGAGCCCGAGGTCGCCAACGGCGCCCAGGGCATGAGCACCAGCAACATCGGTCGCAGCGCCTTCGAGTTCCTCACCCGCGAGGATCGCGCGCTGGTCGCGGAGATGTACGCCTATGCCCAGGAACAGGGCACCGATCTGACCCATGTGGATCGCCTGGCCGAAGAACTCGGCGACTATCGCCAGCACGACAATGGCCGGCTGAGCTCGAACTTCAACAACGGCACCCACTACGACGTCCAGGGGCGTCAGCTCACGGTCAGCTTCAACGAGCAGGACGCCGCCACCGCCGAGCGCATCCTGAACGGCACTGCGATCAGCAGCACCCGCCTCGACCAGGGCTTCCTGCGCCACATTCTCGATCCGGGCTACGGCGCCTTGAGCAATACCAGCGACCTCGGCTTCCTCGAACAGATGGTGACAAAGTTCTCCAGCGAAGGCAGCGCGCAATCCTCGCTCGACAGCCGATTCGCCACCTATACCCCGGTCATCAGCATCAAGGACAACATCGTGCTGAGCGCTTCCGAGGACGTGAAGCTCAAGCCCTTCGAGCCGGACATCACCAACGTCAACGGCGTCTGGACGGTGACCGAGAAAGGCGCAGCGGCGGGAATTACGCTGGATCAGGTGATCGGTAAATCACAGCGTTCCGACGCGGCTAGCACCGGGCTGGAACAGAACCGCTACATCCTGGATGCCTTCTTCGGCCGGAACGAGCAGAGCACTTCTCGCCCCGACTGGCTGACCAGTCTGCTCGAACAACTACAACAGTCCTAACGCAAAACCGGCGACGGTCAAGCCATGACTATGTATAACCCTCCCCACCCAGGTGAAGCGCTACGCCTTGATGTACTTCCGGCGCTTGGTATAAGTCTCGACGCCCTGGCAGCGCACCTGGGATACAGTGCCCGCCGCCTGCACCAAGTAATCAACTGCCATGCGCCGATCCGTGCCGAACTTGCGCACAGGCTGGAACTGGCCGGGCTAGGCACGGCGCGTCAGTATCTGGCCGAACAACAGGCTTGGTCGTTGTGGCAGGCCAGGCAACGGCCTCATCCCCCAATCACACCGCTGTACCAGTCGTCATTCACACGTCCTCCGCGGTAGCGCCAGTCGGCGGCGCTGATCACGCAGAAACTTCCAGCATGTAACCGCAGCTCTACACCAGCACGCACCGCCATCGCCCCCCGTAGGTAATACGGTTATGCCGCAGAACGTATTGTTTCCAGACAAGGAAACAGAACTTCAGTGAGATGCACGGTATCGGGCGATATGCCTGCAACTTCTGGAGACACCGACATGACCGTATCCCGCCACAATGCCGATCAAGACAACACCCTGCTCACCACACCCACCGCTCTGATGCTCGACACGCGCCTGACGCCACTTGAACGCAACGGCTGGCAGGTACTGCGCATGCTGCGCGCCTCAGACGGAACCAGCTCACTCGCCAGCCTTGGACAATTGCGGCGCTACCTAACCTCAATCCCGCTCGGCCAAAAGGCTGGCTACGAAACCGCATGGCGTGTGCTGGTGGTGTTGCGCCTGACCGGCTGGATCAGTCTGGTCGGCCAGCAGCGCGATCCGCTGGAGCCTTATTCTCTCGCCAGGAGTCCCAGCCGAGAGGGTAAGCTGCGCTGACAGCCACATTCAGCCGACTGCCGACAGACTCCAAGGAGTCAACCAGATAGCCCTGCTGGTAGCCATAAGCACAAGCCCCCTCCAGCCCTTCCTCGGGCTGTTCGAAGCGGAGCTCCATGGCATTGCGCCACTGGCCATTCGTAAAAACCTGGAGAGTGAGGTTGTGCATATCGGCATCGGGCATGGCGGCATCTTAATGCCGAAATCCTAGGCGAGAGCCAAGGAAAAGGCAATTTAATGCCTAATCAAGAGCGAATCACCTGAAAATAGGCACTTTAATACCTCTCTCAGCCGAAAAGGCTGACTCGGTTCGCCTCGATCAGATGAGCTGAAATCACGCCAATCAGCGAAGGTAATGCAATCGCATTGACCAAAAAATGCACTTGCATTACCTTGAGATCACTCACACGAGCCGGAGCAGATCATGGCCAGAGCACTCGAAGTCGAATCCACCCTTACCGACCGCTACCAGACGACGGTACCAGAGACGGTTCGCCGCGCACTTCAGCTAAACAAGCGCGACAAAATCCATTACTCGATTCGCCCCAGCGGTGAGGTCGTACTGAGCCGTGCTGAGCACTCTGAGGATGACCCGGCAATCGGCCAGTTTCTCAACTTTCTTGCACATGACATCGCAGCGAACCCTCAGCACCTGCAAGCCATAGATTCAAGTCTCGTGGCGCGCATCCACTCGCTGGTCGATAGCAATGAGATAGATCTGGATGCCCCGCTGTCGGCAGACGATGAATGAGCCACGACCACGGTAAGCCACTGGTTGCCCATGGCTGGACAGTATTTGCGCACCCCTTGTTTCTGGATCAGCTCGAAACTCTCGTTCAGCAAGTTGAGCTCTCAAAACAGAAAGACTCCGTGGGTTATCGCAAGAAGAATGCAGCCAAGCGGCTAGCAGCCATCGCCAAGCTGGCTTTTGACGTTATCCCACAAGACCCGAGCAAGCCCGAATACCGCCAAGGTGGCACATTGGGCGAGGAACATAAGCACTGGTTCCGTGCCAAGTTTTTTCAGCAGTATCGGCTGTTCTTCCGGTACCACGGCCCAAGCAAGATAATCGTCTTGGCGTGGGTTAATGATGACGACACCAAGCGTGCCTATGAGAGCAGCGATGACGCCTACAAGGTGTTTCGAAAAATGCTCGCAAGCGGACATCCACCTGACGCGTGGGATAAGCTACTGAAGGAAGCCACGCAGGAAACCGCGCGATTAAATTCGGTCGCCACCTCGGTCAACTGAGCCCCCAACAAGCTGCCGGTTCAAATCCCTATCGAGGATTTGAACCCAGTACACCCTCCCTGTACCGCGCTAAGCCTTTGAAGTGAAAATCGATTTGGATGCGCTCTTGACGGAAGGCTCAAGGTTCCTATACTGCTAAACGACTGAGTGAAATCCTACAAATCAGCTTTTCGAGGCCAAGTGCCTGAAACGCTGATTTGAGCTGGGTATTTGTGTCTTTGGATTCAAATCCCCCCGGCTCCACCATTACAACATCTAGAGACGTCCACGGACGTCTTTTTTTGTGCCCGAAACCCAGTGAATACGGGGCTTTCAGCGTCGTCACGATCCGATAGCGTCCGACTGGATCCGCGAAACCCGGTATTCCAAATGGTATTCCAAGCATTCAGGTGGTAATTTTTGGAATACCAAAACCTCTCATGGAATACCAATGTGCGCTCAAGCCTCTCGCCTTTCTGAGCTCAAGCTCAAAGCTGCCAAGCCCAAGGAAAAGGATTACATCCTGGTCGACGGTGATGGATTACAAATGCGAGTGAGAAGCAATGGCTCTAAGCTGTGGAATTTCAACTATTACCACCCAGTAACCAAGAAGCGCATCAACATGGGGCTTGGTGCATACCCTGAGCTGTCACTTGCCCAGGCAAGGAAAATGACCGTTGAAGCAAGGGAGCTTCTTGCCACCGGCATCGACCCCAAAGAAGAGCGGGACAATCTGAAGCAAGCCAAGAGGGCTGCAACAGAACACACGTTTCAGAACGTAGCTACCGCCTGGTATGAGCTGAAAAAAGACTCCGTGACACAGGCTTACGCCGAGGACATCTGGCGCTCACTGACGCTGCACGTTTTCCCGGACTTAGGTACGGCTCCGATCTCAGCCATCAATGCACCACAGGTCATCAACCTGCTTCGGCCGCTCGAAACCAAGGGCAGCCTTGAGACCGTTAAACGGCTGACGCAACGGCTCAACGAGATCATGACCTACGGGGTCAACTCGGGACTGATCCATGCCAACCCGCTCAGCGGCATCCGCTCTGTCTTCAAGAAACCAAAAAAGAAAAACATGGCGGCACTGCCCCCAGACGAGCTGAGCGAGCTCATGTTGGCAATTGCCAATGCCAGCATAAAAAGAACGACCCGTTGCCTGATCGAATGGCAGCTTCACACCATGACCCGACCAGCGGAAGCAGCTACCACTCGATGGGCAGACATCGACTTCGAAAAGAAAATCTGGACGATCCCGGCTGAGCGGATGAAGAAACGCCGCACGCACATGATTCCGCTCACGGAACAGGCCCTCGCGTTACTGGAAGCAATCAAGCCTTACAGCGGCCATCGTGAATACGTATTCCCCGCAGACCGGAACCCTCGCACCCACTGCAACAGCCAGACCGCCAATATGGCGCTGAAGCGCATGGGTTTCGAAGGGCGATTGGTCAGCCATGGCATGCGTTCAATGGCCAGCACCATCCTCAACGAACACGGCTGGGATCCTGAACTGATCGAAGTAGCGCTTGCCCACGTCGACAAGGACGAGGTTCGCAGCGCTTACAACCGGGCGGACTACATCGAGCGCAGACGCCCGATGATGGCTTGGTGGAGCGGACACATCCAGGAAGCAGCTACCGGCAACCTTTCGATGTCAGCTATCAAGGAAAATCGGGACAGAAAGGTAGTTTCGATACGCTGATTTGTGCCAAATACCGTAAAGCAGAGGGTAGTAACAGGCAGAAACCGGCCGATTCTGTTGAAAAAGTAGCGACCTCCCCGTGCTGCCGGCAGAATCACTCTGTCGGTGAGCGCGGGGGCGAA
>NZ_RHQP01000064.1:0-10131 GCF_003935465.1 Pseudomonas sp. o96-267
GCTTTACGATCAGTTACGAAGACAGGCTGCCGCAGCAGTAACCCAAGCCCCGGTTACACAAAATTCTGCACACCCTCGGTGCATCTGCTGGAGCCTACCCATAGCGAGCGTTTCATCTCCATCCTCACCGAGCATTACCCAACCTGGCGCGAGGCGCGTGCTGAGCTAAATGAGCTGCCACTGGCTGCGGAGGTTTGGAGGGAGAGTAGATAAGGCATTGGTATAATCCTGTTGGCTTCATCGATCAGTTCGCCCTTCTCGTCAACCGAGTGGTGACGGATCTCGCCCATTCCAGTTTGACAGTGAGGAAATAGCGTCTAGGTTCAAGAACGAGCCTAACTTGCTCGTCTTACTCACTTACAAGGAACGTTAAGATGATGAAAGCCTACCTTGCCTCCGTTCTATTCGCCGTTCTCACCTCACTCTCTCTTGCTGCTTCGGCAGTAGAAACTTCGAAGACTGAACCAGCCGCCACGGCCTCTGCGCAGGTTGCCCAGGCGGTTACCGTCAATCTAAATACTGCTGATGCCGACACTCTCCAGCGCGAGTTGGCAGGTATCGGAGCAACCAAGGCGCAGGCAATCGTGGCTTATCGTGAGGCTCACGGTAACTTCGCTTCGGTTGACGAGTTGCTTGAAGTCAAAGGTATCGGTGAGGCGACTCTGGATAAGAATCGCGACAAGCTCATGGTTGATTGACGCCTGCAGCTGTCGTTACCACCAAGGCCGGTCGTTGACCGGCCTTTTCGTTTTGGGTCGGCCTCAAATGCTTCAGGTCGTTTGTGACATAGCCGTTGATGACGCACCTTGTCGCCAAATGCTGGCAAACTTGCGTTTCGATTTTCGACAGGAGTCAGTCGATGCCCGCCAGCCCGGAGCTGTCCCCCGGCCTTATCGTCATTCACGGTAATCACCTCGAAGAGCTGCGTGCGCTAGCGGTGCAGTGGATGCGGCGCTATCCGCTACGGCCGCTGGAGAACGAGGTGCTGCTGGTGCAGAGCAATGGCATCGCCCAGTGGCTCAAGCTGGCGTTGGCCGAGCGCGATGGTTGCGGTATCGCGGCGGCGCTGGATGTCGATCTACCTGCACGCTTTCTTTGGCAGGCGTACCGCAACGTGTTGGGCAAGGATGCGATTCCGCAGCAGTCGCCGCTGGACAAGGCACCGCTGACATGGCGTCTGATGCGGCTGTTGCCGGGCCTGCTGGCCGAGGAGGCGTTCGCTCCGCTGCGCCGCTTCCTTGCTGATGATCAGGACCTGCGCAAGCGCCACCAACTGGCCGAGCGCCTGGCCGATCTGCTCGATCAATACCAGGTCTATCGCGCCGACTGGCTGGCGGATTGGGCGGCAGGACATGATCGTCTGCGTACCTCGCGCAGTGGCGAAAGGGTGCTGGAGGGCGATTCCCGTTGGCAACCCGCACTGTGGCGTGCCTTGCTGGCGGACGTTGGCGAGCAGCACCTGGCTGGAAGTCGCGCTGGCGTGCATCCGCGCTTCGTCGCGCGAATGGGCGAGCTGGATGCAGTGCCTCCTGGGCTGCCTCGGCGCATCACCGTTTTCGGTATTTCCTCGTTGCCGGCCCAGGTGCTGGAGGCGCTGGCGGCCATGGCGCGTTTCAGCCAGGTCATGCTCTACGTGCACAACCCTTGTCAGCACCACTGGGGCGATATCGTCGAAGACAAGGATCTGCTGCGCCACGAATACCGCCGTCAGCAGCGCAAGGGAAAACCAAGTGCCCAGATCGGCCTGTTCGAGCAGGAAGACATGCACCAGCACGGGCAGCCGCTGCTCGCGGCGTGGGGCAAGCAGGGGCGCGACTACATCAACTTGCTGGATCAGTACGACGAGCCGCAGCGTTACCGCGAGCAGTTCGACCGTATCGACCTGTTCAGCCCGGCCAACGAGAACAGCCTGCTTGGCCAACTACAGAACGATATCCTCGACCTGCGTCCGCTGGCGGAAACGCGCAGCACCTGGCCGCCGGTCGACCCCGCGCGTGATCATTCGCTGCGCTTTCATATCGCCCACAGCGCTCAGCGCGAGGTGGAGGTGTTGCACGATCAACTGCTGGCCAGTTTCAGCGAGGATGCCACGCTGCGGCCGCGCGACGTGATCGTCATGGTGCCGGACGTCAATGCCTACGCACCGCATATTCAGGCCGTATTCGGCCAGTTCGCCAGCGACGACCCGCGGTTCATTCCCTTCACCTTGGCCGACCAGGGGCTGCGCGGTAAGGAGCCAATGATCATCGCGCTGGAGCATTTGCTGCGTCTGCCGGACAGCCGCTTCAGCGTCAGCGAGATTCTCGATCTGCTGGATGTCGCCGCGTTGCGTCAACGCTTCGCCATTGCCGAGGATCAGCTGCCCACGTTGCGCCGCTGGCTGGAGGGTGCCGGTGTGCGCTGGGGGCTGGACGCGACTCAGCGGCAGTCGCTGGGCCTCGGCGAGAATCTGGAGCAGAACACCTGGCGCTTCGGCTTGCGGCGCATGCTGCTGGGCTATGCAGTGGGCACGGCCGACGCCTTTGCCGGTATCGAACCTTACGACGAGATCGGCGGGCTCGATGCTGCATTGATCGGCCCGGTAACGCGCCTGCTGGAAACCCTCGACCGCCACCTGCAACAAATGCGTGAGCCGGCCACACCGGTGCAGTGGGGCTTACGCTTGCGCAGCGTGCTCGACGATTTCTTCCTGTCACAAAACGACCGCGAAGACGTGCTCACGACTCAGTTGCTCGATGCGCTGGATGCCTGGCTGGAGCTGTGCGAGGCTGCGACGCTGGGCGAAGCGCTGACTCTGCCAGTGGTGCGCGAAGCCTGGCTCGGCGGGCTCGATCAGGGGCGGCTGAGTCAGCGCTTTCTCGCCGGTGCGGTTAATTTTTGCACGCTGATGCCGATGCGCGCGATTCCGTTCCGTCAGGTCTGCCTGCTGGGCATGAACGATGGCGACTATCCGCGCAGTCAGGCGCCGCTGGATTTCGATCTGATGGCCGGTGATTACCGCCCCGGTGACCGCTCACGCCGCGAGGATGATCGCTATCTGCTGCTCGAAGCACTGCTGGCAGCACGTGATCGTCTCTATATCAGCTGGGTAGGGCGCAGCATTCGCGACAACAGCGAGCGCCCGCCGTCCGTGTTGGTCGGCCAGTTGCGCGACCACCTTGGCAGTGCCTGGACGCTGGCCGATGGCGGCGACGTTCTGCATGGCCTGACCACCGAGCATCCCTTGCAGCCTTTCAGCCGCCGGTACTTCAATGGCGAGGCGCAACTGTTCAGTTATGCCCACGAGTGGGCCGCCCTGCATGGCCAGGCCTTGGCGGGTGAGAGCGCTGCGCCCTTATCGGCCTGGGAGGTGGGGCAACAGATCACGCCCGAACTGTTGCAGTCGTTTCTGCGTGACCCGGTGAAGTGTTTTTTCACCCGCCGCCTCAAGGTGTTTCTCGATGAACAAGAGCAGGCGCAGCTCGACAGTGAACCGTTCGCCCTCGACGGCCTGCAGCGTTACCAGTTGCAGGAAACCTTGCTCAAGGCGGCGGTAGCAGGCGACGGGGACCACGACGATGCGCTGAGGGCGGCAGCTGATCGCCTGCAGCGCAGTGGTGTCCTGCCGCTGGCTGGTTTTGGCGAACAGTATCGCAACGCCTTGCTGGAGCCGCTGCCGGCGCAGTTGCGGCGTTATCAGGGGCTTTGCCTGTGCTGGCCGACTCCGGTCGAGTCGCCACAGCGTCTGCTCTTCAGTGCAGCCGGTGTTGAGCTCGATGGCTGGCTCGCCGGGTTGAGGCAGAAGGCCGATGGCAGCCTGGCGCGCCTGGAGCTGCTACCGGGTGCACTGCACAAAGACAAGAGCTGGAAATGGCATCGTCTGCTGCGGCCCTATGCGTTGCACGTCATCGCCGCGGCCTGTGGTGTGCCGCTGACCACCTTGCTGGTCGGCGAGGATCGCAGCTTGGCGTTCGAGCCACTACCTGCGGAGCACGCAGCCCGTGTACTGACCACTTGGCTGCAAGCTTGGAGCGCCGGCATGCAGGCACCCCTGCCGGTCGCCCTGAAAACCTCGCTGGCTTGGTTGCAGGACAACAACGAGGACAAGGCCCGTAGTGTCTACGAGGGCGGCTACAACCTCACAGGTGAAGTCCAGGGAAGCGCCAGTCTGGCTAGGCAGTTCCCGAATTACGCCGCGCTTACCACCGATGGTCAGTTTCCGGCATGGAGCGAGCAGCTCTACCAGCCTCTGCTCGACAGTCATCCCCAGGCGCTCGAGGAGGACTCAGCATGAGCCAACAGCGCCCACTGGCCCTGACGTTTCCCCTGCACGGCAGCCGTTTGATCGAGGCCAGCGCCGGTACGGGCAAGACCTTCACCATTTCCGCGCTCTACCTGCGGCTGATTCTCGGCCATGGCGGCGACGCCGCGTTCCGCGAGGCGTTGCTACCGCCGCAGATTCTGGTGGTGACTTTTACCGATGCGGCCACGCGCGAACTGCGCGACCGGATTCGCGCGCGCCTGGTCGAAGCTGCGACCGTATTCCGCGGTGATGCCCAGGGCGATGACCTGCTGCGTGAGCTACGCGGTGATTTCGCCCAGACGCAGTGGGACGAGTGCGCCCGCCGCCTGGAGTTGGCAGCGCAGTGGATGGACGAGGCAGCCGTGTCCACTATTCACGGCTGGTGTCAGCGCATGCTGCGCGAGCATGCCTTCGACAGCGGCAGCCTGTTCAGCCAGACCCTGGAGACGGACCACAGCGAGCTGCTGGCCGAAGTGGTGCGCGATTACTGGCGCCAGCACTGCTATCCACTGCAGGGCGCGGCGCTGCAATGGGTGGCAAGTGCCTGGGGCACGCCCTCCGTGCTGGGCGCAAAGCTACGACCGCTGCTGAGTGAAGAGGGCGAGGCTCCGGCGCAGGCGCTGGGCGAACTGCTCGACAACGCATTGCAGCAGCGCGAGCAGGCGCTTGCCGCGCTCAAGTCGCCCTGGCTGGCCTGGGCCGATGAGTTGCAGCTGTTGCTGGATGCAGCAGTGGCGGCCAAGCAGGTGGATGGCAAGAAAATCCAGGCGCGCTTCTATAACCCCTGGCTGGCCAAGTTGCGTGAGTGGGCCGGCGGCGAAGAGTCGCGGCTCGACCGGGGCACGGGGGTCACTCGCCTGACCCCCGACGGTCTTGCGGAAGCCTGGAAGGGCGAAGTGCCGGGTCATCCAGCGCTGGACGCCATGGCTCTGCTCAAGGCGCAGCTCGCCGCCTTGCCTGACCCCGCTGATGCGGCGGTGCGACACGCGGCAGCCTGGGTTCGCCAGCGCTTCGACTGGGAGAAACGCCAGCGCGCGGAGATGGGGTTCGACGACATGCTCGTGCGCCTGGACGCTGCCCTGCAAGGCAGCAACGGCACGCGCCTGGCCGAGGTGATTCGCCGCCAGTTCCCGGTGGCGATGATCGACGAATTCCAGGACACCGACCCGCTGCAGTCCCGCATCTTCGATACGCTCTACGAGGTCGACGCCAACCGCGACGACTGTGGTCTGTTCATGATCGGCGACCCCAAGCAGGCCATCTACTCCTTCCGTGGCGCCGATATTCATACCTATCTGCGTGCGCGTCGGGCGGCCTTCGGTCGGCACGACAACCTGGAGAAGAACTTTCGCTCCAGTCAGGCCATGGTCGATGCCGTCAACGGGGGTTTCCTGCGTGCCGAACAGCGTGACGGCGGCGAAGGGGCCTTTCTGTTGCGCGACGATCTGCCTTTCATCGAAGTGGGTGCACAGGGCCGGCGCGAAGTCTGGAGCGTCGGCGGCCAGGCCCAGCCAGCCCTGACGGTGTGGCAGTTGGCGAGCGACGAGCCGGTTGCCAAGGGCGTCTATCTGGATGTGGTGGCCGCCGGTGCGGCCAGCGAGATCGTGCGGCTGTTGGATCTGGGGCAACGCGGACAGGCCGGCTTCAACAAAGAGGGGGTGCTGAGTGCCTTGCGTCCCAGCGATATCGCAGTGCTGGTGCGCGACTTCAATGAGGCGCAGGCCATTCGCGGCGAGCTGGCTGCGCGCGGTGTGCGCAGTGTCTATCTCTCCGACAAGGATTCGGTGTTCGCTGCACAGGAGGCACGCGACCTGCTGCTGTGGCTACGTGCCTGTGCCGAGCCGGATCAGGATCGCCCGCGGCGGGCGGCGCTGGCCAGCGCGCCGCTGGGGTTGGCACTGAGCGAACTGGAGCAGCTCAACCTCGACGAGCGCACCTGGGAACGCCGCGTCATGCAGTTCCGCGACTACCGCCAGCGCTGGCAGCGCCAGGGTGTGCTGCCGATGCTGCGCCAGTTGCTGCAGGACTTCGAGTTGCCGCAGCGGCTGATGGGACGTGACGATGGCGAGCGGGTATTGACCAACCTGCTGCACCTGGCCGAACTGCTGCAGCAGGCTGCCGCCGAACTCGATGGCGAGCTGGCGCTTATTCGCCACCTGGGCGAGTTGCTGGCCGGTGAGGGCCAGGCTGCCGACGAGCAGGTGTTGCGCCTGGAGAGCGACGAGGCACTGGTGCGCGTGGTGACCATCCACAAGTCCAAGGGCCTGGAGTATCCCCTGGTGTTCCTGCCATTCATCTGTGCGTTCCGCCCAGTGGACGACAAGAAGCCGCTGCAGATCCACGACGGTGAACGTCGCCGGCTGGTGCTCAAGGCCGATGAAGACAGCCTGGCGCGCGCCGAGCGTGAGCGCCTGGGCGAAGACCTGCGCCTGCTCTATGTGGCGTTGACCCGCGCCCGGCATGCCTGCTGGCTGGGTGTGGCGGATCTGAAGATCGGCAACAGCAAGAAGTCGCGCCTGCATGAGTCGGCGTTGGGCTACCTGCTCGGTGGCGGCGCGTCGCTGACAACCAGTCACGAACTCACCGCTTGGCTCGAGCCCTTTGCATCCGGGTTTGAAAGTACCGTGGCGCCGGTGCCGGCCGCCAGCGAGCAGCGCTATCGCATGATCGAAGATGAGCAGTTCGAGCCGCAGTGGCGCACGCCAGTACGACGCGCCGCCGAACATTGGTGGATCGCCTCCTACAGTGCGCTACGTCTGGACGAGGACGCGCCCCGCCAGGCCAGCCGCCACGAAGACGCCGCCCCCGACAGTCCGGCGATGCAGACCGCCATCGACGATGAAGATCCGTTGCTGGCTCTGGCGCCGCTGCCGGCCTCCGCTCAGGGGCTGCATCGTTTTCCGCGCGGGCCGAACCCCGGCACCTTCCTCCATGGCCTGCTGGAAATGGCGGCCCAGGAAGGCTTTGTGGCGCTGGTGCGGGAACCGTCAAAACTGCGCGAGGCGCTGGCCAGGCGTTGTCAGCGTCGTGGACTGGAAAGCTGGATCGATCCGTTGCAGGACTGGCTGCTGGCGCTGCTGACCCAGCCGCTGCAGCTGGAGGGCACGGATGCCGTGGTGCTGGCGGAGCTGACGCAGTATCAGCCCGAACTGGAGTTCTGGTTCGAAGCGCGCGGGGTGGACGTCAGGCTGCTGGATCAGTGGGTGCAGCAGTGCGAGTTGCCAGGTATCGCCAGGCAGCCGCTGCGTGCCGATACCCTCAACGGCATGTTCAAGGGTTTCATCGATCTGGTATTCGAACATCAGGGGCGTTATTACGTGGCGGATTACAAGTCCAACTGGCTCGGCAGCGATGATGGCGCCTACACCCATGAAGCGATGGAAGTGGCCATCGCCAGCCACCGTTATGACTTGCAGTACGTGCTCTATGTGCTGGCGCTGCATCGGCAGTTGCGTCTGCGCCTGCCGGATTACGACTATGACCAGCATCTGGGTGGCGCGCTCTACCTCTTTATCCGAGCACCGCAGCAGGGCGCCTACCTGGCCCGGCCGCCTCGCGAGCTGATCGAGCGACTGGATGCATTGTTCATGGGCGAAGCCGAGGAGGGCGCGGCATGAGTGCGATGCTGACGCCGGCGCTGCGAGATCGCGCCGAACTCTTTTCCCTGCTATCGACATGGAGCGAGCGTGGCTGGCTGCGCGAGCTGGATCGGGCTCTGGCGCAGCTGTTTGCCGAACTGGACCCGGACGCTTCGCCCTTGCTGCTGCTCGGCGCCGCGTTGGCCAGCCATCAGCTGGGGCAGGGGCATGTCTGTCTCGACCTGGCAGCCACATTGGCTAACCCTGATTTCATCCTGTCTTTGCCACCGGAAGGTGAGGATGCGCAAGAAGCGATGATCCTGCCGTCGCAGGTGCTGGCCGGGCTCAGCCTGGCGTCATGGCTGGCGGCTCTTGCCGGTAGCTCGCTGCTGGAATCAGAAGGTGCGCCGCTGGTGCTCAGTGGCACCTGCCTTTATATGCGCCGTTACTGGAACTACGAACGCCAGGTGGCAGGCAACATCGCCCAGCGTCTACAGGCGAGCGCAGCCGCACCCGCCGATCTGGCTGCGCGCCTGGCTTCACTCTTTCCCGACGCGCTGGTGGTGGACGGCCAGCGCCTGGCCGATTGGCAGAAGTTGGCCTGTGCCATGGCCGCTCAGGGACGCTTCACGCTGATCACCGGGGGACCCGGAACCGGCAAGACGACTACGGTAGTCCGTCTGTTGGCGCTGCTGCAGGCGTCTGCCATGGCCACAGGCGAACCGCTGCGCCTGAGTCTTGCGGCGCCTACGGGCAAGGCCGCCGCGCGTCTGACTGAATCCATCGGCGCGCAGGTTCAGTCCCTGGCGCTGGACGAGCGGGTGCGTGAGCAGATTCCGACCCAGGTGACGACGCTGCATCGCCTGCTGGGCAGTCGTCCCGGCAGCCGCCATTTCCGTCACGATGCGGCCAACCCCTTGCCGCTCGACGTCCTCGTGGTCGACGAGGCGTCGATGATCGATCTGGAGATGATGGCCAGCCTGCTGGATGCCTTGCCGACGCATGCGCGTCTGATTCTGCTGGGCGACAAGGATCAGCTCGCGTCGGTGGAGGCCGGTGCGGTGCTGGGTGACCTGTGTCGGGAGGCTGAAAGTGGCGGCTATAGCGAGGCTACGCGTACCTGGCTGGAACAGCAGACGGGGGAGCAACTGGAAGACCCGGCGCTGGTAAGCGGTGACCAGGCGCTGGCGCAGCATATCGTCATGCTGCGCCACTCACGGCGTTTCGGCAGTGGCTCGGGCATCGGGCGCCTGGCGCGTGCGGTGAACCAGAGCGATGCGCAGGCAGCACGTGCGACTCTGGCAGCAGGTACGGACGACCTGCATGTGCTGCGCCTGACGGGCGAGCAGGATCGTGCGCTGGAGCGACTACTAATAGACGGACAGGGTGATGGCGAGCATCGTCCGCTGGGCTATGCACATTATCTGCAGCTGATGCAGGCCGGGCGTCCCGCTCCTGGTGCCGATGTCCATGCCTGGGATGGCTGGGCCGGTGATGTCCTGGCGGCGTTCGACCGGTTCCAGTTGCTCTGTGCGGTTCGTAAAGGCACATGGGGCGTGGAGGCGCTTAACGAGCGTATCGCCGAAGCGTTGATGCGCCGTGGGCTCCTAGAGCAGGCGCAGGGCTGGTATGAAGGTCGACCTGTGCTGGTAACGCGCAATGACTACAGCCTTGGGCTGATGAATGGCGACATTGGTATTGCGCTGCGGCTGCCGGAACCGCCTGAATCTCCAGGTGCACCTGAGCGCCAGGTATTGCGGGTGGTATTTCCGCGTAATGACGGCAGTGGCACCTTGCGCCATATCCTGCCCAGTCGCCTGAGCGCGGTGGAGACCGTGTTCGCGATGACCGTGCACAAGTCGCAGGGTTCGGAGTTCGCTCATTGCGCGTTGATCCTGCCTGACAGCCTCAACCCGGTGCTGACCAAAGAGCTGATCTACACCGGTATCACGCGAGCGCGTCACTGGTTCAGTCTCATTGAAAGTCGCCCAGGCATCTTCGAGCAGGCAGTGCAGCGACGCGTGGAGCGACGCAGCGGGCTGCGTGAAGCACTTGAAGCGTTATAAGTCATAAAACTGCAATTTCTGCTTGACGCGCATTCTGCTGGCGGTAGAATGCGCGCCACTTCAGCGATGAAGCGCTTCAAAAACTTCTTGTTAATCAATGAGTTAAGTTAAATGAAGGGCTTGCAAAACTGGATCTGGCGTGTAGAATGCGCGCCGGTCGACAGGGTGGTGGTTGAGTCCTGTTGGTGGTTCGGTCGAATGGATC
>NZ_RHQP01000065.1:0-9832 GCF_003935465.1 Pseudomonas sp. o96-267
TTGGCGTCCCCCGCTGATTTTGAATCCATCAAATCACAGCAAGGACGATGCCAACGTTTTTACACGGTCTGGGCCGGCAGCAGCCCGTCGTTGCCTGATGGATCCAACCCCTCCGCTGCTATAGTGCAGTCGGCTTCTGACGTTCAGTGCAGCCGTCTTCTGAAAACGACATCAAAACCACCCCTGATCGGCTTGCTCAAGCGTAAGAAATGACGTAAAACAATCAACGTACACATAAGGTACGTTTTATGATCATTGGCTACGCACGAGTCAGCACCCAAGACCAGAATCCGCAGCTCCAGCTGGATGCGCTCGGAGCGGCCGGCTGTGAGCAGGTGTTTCATGAGAAGGCCACCGGCAAGCTGCGCGAGCGTGTCGAGCTGACAGCCTGTCTGCGATCCATGCGCAAGGGCGATACCCTGGTGGTCTGGAAGCTCGACCGGCTTGCCCGGTCGCTCAAGGATCTGGTCGAGATCATCCATGACCTCGATAAGCGTGAGATCGGCTTCCGCTCTCTCACCGAGTCGATAGACACGACCAGCGCAGGCGGTCGGCTGGTGTTCCACCTGTTCGGTGCTCTGGCCGAGTTCGAGCATGCGCTGATTCAGGAGCGCACCAAGGCCGGACTGGCAGCGGCCCGAGCCAGGGGACGCAAGGGAGGCAGAAAGCCGTCCCTCTCCCCGACCGATGTCCGCAAGGCCGCTGCCATGCTGGCAGACCCGTTGATTACCAAGACCGAGGTCGCCAGCCACTTTGGCGTCTCCCGCGTCACCCTCAATGCCGCCCTGGCCCGTGATGGCTACAGCGGACTTCCTGGCACCGACAGCGGCGCAGCAGGGAAAACCACGAAACGCAGAAGCAAGGCAAAGGATCAAGCTGATGACCAGTGAAGAGTTCAAGAAGACGCTGTGGGATGCAGCCAACAAGCTGCGTGGTTCGGTGTCGGCGGCGGAATACAAGTACCCCGTGCTGGGCTTGGTGTTCCTCAAGTATGTGTCCGACCTGTACGACGCCCAGGCCGATGTGATCCGTGAGCGCCTGGCCGATCCGTCGTCGGAGCTGTACATTGAAGACGAGGAACTGCGTGCCGAGAGTGCTGCTGTCTTCATCGAGGACAAGACCTTCTTCACCCAGGACAACGTGTTCTGGGTGCCGGCAGAGGCCAAGTTCAGCAAGCTGCTGGAAAAGGCAGCAGCGGCCGACTTCCCGCAGCAACTCGACAAGGCCATGGCGCTGATCGAGGCGGAGAACCCCAGCCTTAAAGGCGTGCTGTACCGCGAGTTCTCACGGCTGGAGCTGGAGCCTGGCAAGCTCGGCGAGCTGTTCCAGTTGATCGCCAAGCTGAAGTTTGACCCCAAGCAGCACGGCAGCCGGGATGTTTTCGGCGAGGTCTACGAATACTTCCTTGGCCAGTTCGCCTTGAACGAGGGTGCCCGTGCCGGCGAGTTCTACACGCCCAAGAGCTTGGTCTCCCTGCTGGTGGAAATCCTCGCGCCGTTCAAGGGCACCATCTACGACCCGGCCTGTGGTTCAGGCGGGATGTTCGTGCAGTCGACCAAGTTCAAGGATGCCCACGCCAAGCAGCTTGGCTCTTCGGGTGATCTGCCGATCTATGGTCAGGAGAAGATGGCCGAAACCCGCCGCCTGTGCCTGATGAACCTGGCTGTGCATGGCCTGGAAGGCAACATTGGCCAGACTTACGGCTCGACCTTCACCAACGACCAGCACAAGACGCTGCGTGCCGACTACATCCTGGCCAACCCGCCGTTCAACATCTCAGATTGGGAGGCCGAGAAGCTGCAAGACGACCCGCGCTGGGTGCATGGCATTCCGCCCAAGGGCAATGCCAACTACGCCTGGTTGCAACACATGCTGGCCCGCCTCTCCAGTCGCGGTCGCGCGGGCGTCGTGCTGGCGAATGGCTCGATGTCTTCGCAGCAGTCCGCCGAGAGCGAGATTCGCCAGGACATGATCATCAAGGATGTAGTGGAGTGCATGGTCGCCCTGCCAGGGCAGCTGTTCTCCAACACCCAGATTCCCGCGTGCCTATGGTTCCTCTCCAGGGACAAGCGTATAGGCCCGAACGGCAAGGCGGATCGCAGCAACCAGATTCTCTTCATCGATGCCCGCAAGTCGGCCTCCAGCCGCATCTCGCGTACCCAGGTCGAGTTCACTGACGCTGACATGACGCGCATCGCACAGACCTACCACCGCTGGCGGAATACTGTGTTCAGCGATGGGGAGCCCTACGAGGATGTGCCGGGCTTCTGCTACTCGGCCAGCTATGAAGATGTGCAAAAGCATGGCTTCTTGCTGACGCCGGGCCGTTATGTCGGTGCCGAGGAGGTGGAAGGTGATGACGAGCCTTTCGGTGAGAAGATGGACCGTCTGACCGAGCAGCTTGTTTCTCAGATTGCTGAGCGTAACGCGATTGAGCAGGTGATCCTGCAACGGCTGAAGGGGATGGGCTATGAGTTCTGAGTGGCAATCCACAACCCTTGGTGCGATCTGTAACGCTCAGGGGGGAGCAATTCAGACTGGTCCTTTCGGCAGTCAGCTCCACACCTCAGATTATAAAGAGCATGGCGTGCCTGTCGTTATGCCTACCAATATTGGTGATGGCGGAATTAGTGAGATCGGAATTGCCAGGATTGATGACTCAGACGTTGAAAGGCTTTCTCAGCACAAGCTCCACTTGGGTGATATTGTCTTCAGTCGTCGTGGTGATGTGACTAAAAATGCACTAATTCAGCCGCATGAAGTGGGATGGCTATGTGGTACTGGGTGCTTAAAGGTAAGGCTTGGTGATAAGAGCGTTGCAGATGAAAGATTCATTTCTTACCACCTGCGCTCTCCTAGAACAAAGGAGTGGCTAGTTCGTCATGCGGTGGGCGCGACGATGCCCAACTTGAATACAGGCATACTTGCTTCAGTCCCCATCATGCTTCCTCCATTGCACGTCCAGCTCAGAATCGGAGAGATTCTTGGCTCGCTGGACGATTGCATTGCCATCTTGCGCGAAACCAACGCCACCCTAGAGGCCATGGCCCAAGCCATCTTCAAGTCGTGGTTCGTCGATTTTGAGCCGGTGCGCGCGAAGGCTGAGGGCCGGCAACCCGAGCGCATGGATGCTGCTACAGCGGCACTTTTTCCTGACAGCTTTGAGGATTCCGAACAAGGGATGGTTCCAAAGAGATGGAGGGTTGGAAAAGTTGAAGACCTGATGGAGTTGGCTTATGGAAAAGCACTGAAGTCTACTGATCGGGTTGATGGCCAGGTCCCAGTTTATGGGTCCGGCGGAATTACTGGTTATCACAATCAGGCTTTGGTTGCAGGGCCTTCAGTCGTGGTTGGACGGAAAGGAACAGTCGGCAGTATTTACTGGGAGGATCGTCCGTTCTTTCCTATCGACACTGTTTTTTTCGTTAAGACGGATAAGCCTCTGACGTATTGCTACTATCTTCTGAAAACGCTTGGCCTTGAGGAAATGAATACTGATGCGGCGGTGCCTGGCTTGAATCGGGGGAATGCCTACAGGCTGCCGGTAGTAATTGCTGATGAATATGTATTCAGAGCCTTCGATGATCTTGTTTCAGGATGGCGATCAGAAATTTTCGCAAATTGTAAACAAGTGCAAGTCTTAACAAAGATTCGCGACGCCCTGCTGCCCAAGCTGATTTCCGGCGAGATTCGTCTTCCCGAAGCCGAATCCATTGTCAGGAGCGTTGTGAATGCATAACTACCCTCTCCACGCTGTGGAGACAGATTTTCTGCTCCACGATGGCGATCTGCTCGTGGAGCTGGCTCGCTGGCCGGGCGTCGAGATCCTGCCGCTGCTCAAGGGCCGGCTTGCCGGCCTTCTAAAGCCGGAGATCACCTCGATCAGCATTGCCGACGATGGCCTGGTCAGGGTGCTGAGCACTGAGCTGGATCTCAGCGAATGTGGCGGCGAGCCACCGTTCGCAAGCATGCAGCCTGTACAGCGCACGGCGCTGAATCTCTTCGAGGCGGTAACGCTGCCGCGCAGTGTGAGAGCGAACATTGACCCAGCCCCAGGCCTCAGCCCCGCGATGCTTGAATGGGCCGCGCAGGCCTGCCTGGAGCCGTCCGTGGCCATGTCGTTGCGACTGGTCGATGCGGCGGCCTTGCCACTGCTGGAGGCTTGCAGCGCAGCGGATGAGCTGGAGGCTGAGCTGGATGAGCATAAAACTGCCGTCAAGCTGCTACTCGACATGGGCAACGCCTTTGCGGAGCTGCTGCTGCCCACGCTGGATCGCAAGGTCATCGAGGCATCGATTCAGAAGTTGAGCGGAATGCCGCCCTTTGGCTTCGTAGACGGCTGCGATTCCTACTGGGCGGAAATCTGTGTACTCGACACGGGTTTCATGTTTGCAGAGCAGGTAGCTGCCGATGTGCGGGCCAAGGCCGAAGAAGCGCTGGCGGAGCTAAGCGCAGAAGAGCGCCTGGCACTCCTGCTGAGCAAGCAGGACTGCGATGACTGGCTGCATGACCGCATCGGGGACCAAAACACGCCGGAGCACATCCAGCTTCTTGAGCAGTACCTGGATACCGACCTGCTGCTGAGCGACCTGGTTGAGGGCGTTCTTCATGAAGCCGCTGGCCAGGGCGCTCTGCGAGCCTCTGGGCAAGGCGAATTGTTTTCCTAGGGTGATCCTGCAACCATCAGCACTTTGCCATTCGGCGCCCGCTGTAGAGCCTTTGGCCGCAGGGGGCGCTATCTGCCGAAGGACGATGTGCGGGAATGAACGAAAACCATCTGGAGCAAGCGTGCCTGGGGTGGCTGGAGAGCCTGGAGTTCACCAGCCTGAAAGGCGAAGTCGTCTCCCCAGGCGGCACGGAAGGCGGGCGCGAGAAGTATTCCGAGGTGGTGCTGCAAAACCGCCTGCGCGATGCCATCGAAAGGCTGAACCCTGGGATCAGCACTGCGGAAGCTGATGCCGCGGTTTCCAGGCTGGTCCTCTACAGCGCGCAGTCGATGGTGGACGGCAACCGAGAGGTCTACGGCTGGATACGCGATGGCGTACCTGTCGAGCGCATCGAGAGTGATGGGACGCGAACCTTCCCACGGGTTCAGGTGATCGACTTTGCCGGCCCGAACGACCTGCTGGCTGTTCAGCAGTTCACTGTGCATGGTCAGCAGGTCAGGCGGCCGGATATCGTTCTGTTCGTGAATGGCCTGCCGCTGGTGGTGGTCGAGCTGAAGAATCCGGCCGACCCGAACGCTGACATCCAGTCTGCCTTCAATCAGATTCAGACCTACAAGACCGACATCCCGCAGCTGTTCTACTTCAACCTGCTCAACATCATTTCCGATGGCGTCGTGGCCCGCTATGGCTCGCTGACGGCCGATTTCAACCGCTTCTCGCGCTGGCGACTGCTCGGCGATAAAGTCGCGCCCAAGTCGCTTCTGGAGCTGGAAGTGATGGTGCGCGGCCTGCTCAACGCCGAGACGCTGATGACGTTCTTCCGGGGCTTCGTCGCCTACGGCGGCACCGATGGCGGCACGTCCTTCAAGATCATTGCCCAGTGGCACCAGTACAGCGGTGTGCTCAAGGCCGTGGAGCGTGCCGTGGGTGCGCTACTGGAGCGTCACGATGGCAAGGGCGGCGTGATCTGGTTTACCCAGGGCTCCGGCAAGTCGCTGCTGGCCCTGTTCTATGTGATGGCGCTACGCGACAGACCGGAGTTCAAGAACCCTACGGTCGTGCTGGTAACCGACCGTAACGACCTGGATGGGCAACTCTTCGAGACCTTCGCTGACTGTAGGTGGTCTCTACGAGCTACGCCCAAGCAGGCCGACAGCCGGGACGATCTCCGCGACCTGCTTTCGTCTGTCGAGGCCGGTGGCATCTTCTTCACCACGATCAACAAGTTTGCCCCGGAGCGCGGGCAGACCAGCGCTCCCAAGCTGTGCGAACGCTCCAACGTGATCGTGATCGCCGACGAGGCGCACCGCACCCAATACGGCTTCAAGGCCTCGCTGGACACCAAGAGCGGCACCACCAAGTACGGACTGGCCAAGTACATGCGCGACGCGCTGCCCAATGCCATTTACCTGGGCATGACCGGCACCCCCGTCAGCGACGATGACCGGGATACCGAGGATGTGTTCGGCACCTGCGTTGATATCTACGACATGATTGCCGCACAGGAAGACGAGGCCGTCGTTCCGGTCAGCTACGAGTCGCGGATTATCGAGCTGCGCTTCAACGAGGCCGAAAAGCAGGATCTCTTGGAGGAATTCCTGGAGGCGACCGAGACCGAGGACGAGAGCGAGCATAATAAGACGGCCAGCCGCCTGACGCGGCTGGAAGCACTAGCCATGGCCGATGGCCGCCTCACTACCCTGGCCGAGGATTTCGTCGCGCACTGGGAGGCTCGTAAGGAAGCCATTGCCGGCAAGGCCATGATGGTGGCCATCTCGCGTGAAGCGGCCGTTCGCCTGTTCGAGGAGATCGTCAAGCTGCGCCCTGAGTGGGAGGGCAATGACCTCAACTCCGGGCGGATCAAGATCATCATGACCGGCTCCTCGGCTGATCCCGAGGAGTACCAGAAGCATAGGACGAGCCCGCTCCAGCGAAAGCAGCTCGGCAAGCGCTTCAAGGACGAGAATGACCCCTTAGAGATCGTCATTGTCCGCGACATGTGGCTGACCGGCTTCGACGCTCCGCCCGTCCACACACTGTACGTTGACAAGCCGATGCAGGGGCATGGACTGATGCAGGCCATCGCCCGTACCAACCGCATCTGGAAGGACAAGCCAGGTGGCCTGGTAGTGGACTACATCGGCATCGGGCATGAGCTGCGCGAGGCCATCAGGCGTTACACCAAGGCTACCGGCGATGACCGTGAGCCTGTCGATATCAGCGGCCAGGCTCTCAAGATCCTGCTCGACACTCTGGACGTGATCCGCCGCGAGTTCTTCGCCAAGTTCGACTACGGCGGCTTTGAGGACCCTATGAAGGCCCTGGCGCTGCTTGGCGGTGCAATGGAGCATCTGCTCAAGCTCAACCCGGAAGCTGACGAGAAGGGTCGCAACAAGGGCGTGCGGGCCTATCTGGATCAGGTCGTCAAGCTCACCAAGGCGCAGGCTCTGGCTGGCACATCGGCGCAGGCGATGGCGGTACGCGAAGAGATCGCCTTCTTCCAGGCCGTGCGTGTTTGCCTGATGAAGCTGACCCGCTCCGGCGAAATGCGCTCGCAGCTGGAAAAGGAGGCCGCGCTGCGTCAGCTGGTGGCCAAGGGCGTGCTGGTCGATGGGGTCAAGGACATCTTCGCCACGCTGGGCATGAGCAAGCCTGACATCTCGCTATTGGATGAGGATTTCCTGGCGCAGATTCGGAAAATGCCCACCAAGAACCTGGCCGCTGAGCTGCTGAGCCGCTTGGTGGCCGATCAGGTCAAGGCGCGGGGGCAGAAGAACGCTACCCAGGCGAAGCTGTTCACCAAGCGCCTGGAAGAGGCGATCAACCGCTACCAGACCCGTGGCCTGACAACCGCCGAAGTCATCGAGGAACTGATCAAGCTCGCCCAGGAGATCAACTCGGCCAAGCCCCCGGAGGGCTTGAGCGAGGAGGAGTTCGCGTTCTACCAGGCGCTTTCCGAGAACGAGTCGGCGGTTCGCGAGCTGGGGCATCCGGTGCTGAAAGCTCTGGCTCTGGAGCTAACCGACAAGCTGCGGAAATCGGCCACGATCAACTGGCAGAACCGCCAGTCGGCGCGGGCCAGGATGCTGGCAATGGTCAAGGTGCTGCTGGCCAAGCATCGCTACCCGCCGGACAAGGCGCTTGAGGCGACCGAGAAAGTGATTGCGCAGGCTGAGCTGTTGGCCGATGCCTGGGCATTCGAGCATCCCTGACTGCCATGCCAATCCTTTGCTATGAAATCACGGGTTCGGCATCCCCGAACCCGCGCAGTACAACTGGGGCCGAGGACGGCCAGCTCTCCGCAGTTCTCAAGGTTGACCACGAAGCTGCCACCGCGCAGGTCTACTCCGAGCTTGTGGCGAACCGCCTGGCGATGTTTCTCGGCATTCCTGTGGTGGTTGGCGTGCCTGCGCGTGCTGCCACGGATGAGCGCCTGCGCTTTGCTGCCTTGCGCGCAGCGGAGGCCAGCCTGAACGTGTACGACTTCACCGATGACGATCACGCTGACCCTGATGCGGACGAGTATGCCGAGGTGGTTTTACCAGAGGGCATGCACACCCAGTCGGGGCATGCCTACGCCATCAAGAGCCTATGCGAGAAGTACCCGTTGGAGACTGCACAGATTGCCGTGTTCGACCTCTGGATCGGCAATGAAGATCGAGCGCTCAACTTCAAGGCCGAGCTGTCCAATCAGGACCGTGGAGTCATTTTCGCACTTGATCAGGGATCGTCTCTGCTGGCGTGTCGCCGAGGAATTGATGAGTCTCTCGCCTGCCTGGAGCGCGACGATCAGCCGACTTTCCATCCCTTCCAGAAGCTGGTCAACGCCCGTTACTGCGGTGCGATGGTCGAGCGGATCATGTCCATGCCGGACTGGGCGATCCTCTCTGCGACGACCTATGACGACACGGTGGGCAACGTCATGCTGCATGAGCAGTTCGCCACCTATGAGGTGCTACTGCGGCGGAAAAAGCTGCTGGGCGATCTCGTCGATCGGGTGCTGCTCTGACCAAAGGCGGGCCAGGGTCCGCTTGTAGGCTGCGGGGAGGCGTTTGACCTGCAGCTCCACCTGGCGAGCCTCTCGCTGGCTGGGAAAGGGCTTGGCGGCAATGAGGCCTTGCGGTGAGTCGAGCTTGGTGAACAGTGCGCCCTGGCCCTTCTGGTGGGCCAGGATGCGCTGATCCAGGCGAGGGGTGACCCCTGTATAGATTCGCTTGCTACGACATTCCAGCATGTAGACGAACCATGTTGCGTCAGTCATCGGCTGTGCCCAGGATGTGCTTGTTACGCTTCTTGATGAACTCAGGATCAAGGCGGCAATGAATGTCGGCAGACAGCAGCTTTTCCAGTTGCACGAGGTGCGGCATCGAAACGCCCATGGCGTGGTGTAATGTTACGCGATCAAGGTTTCCACGCATCATGGCGGAGAAGATGGCCGAGTTTCGCAGGATGCGTGTTTTTCCTTGGAACGCCTTGTCAATGAAATATGGTTGTGCCGGGATGTGTTTGGCAAACAGCTTTATCAGTGACCGCTCTTTGGGTGGGGTCTCTGCCCAATCTGGCTTTATTTCAGAAAGGACTTCAAGGAGTATCCTTTCAATGCTCTTGGGGACGGAAAGCCACGCCCGAGCAGGTTTGATCACGATATGGCCATTTTCGTGAATTTCAACACAGTCGAGGTTGAGCTTCAAGGCTGCGGTCGCTGTCATGCCCATTCGGCATACAAGCCATGCAACAAGATACTCGGCGTCTGTTGTGCGTGAACGGATCTCTGCGAGAAACCGATTAAGATCATCGGGCATCATCAGCTGGAAGTTGTAAGGCGGCTTGGTGGAAGGCTTCGATTTTTTCCTGCCACGGCCATCTTGGAATTTTTGCCGGGTATCAATGAATCGATAAAATCGAAATATTGGCCTGACTTCTTCTTTAGCGCAATTTTCAAAGAAATCAACGATATCCCGTTTTTTCACCGCACCCCAATCGATGATTCCGTTGGCATGAAGGTAATGTGCGAGGCGTATCGGACCTCCCAGCTCTCTGACTACATACTTGTCAGAACGAGTGTGACCTTTCCTTATTAATATACTAGGCGGCGGCAAAAACTGAGTGCAACACCTGACCTTTCCGGTACGGTGCTGCCCCTATGTCTTATACCGAACTCAGCG
>NZ_RHQP01000066.1:0-8955 GCF_003935465.1 Pseudomonas sp. o96-267
CGTCTTGCTCATGGTGTCTCCGGTTCGGAGCGACAGTGTCGCTCATGAGTCGGTTACACAAAAATTCGTACACCCTCCACTCTTGATGTCAAGGCAAAAATTACTCCTGATGAAGAAGGCTTTATAAAAAGCTTCAAGGTCATTTTTCAAGCTAAAAGTCAGCAATCATTTTCCGAAAATTTTCGCTATTTCAATAAGGCAAGAATCCATGCTGTTGCTAATGACTCCTTGAACATCACTGGTGGCCATCAATTCTACTTTGCCTCTGCATCCGATCCGTTCACGAAAATATCTAACATCCAATGCCTATCTTTGCAATTGGATTGTACATTAGTCGGAACCTATGACCGCGAGGGAGGATATGAATATTTAAGAGTAGATGGCACAAACTCAATGCTAGGATCAGCCGTAGCATTTAAAGAGTCCAAAGGTCACAACAGACTTCGTTGCATTAAGTGGATTAAGAGCACAACAGGAGATGCATGGGAATCAAAATCAGTAGATTGCGGTATCGGTATACACACTGAAACAGGTGCCCCGGTTGCAGTAGATATTGCTGCAAATTCGTCAACAAGTGAAAGGGTGATGCTTGATAGAGTATGCCCGGTTTACACGCACTCTGCTGATGCTCTTATTGATACGACTGCAAACGCACCTTGCGGCCTTTACCCATCCGATGATGGAGGATCAGAAATAATTTATCAAGTTGTAGACAATATGTCTGCAAGTAAGGGGCTAATCAAAACGCTCTACACGGACACCATATTCTCTGATGAAATCAACACAAATTACATGAGTGTCAAGAATGACTTAGAGGTTTTAGGTAATACAAGAATGGATGGAACATTAACAGTCAAAGGAAGAGGTCAGTTTGATAATAATATCAATCTTACTAAAACAGAAACTGCTGGTACTACTTGCTCTCCTAATGGACTACTTGCCAGAGACTCTAAAGGCCAGATCTTGTCTTGTGAAAATGGAATATGGACAAACCAATCAACAAGTGGAATGTACGCATTCTTTAATGCGACGAATTGTCCGCCGGGTTGGACGGCAGCCAATGGTACAGGAGGGACGTTAGACCTACGTGGTCAGTTTGTGAGGGCTTGGGACAACAGTAAAGGTATTGATCCGGGCAGAACCTTAGCATCAGCTCAACAAGATGAATTGAAGAGTCACAAGCATAACGCCAGAGCATCTACTGACGGAGAGCATAGACACGAAACCCGTTTCTTGAGAGATCGATCACCAGTTGACCCCGGCAATGCTGTATTAGGCGACGAAAATTGGTATGGGCAACAGTCTTCTTGGTCACTACCAGCAGGCTTGCATACTCACACCATTACCGTAGATAACTTTGGTGGAGCAGAAACGCGACCAAAAAACATTGCTTTATTAGCTTGCATGAAAAAATAACCCCCCACACTTTTATTATTTTATTTTCGTGATATTTTGTTATTAACTAACAAGGAAAAACACGATGAAAAAAATAATAATAGCTATCGCTTTATTGGCAGCAGGAGCAACGCAAGCGGGATACACACTCAAAGTTCCACTTGAGCAAGCACAAGGCGGCACGCTGCCAAATGGCTCTATAAAAATAACCCCCCTTGAATCAGTAGATTGCTCTTCTCAAGCAGATGAGCACCCAGATTTGTGCCCAACCGATTTAGAGGACTGGGATTTATTTGCTGATAATAGTGGTCTAAGCAAAAACTGGAGTTCTTTATATTGGCAAAATAGGGAGCTTACATCTCTACCCAGCTCACCATATCCAGAAACAGCCGTTTTAGACATATCACTTTTACAGAACCAGCTAACTAACGTAGACCCACTAATTAGTGTAAGCAGGGTTTATAACGACCTAAATATTGCACTAAATCAATTGGTCAGCATTAATGGATTAAGAAACGTAGCAGAGATTGACAGAAACTTAATACTCTCAGGGAACAGATTAACAAACTTGGATGGTCTTTCAGGATTAATAAGAGTGGGTGGCATGCTTGATGCTCGTAGCAACCAACTGACAAATGTTAATGGGTTGATTAATTTGCAGTTTGTTCAATCCTTAAACCTCAGCTCCAACCAATTAGTAAGAATTAATGGACTAGCTAACACTAAAGTTGGTTCAAGCATACGTATTGATCCTAATTATGCAGGCACTAAATTATCCGCCAATACTAGATTCTGTATTGAAAATAGTCTTGATATATTCCCTGCTGGATATGCCCAAAAAGATCAACTCTGCGAATCACAATAATAGCTCCATGGCGGGTTGCCAATTCCGCTGATACCAAAATACCAAAAAGATGAAACCCGGCCCTTATGGGCCGCTTTCGTTAGCCCTAACTCTGGCCCGAATACGTAACAGTCAAAATAATCTGGATAAATCAATCCAGTCGGATCGCATATTTTGATAATACACCAACTTTAATCTGATCCATTACCTTGTGATTCTCTATAAAGTAATTTCTCAACTTGTGTGTCCCCATAATTCTTGGTGCATTGTTGCTGTTAGCTCGTCTATTTATAATCCCGACAATTGGAGAATTGCTTCCCTTCAAGTATATTTCTATTCTCTCACCATCCGACGCAAATAAATCGGACTGCTTTACGGGAGCATTAAAAAAGCCTTGAGTATAGTATGTTTTATGTAAGGTCAGAATAAATTCGTCAATCACGGAGAATGCATCTATTATTTCAGCTTCAATTGGTTCATCGACTGAAATAATCTCTTTTCGCCCACCGTTCCATTCTGGGTTAAGCTTTTTGATCACGCTATCTTCTAGACCAGCCGCAAGGTTCAAATGAAATACACCATAATGTATTAAACCACTATCTGGCAATACATATATATCAACTACGTCGCCCTGCTGTAGGCATTTAACTATATTTGAATTATTTCTAATGTTGGTTATCTGTGTCTTGCTTGGTTTTCGATACCAACGCATGCGTTGCATTAATGTTTTAATTGTCTTTCCGACATACTTCACTTCGTTGTTAACAACAAACGCATACAGGACATTATGCCGCGTGGCAAATCTATTCAGTTCAAATTCCAGATTTCCATTATCAATAATCCAATGCCCCGCCTGCTCAAAGCCTATATCTAGTAACCTCTCCATGTTAGCCCCCCTGCTGGAGCAATCAGATAGCAGCACCCAAACCGGGTGCTGCAGTCTGTTTTTTATTTTTTCCTGATAATAGATACTTTAGGTTTATTGTCTTAAAACCAGCCACTCTCTTTATCATCAAGACTTTCAGCATCTTTCGGTTGCTTAGGGAAGTCATCAACCTTTTTTAAAATAATTTGTTGGCTACTTGAGCTGGCCATGTCGCTTGTGACCATTTCCAGTGTATTGTCATCAACCAGGCGAAAATAAACACTACTCCCTGGATTTCGGCTTTCAAACTCGATAAAGCCTACCCGCCGACTTTGCCTTGAGTTTGAAAATTCGTACTCAAGCACCACGCGGTCATACATATATTTATGTATGTTGAAAAAGTAACCGTCTTTGATTACTCGGCTAGTGTTCTTTTCTATTCTGTATGGATTATTTATCTCATAAAAAACAAAACCGATATTGTCCTCAGAAACCCACTTCCTACCAACAACCTTGGCCGAGAATGCTTGGATCTGTGCCCCATATTCCATGCTCGTTCTGTCGATAGGGAGATCCTGAATCTCAAAGTCCAGTTTTTTCGAGGCCGCAAACGCACCACCAGAAGCGAGGCACAGGGCGATTCCGAGGGCTACCACATGCTTTTTCATCAGCGTCATCCATAGCAGTTCTACCACCGACCCTTTCGGTGGTCTTTGGGGAATATACGATCAGAACACGTCTCAATACCAGCCATTGGCCACCATAAAGTGCTCTTTAGCTGATCGAGCAGTCAGCCACTTCTATGGCCGCCAATCAGGCGAATGCAAAGCCTTCGCCCGCTTGGCGACCTCGATCCACAAAGCAGGCAGAGAAGCCCCCGAAAAGCCCTTTGGCGGCGTTTCAAGGTGAAGGGTATGGGTGAGGTAGTTCAGGAGCAGAACGCTCCGAGAAGGCGAAAAAAAACGACAATTTGCGGGCTTTGGTTTGCTACAAAAATTGCTACAAACCACTGCTACAAATTGCCGTTTCGCCATCCTTTTAAATACTTGATTTATAAGGATTTTTTCGATATGGCGGGAAGATAGGGATTTGAACCCTAGGTGCCATTGCTGACACAACGGATTTCGAATCCGTCCCGTTCGACCACTCCGGCATCTTCCCAAGCGGCGCGAATCATAGCAGCTGAATGCGCTTTGGCGAAGCTTATTTTGAAAAATTTTCGTGTTCTATCAGACGCTTGTGAAAAAGCCGGGGGCTGCCCGGCCTTCTCCCGCAATGCTCAAGCGGTCAGGCGGGTCAGCGCTTCGCGGTACTTGTCGGCGGTTTTCTGCGCGACGTCTGCCGGTACAGCCGGGGCCGGTGCTTGCTTGTTCCAGCCGGTGGATTCCAGCCAGTCGCGCACGAACTGCTTGTCGAAGCTTGGCGGGTTGCTGCCTTCGGCGTAGCTATCGGCCGGCCAGAAGCGGCTGGAGTCCGGGGTCAGCACTTCGTCCATCAGGGTCAGGGTGCCGTCTTCGTCCAGGCCGAATTCGAACTTGGTATCGGCGATGATGATGCCGCGGGTAGCGGCGTACTCGACAGCCGTGGTGTACAGCTTGATCGCCGTATCGCGCACCTGGGCAGCCAGTTCGGCGCCGATGATGGCTTCGCACTGCTCGAAGCTGATGTTCTCGTCATGATCGCCCACGGCGGCCTTGGTCGAGGGAGTGAAAATCGGTTGCGGCAGTTTGGCCGCTTCCTTCAGGCCTGCCGGCAAGGCGATGCCGCAGACTGTGCCGCTCTTCTGGTATTCCTTCCAGCCAGAGCCGACGATGTAGCCGCGCACGATGGCTTCCACGGCGACCGGCTTGAGGCGCTTGGCGACGACCGCACGGCCTTCGACCAGTGGCAGCTCGGCGGCGGAGACGACGTCCTCGACCTTGTCACCGGTGAAGTGGTTGGGCACCACGCCAGCCAGCTTGTCGAACCAGAAGTTGGAGATGGCGGTGAGGATCTTGCCCTTCTCCGGAATCGGTTGTTCGAGAATGACGTCGAATGCCGACAGACGATCGGTGGCCACCATCAGCATGCGCTTGTCGTCGATTTCGTAGAGGTCGCGGACCTTGCCCGAGTAGATCTTCTTCAGGCTCAGGGTGGTGGGTGTGCTCATGTCGGCATTTCCGTTTCTGGCAAACAAAACAGGCGAAACCTTTGCGGGTTTCGCCCATCGATTAACGGCTGGAGCGCGCTGCAGGCCGTTTTTCAACGGCCTGCTGGCGCCGGTCAGCCGAGATTATCCTGGATCAGGCTCAGCACGCGGCGCGATACATCGGCCGGGGCAATGGTGTTGAGGTCTTTTTCCACGGTGACCTGGACGCCATCGCCAACCGGAGTCAGGCGCACCTGATAGCGCTCGGCGCGGGCTTCGATCTCTTCCTTGCTCGGCGCACTGCCGAACAGGCGACCGAAGAAGCCTGGCTTCTCTTCGTTGATCTGAGCGCCTTCAGCCATGTTGATGTAGTACAGGCCAAGGCTGCGGTTAAGGTCGTCGACGCGCACGTTGCCGAGCTCCAGCGAACGGCCGACGCCGGACCAGGCGCGGTCGAAATCGGCGCCGAGGTTGAGCACCGGGTTGCCGTTGCCGTCTTCGCTCAGACTGACGCGGCTGGGCGCGTCGTAGTCGCGTGCGGCAAGCAGCGATACCGAACCGCCCTGCTCCACGCCACGCGCCATGCTCACCAGCATTTCGTCGAGCAGTGCAGCTTCGAGACTGCTGGCGTTGCTGCTACGGGCGGCGAAATCGACATCGGCGGTGCTGCCGGCAGGACGCTCGGCGCTGCTGACGAAGACTTCACTGGTGTTGCGCTGCACGCCCGGCTCGATGCGCACGCGCACGCGGGTTTCGGCATCAGCCGCAACGCCGGTTACGCGGCTGCTCAGGCTACGCGCCATACCTGCGGAGAGATCATCGAAACGCTGCCAGGCGGTGGTGAACTCACCGACCTGCGGGCGCTCGCTGGCGATGCGGAAGCCGTTGTCTTCGAAGAACTGACGCGCCAGCGGCCAGACTTCGGCCGGCACGCGCTGGGCCACGACCCAACGCGAATCACCACTGCGCTGCAGGGTGAATTCACGTTCATCGGCACGTACCTGCAGGCCTTGCGGGCGCGGCACTTCGAATTCAGCGGGGGTAGCGGTGGTGCTGGCAATCTGAGCGGGCACCGGCAGCAGCGGGTCGAGGCGCTTGGCCTGGACATCGGCCGGCAGTTGCATCGGTGCAGTCTGGCGCGCTTCCAGGTAGTCGCTGCCGCGATCACGGAAGTAGCCATTTTCACCCCAGAGCCAGCCACAACCGCTGGTGCTGGAGACGATCAGAGCAAGGGCGGAAAATCCGGCCAGTCGCTTCATGCGTAGAATCCTTGAGTTAAGCCAATACACCGCACTGGCGCATGGCCTGGCGCAGCGGTTCGTGACAGCGCGGGCTGAGCCAGGTCAGCGGCAGACGAATACCGTCGCCCATCAGGCCCATTTCGTGCAGCGCCCATTTCACCGGAATCGGGTTGGATTCGAGGAACAGTGCCTTGTGCAGCGGCATCAGACGGTCGTTGATGGCACGGGCGATGGCTGCCTCGCCACGCATGGCGGCGGCGCACAAGTCGCTCATGGCACGCGGCGCAACGTTGGCGGTGACGGAGATGTTGCCCTTGCCACCCAGCAACATCAGCTCGACAGCGGTGGCGTCGTCACCGGAGTAGACGAGGAAATCCTTGCTGACACGATCCAGCACGTCCTGGGCGCGCTGCAGGTCGCCGGTGGCTTCCTTGATGCCGATGATGTTGTCGATTTTCGACAGGCGCTCGACGGTCTCCGGCAGCATGTCACACACGGTACGGCCCGGCACGTTGTAGAGAATCTGCGGGATCGAGACGGCTTCGGCGATGTGGCGGAAATGCAGGTACAGGCCTTCCTGGGTCGGCTTGTTGTAGTACGGGGTGACCAGCAGGGCGGCGTCGGCGCCGACTTCCTGAGCGGCACGGGTCAGCTCGACCGATTCACGGGTGGAGTTGCCACCGGTGCCGGCGATCACCGGGATACGACCGGCAACCTGCTTGACCACACGTTTGATCACTTCGATGTGCTCGGGCACTTCCAGCGTGGCGGACTCACCAGTGGTACCGACCGCGACGATGGCATTGGTGCCCTCTTGCAGGTGGAAATCCACCAATTTGCTCAGGGCCTCCCAATCCAGACCACCCTGCGCATCCATGGGCGTGACCAGTGCCACCATACTGCCCGCAATCATGCAACCGCTCCTGCCGGAAAATTTGAGCCGTAATGGTACTGGTGCCACCAATCCGGCACAAGCAACGGACACGGGCTTATCAGGTCGTTTGCACATGACCTGCGTTTTTCCGCGACCGGCTATCGGCGCAGGCCGTCGTCCGATGCACAAGGCTTCGCCATTCCCCTCGGCGGTGCTTTTCGCTAACCTGCTGTCTTTGGTCTGCGGCTTCTCACGCGCGGACCGTTCATCGCTTTAGGAAGGCTGCATGTCCACCCCCCCCGTTCGCGAACAATTCCTCGTCATCCGCGCTCTCGGCCGCGATGCCATGGCCCTGACCAATCTGCTCAGCCGCACCAGCCATGAGAACCGTTGCGCGGTTATCAGCACTCGCCTGAGCCGTCACGGTGAATTCAGCGCCCTGGTGCTGCAGGTGTCCGGTAGCTGGGATGCCCTGGCGCGCCTGGAGTCGAGCCTGCCGCTGCTGGCCAAGAAGCATGATTTCAGCGTGGACCTGGCGCGCCGCGCCGCCGCCGAGGTGCGCCCGCAGGCGCTGCCTTATGTGGCCTATGTCAGCGCCGTGTACCGCCCGGACATTCTCAACGAGCTGTGCCAGTTCTTCATCGACCACCGCGTCGAGCTGGAAGCCCTGACCTGCGACACCTACCAGGCGCCGCAGACCGGCGGCACCATGCTCAACGCCACCCTGACCGTGACGCTGCCGGCCGGCACGCAGATCAGCTGGCTGCGCGATCAGTTCCTGGATTTTGCCGATGCGCTGAATCTTGATGCCTTGATCGAACCCTGGCGCCCACAGAATCCATGACGATCTGCTGCGCGTCGGCCCAGCTGCGTTAGAAACAGGTTCGGCCTGCTCATTTACAACTCGTAAACTCCGCGGCCTCACCTGTTTCTGCCTTGCATGGCTCTAGCTCGCGAGATCGCCGACAACCTCTGAATGAAGGAGTTTCCATGCCCGTAGAACTCGACAAAGCCGTTGCCGACTTCCAGGCCGAGGCCACCAGTGGCCAGCAGGTAAAGTTGTCCGCACTCAAGGGCCAGCAGGTCGTGCTGTATTTCTACCCGAAGGACGCGACCCCGGGCTGCACCACCGAGGGGATGGACTTCAGTGCTCGCTTCGAGCAGTTCAAGGCGGCCAACACGGTGATCTTCGGCGTATCGATGGACAGCCTGAAGAAGCATGAAAGCTTCAAGAGCAAGCAGGCGTTCCCTTTCGAGCTGATCAGCGACGAAGAACATCAGCTGTGCGACCAGTTCGGCGTGTACCAGCTGAAGAAGAACTACGGCAAGGAATACATGGGCATCGTGCGCAGCACCTTCCTGATCGACAAGGACGGCGTGCTGCGTGAAGAGTGGCGCAACCTCAAGGTCGCCGGCCATGTCGACAAGGTGCTGGCAGCAGCCGAAGCGCTGAACAAAGGCTGAGCCCTGCCCTGCAAATGAAACGCCGCGGCGCCCCCCCGCCCCCCCGCGGCGGGGTTTTTTTGGGTGGTGGGGGGGTTGGGGGGGGGGAACCCCCCCGGCCCGCCGCCAGCCCACACACCGACTTGTATGGGAGGCCGCCCCCCC
>NZ_RHQP01000067.1:0-8928 GCF_003935465.1 Pseudomonas sp. o96-267
CGTCTTGCTCATGGTGTCTCCGGTTCGGAGCGACAGTGTCGCTCATGAGTCGGTTACACAAAAATTCGTACACCCTCCGGCATTGAGCAAGCCCCAGGCGGTGCCGCGTGCCGAGTCCAGCTGGCTGCCGCGACCACGACCTTCGTACAGCTCCTGCACTTTGCGCAGAGCGCGTTCGTTGGGCAGTTGCTCCGGCAGTGCGCCAGTCGGGCTTGTGTCGCACATCACGTTCATAAAGAAGCCCAGTGCCTCATGCCACTGCACCTTGCGTTCAGCCAGGTGGCGCATGCGGTACATGAAGTCATCCCATTGCGAGACGGCGATACCGAGCTGCTTCTTCACCAGATCGCCATCGAAGCGTGTGCTGTGCGGCACCTTGATCGCACGGCTGGTGCCGTCCAGGGCGATGGTCAGGGTGTTGTTGCAAACTACGCGGATGGTGGTGGGCGTTGCTGTGGTGGCCAGGGTGCCGTCGCAGGAAGTGGCCAACAGCAGGTAGCCATTCACCTGGTCGTTACCTTTGATCGCTGCACCCTGGCCAGTTCGCGCCAGCGCCCAGAACTTGCGACCGCCCTTGAGCACGCCAGCGGTTTCCAGCTCGTAGCCGGAGACCTCGGTCAGATCGCGGTAGAACTCCAGCACCTCACGAGGCTGGACGGTGTGGTAGCGCTGCGAGACCACCGACAGCGGTGCCTTGGTGTCCGAACGGTAGAGCACCTTCTGCTCGGGGAATGAGTGGATCGCGCCCAGGTGGCCGATGGCGTCCGACTTGAAATGCACGGGGCTTTCCAGGATCTGCCAATCCATGCCGGCTTCGCGTTGCCAGACCTCGATAGGCTGTTTCTGCGGCAGGTTGTTGCCTAAGCCGTGCCACGGGGTAGCGCCAACATAGGCCATTTGTTCGATTTGATGAGCCATGACGAATTTCCTTTGGGTGCAGGCCGGCATAAAGCGCCGCGCAGAGCGCAGCACCGGCAATCAGTGATGGATAAGTAAGAGGAGAGCAGTTGCCGGATCAGGCCGGCAGATTGAAGCGATGACCGCAGAGCAGGCAGAGGTTGTGAGCCAGGACATGGCGGTCGAGCGACTCGCCGAGCTGAGCGCCAATCGCACAGCCGCCGACGCTTCCGGCCAGGCCGCCGAGAATGGCACCGGATACCGAGCCGAGTGTGATACCAATAGGGCCGGCGATTACGCCGAGCGCTGCGCCGGCCTTGCCGCCTGCCAGAGCAGCACTGATGCCTCGTGCGAGACCACCGACCGCGCCGATAGCAGCGCCGGCTTTCATGGCGTGATGGAACGAAGCGACTTTGGGTGAATGACAGCGGGGGCACTGCAATGACATGGGAGGATCCTCCTTGGTGGTGATGTCACTGCGGTAATGTGTTGCTGAGATTTTTTTGGATCGAATGGCTGCTTAGCAGCAGCGATAACTGAGTGCGAACAGGCTGGAGTCGGCCAATAGCGGCCCTTTAGGGAAACTCTGAAGAAGACTTCCAGATTTTGGCAAAATACCCGGATTCCACCCGCTGAGTTTCCCCATGAAGCAGATGACCTTCGCTGACGCCGAGTACGCCGGTAAGCGCAAACAAACCCGCAAAGAGTTGTTCCTGATCGAGATGGATCGGGTGGTGCCGTGGAAGGGTTTGATTGCCTTGATCGAGCCGCATTATCCCAGGGTGAAGGCGGTCGTCCGGCCTATCCGCTGATGGCGATGCTGCGCGTGCACCTGATGCAAAACTGGTTCGGTTACAGCGATCCAGCGATGGAAGAGGCGCTGTACGAGACCACCATCCTGCGCCAGTTCGCGGGGCTGAGCTTGGAGCGTATTCCCGATGAAACCACCATCCTCAACTTCCGGCGTAGTAGCAAGACCGCACCACGCCGAAGGCTGAACAGACCACTTCCACCGACTCCCGCTCACTTAACTGGTCTATCAGCGCGTACGATTGAACTCGTCCGACATCAAGAGAGCGGTAGCCTTTTTTAGGATCGCTTTCTCCCGTTCCAGTCGGTCGATCCTGGCTTCCAGCTCCTGGATTTTCTGCTGTTCGGGCGTCAGTGCTTTGCTCTTCGGGGTAACGCCCACGCGCTCCTCTTGAAGCTGTTTTACCCATCGGCGCAGGGCCGACTCAACCACTCCCAGTGAACGAGCTGCTTCGATATGGCTGTAGCCCTGATCGAGCACCAGGCAGGCGGCCTCTCGTTTGAACTCGGGCGTAAAGGAACGACGTTGCTTGGTCATCAGACACCTCTCTATGGCGAGCATTCTCGCCCTAAATGGGTGTCCGGAATCAGTAGACCACTACACACCGCCGGCTGCTCTGATGACAGTAGGCTGTAGCGGCGATTGCATTTCCGTTAGCCTGCTGGCCAGCCAGGGGTAGAACACGCCCCTCCAGAAGTGGAGGGGCTAATCTAGATTCGGCCGTTGGCTTGGTGCAGGCGTTTGACGAAACTCTCAGCGTCGGTTTCGCCAACAGTACGGAGATCTTGCCATTCTTCGCCATTGGGAGCGAATAACTGCAGTGCCGGTGGGCCGAACAGCTGGTAGCGGTCGAGCAGGGCGCGTTGCTCGGCATCGCTACGAGTTATGTCGAAGCGCACCAGTCGGTAACCGGTCAGTTGCTCACGCACGGCGGGTGCTGCCAGCACTTCTCGTTCAATTACTTTGCAACTGATGCACCAGTCGGCGTACCAATCCAATAGCAGTGGTTGGTCGGCATTTTTTGCTGACAGCAGAGCGGCATCCAGAGCAGCTGGTGTATCCACGGTCTGCCAGCCGGCGTTAGCGCCGCTCGGAAGTACGGCTTTGGCGTCCAGCTGACCCAGCGGTCGCAGCGGATCGGATTGACCTTGCAAAGCGCCGAGCCAGGCGCTGACACCGTAGACCAGTAGTGCCACACCGAGTAGTTGGGCGAGCCTTTGCCGGCCGGACTTGAGGGTGAACTCCAAGGCACCGAGCCAAATCGCGCTGCCAACTGCCAAAAGGCCCCACAAGGCCAAAGTCACTGGAGCGGGTAGCACGCGTTCTAGCAGCCATACAGAGACAGCCAGCAGCATCACGCCGAAAGCTTTGCGCACACCGACCATCCAGGTGCCAGACTTGGGTAGCAATGCTCCGCCGCCGATGGCGAACAATACCAACGGCGCGCCCATGCCCAACCCGAGGGCAAACAGCTTAAGGCCGCCACCCAGTGCGTCGCCGGTGGTGCTTATGTAGAGCAGTGCGCCGACCAGAGGGGCAGTCACACAGGGCGAAACCAGCAGGCTCGACAGTACGCCGAGCGTGGCGGCGCCCAACATTGAACCCCCGCGGGCCTGGCCGGCTAGGAGATCTAGTCGTTCGGTGATAAAGCGCGGCATGCGCAACTCGAATACGCCGAACATGGCCAGAGCGAAAACAGTGAAGAACATCGCAAAGGGCACCAACAGCCACGGTGACTGCAGGCGCGCTTGTAGGTTGAGGCCAGCGCCGAACATGCCCATTAGCGCACCAAGCAGGGCGAAGCTGGCAGCCATGGGGAGTACGTAGGCAAGCGATAGGCGTAATCCACGCGTTCCGCCGAGTTGTCCGCGTAATACCACGCCAGACAGAATTGGCAGCATCGGTAGCACGCAGGGTGTGAAAGTCAGGCCCAAGCCCGCCAGGAAGAACAGCGCCAGACTACGCCAGTCAATGGCGACCCCTTGTTGCAGGGCTGCAATGAGGGGGGGATCACCTACCTCGAAGCTGCGAATCTCTGGCGGATAGCACAGCCCCAGATCAGCGCAGCCCTGATAGCTCACCTGTAAGGTGAACGGTGTGTTCTGAGGGTTATTAACGGGTAGCAGCAAGTCGGTAACGCCGTAGAACACCTCGACATCGCCAAAAAATTCATCGGTTTTCGGTTCGGCCGCGGGCCATTGCGGGGTGCCAATTGACACTTGCGGGTGGTCGCTGGTGAATGCGAAGCGATGTTTATAGAGGTAATAACCCTCGGCATTTATGAAGCGCAGGCGGACGCTGTCCTTACCGGTTTCCAACAGGTCGAGGCGGAAGGCTTTGTCTACCGGAAGGAAATCCTGGCTGTTGTTCAGCGGAGTGCCGAACAGAGCCGACTGAGGACGCGAAGAATCAAATATCTCGGCGTTGGCTGGCAAGGCAAGCAGTAGCAGCAGCAGATACGGCAGGAGGCGGGACATGACCATCTCGCGGGCTAATAACGAAAAGGAGGTCTATTTCAGCTTGTTAACGGAGCCGGGATTTTTGAAGTGCGGGCTGGGGGGATGGCCTCCGCTGCGATTCAGTGCATCGCAGGATGCCAGCCAGTACCAGCCCGCCCGGCGAGTCGCTATTAATGCGCGGCTTGTTCCAGCGGATAATTGGCAATGACCTTTTCTCGGCCAGTGCGGGTTATTCCGATCACCTGGTACGGGTGTTTGACGTCGCCATACTCCATGCCTGGTGAGCCAGCCGGCATGCCTGGCACGGCGATGCCCAGCAGGTCAGGGCGCTTGCGAAGCTCCAGGATCTGCGCCACGGGCACGTGACCTTCAACGAACTTTCCATCGATCACGCCTGTATGGCAGGAAGCCAGACGCGGTTTCACGCCGAGGTCTTGCTTGACTGTGTTCATGTTGCGTTCGACGTGGTCGCGGACTTCGAAGCCGTTGTTCTCCAGGTAGGTAATCCAGTCCTTGCAGCATCCACAGTTGGCGTCGCGGTGCACATCAATGATCAGGGGTTGCGCGGCCTGGGCGGCGCCACTTAGCAGCAGAGCGGCGAGCGCCGCGGTAGTCAGTCTTCTGGACATAAAAAACCTGTTTCCAATGGTTTGCTCACTTGCAACAGCAGCCACCGCTGCCACCGCATCCGGTTTTCCTGGCGGGGCTCGATGAGGCCGCCGGACTGCTCAGTTGGGCGGGGTATCCAGCATCACCCAGGGCGGCGACAAGCACATCGCTGTCGCACTCAGCGCTGACCCGCACACTGGCCGCTTGCAGATCGACGTCGACCTCGGTGACGCCTTCAACTGCGTTGAGCGCCTCGGTGACATGCAGGACGCATGAGCCGCAGCTCATGCCTTTGACACTCAATTCAACGGTGCTCATGACAATCTCCTTGCGAGGTTGCTGCTGGGGTTGAGGCAATTCTCAACCTTGCCAAGGTGGCAAGGTCAAGAGTTTCAGTCGATTGATACCTTGCGCAGTCTCAAGGCGTTGAACACCACCGAAGCGGAGCTCATGCTCATCGCCAGCGCTGCGATTATTGGTGACAGCAGGAGGCCGGTCAGCGGGTAGAGCAGGCCGGCTGCCAAAGGAATGCCCAGAGCGTTGTAAAGAAAGGCGAAGGTCAGGTTCTGGTGCATGTTGCGCACGGTGGCCACCGACAGGCTGCGCGCGCGCAGGATGCCGAGCAGGTCGCCCTTGACCAGCGTGACCTGGGCGCTGTTCATCGCCACATCGGTGCCGGTGCCCATGGCAATGCCGATATCGGCGCGCGCCAGGGCCGGGGCGTCGTTGATGCCGTCGCCGGCCATGGCCACGCGGTGCCCTTGCTGTTGCAGCGAGGCGGTCAGGCGTTCCTTGTCCTGCGGCTTGACCTCGCCGTGCACCTCCTCGATACCCAGTTCGCGGGCTACGGCACGGGCAGTCGTCAGGCCATCGCCGGTGGCCATGATCACCCGTATGCCGTCTGCCTGCAGGCGCTGGATCGCCAGTTTTGAGGTCGGTTTGATCGGGTCGGAAACCGCCAGCAGACCGGCCAGTACGTTGTCCACGGCCAGGAACATGATGCTCACGCCTTCGCCGCGCAGTTGTTCGGCATGCCCCTTGAGCGGGCTGGCATCCACGCCGGCATCATTCATCAGCGCGGTGTTGCCCAACTGCAAGTCGCGGCCGTCAACCTTGCCACGCACGCCGATGCCGGAGGCCGATTCGAAGGTTTCAGGCGTGCTCAGCGCAAGGCCCTGGGCACGGGCATGATCGACGATGGCGTGTGCCAGGGGATGTTCGCTGCCCTGATCCAGGCTGGCGGCCAGTCGCAGCACCTCGTCCCGCGTGAAGCCGGGCGCCGCCTCGACGCTGTGGAAAGCAGGGCGGCCTTCGGTGAGGGTGCCGGTCTTATCGACGATCAGAGTGTCGATCTTGCGCAGGTTTTCTATCGCGGCAGCATCGCGGAACAGCACGCCGCTGCCGGCCGCTTTGCCGGTGGCGACCATCACCGACATCGGCGTGGCCAGGCCCAGGGCGCAGGGGCAGGCAATGATCAGTACCGCGACTGCGTTGATCAGACCGAACACCCAGCTCGGTTCCGGCCCCCACAGGCCCCATACGACAAAGGTCAGAGCAGCGATGGCGATGACCGCCAGCACGAAACGCCCGGCAATGACGTCGGCCAGCCGCTGCATTGGCGCCTTGGAGCGCTGCGCCTGGGCCACCATCTGGACGATCTGCGCAAGCATGGTCGAGCTGCCGACCTTTTGTGCCTGCATCACCAGGCTGCCGTGGCTGTTGAGGGTAGCGCCGATTAGGCTGTCACCGGCGCGTTTCATGATCGGCACCGGCTCGCCGGTCAACATCGACTCGTCCACCGCGCTTTCGCCTTCCACCACCAAGCCATCAACCGGCACTTTTTCGCCTGGGCGCACCCGAAGCTTGTCGCCGCTGTGCACATGGGTGAGGGGAATGTCCTCTTCGCTGCCATCGGCATTGATCCGTCGCGCGGTCTTGGGCGCCAGGCCGAGCAGCGACCTGATCGCCGCCGAGGTCTGCGAGCGCGCCTTGAGTTCCAGGATTTGGCCGAGCAGGGTCAGCGAGATGATCACCGCTGCCGCCTCGAAGTACACGCCGATGCGTTCACCCTGCATGAAGTGGTCGGGGAATACGCCGGGCGCCAGGGTGGCGATCAGGCTGTACAGGTAGGCGGCGGAGGTTCCGAGGCCGATCAGCGTCCACATGTTCGGGCTACGGTTGATGAACGATTGCACGCAGCGCACGTAGAAGGGCCAGCCAGCCCAGAGCGCCACAGGGGTGGCCAGTGCCAGTTCGACCCAGTTCTGCGTGGCGCCGTGGAACGGACTGAGGGCATGCCCGCCCATGGCCAGCACGGTGACAATCACGGTGAACGGCAACGTCCACCAGAAGCGTCGAGAAAAGTCCCTGAGCTCCGGGTTGTCCTCTTCTTCCAGTTCGGGCATGACCGGCTCCAGGGCCATGCCGCATTTGGGGCACGTGCCTGGGCCGATCTGCAGTATTTCGGGGTGCATCGGGCAGGTGTATTCGGCGCCGTGATCGACGGTCGGCGTCTCGCCATGAGCATGCCCGGCATCCAGATATCTGCTTGGCTCGGCAGTGAATTTTTCCAGACAGCGCTGGCTGCAGAAAAGCAGTTGTTGGCCGGCGTGGCTGGTCTGATGCGGGCTGTCGGCTTTGACCGTCATGCCACAAACAGGGTCACGATCCGATGGGGTCTGAAGTGTGGGGTGTGGCTGATTGGCCTGAGACATTACCGCTCCTGTTAAACCCTGCGCGCACTCGGAGATATTTTATATAGAGTACCCGCGAACGGCTGACATTGGCCTGACCCAAGCATTACATTTCTGTAAGCCTGTGGCGGGTTTTCGCTCTCGGGTATCCGTGCATGCCGCCAGCATATGGCCCTATATAAATAATTAGTTAACTTACTAAGTTGTAATAATCGAATCAGCCTTACTGGAGCCTTTCCACTGGGTAGCAGGTACGACTGCCGCAGTTTGAGCGCATACGCGACGATTTCCAGGCCGTGGTCCAGCATCCCCCCTTGATACGCATGGTGATGCGCTTCCGACGCAGGAAACTGCTGGACCAGCTCGGCATAGCGTTGCAGCGGAGCCAAGTAGAGTGAAGCGAAATGCTTGCGCGAGAGCGAGGTGCGTTGCCAGATGTGCTCCAGCAGTTTCTGCCGGCGCGCTGTGGACAGCAGGGCGGCGACCGACTCCGGTCGCATCAGCCCTTTTTCCATGTCTCCGCTGGAGGAAAGCGAGGCCGTTACTGGTGGGCGTTTTCGTTGGAATAGCGAGAGCATCGATGGCACCTGGAGTTGAGGCAGGCGAGGGCCTTTTCCCTTTCCGGGTAAGCCCGACAGGGTGATACCGGTTCTGAACGAAACCACGAGAGACTTGCTCAGGATCGCCCAGGGCACGACCGGCACCTTGCGGATTGCCATCGAATGTCACACCTGTTTTGACTGGCTGATGCCCGCGGTCGATGCCTTCCGTGCGCGCTGGCCTGAGGTGGAAGTGGATCTGGTCTCTGGCTACCAGGCCGACCCCGTTGGCCTGTTGCATCGGGGGGACGCGGACCTCGCGATGATCTCCTGCCGCGAACCTGAAGCCGGTGTGGATTTCCACCACCTGTTCCGGTCGCGGCTGGTTGCGCTGGTGGCAAACGATCATCCGCTTGCCCAGAAGAGCTACCTGGAGGCGCAAGACTTCAATGACGAAACGTTGATCACTTACCCCGTCGAAGAGGACATGCTGGATATCGTCCAGTTGCTGCTCAAGCCGGCGGGCATCACACCCGCTCGACGAACAACCGAACTTACGGTCGCCATCCTCATGCTTGTTGCCACGCGGCGAGGTATCGCCGTGCTGCCGAGATGGGCCGTGCAGCACTATCTCCAGCGGCAATACGTGACGGCAAAGCCGATCACACGCGATGGCTTGTTTGCCGACATCTGGGCGGCCACGCTCGAATCGGAAAGCTCCAAGCCTTACATCGTCGAATTCATCGAGCTGATAAAGGAGACCAGTGCGGTGACCCTCACGGATATCGAGTTAACGACAGAGGTGCAGCGGATGGCAAAGCCAACTGCCTGACCGGCTGCTTTTGGCCGATTCTGTTGAAAAACTAAGTTCTGCGGCAGCCTGCTGGTCAGCGGTGCCTGCTATCGAAGTGGCTGCAAGC
>NZ_RHQP01000068.1:0-7445 GCF_003935465.1 Pseudomonas sp. o96-267
TTGCTTGGTCATCAGACACCTCTCTATGGCGAGCATTCTCGCCCTAAATGGGTGTCCGGGATCAGTAGACCACTACATTCTGCTGGCGAGAGGGGGAGGGGTTACTGGCCATGGGCATCCTTGCAAGGGCAATGTACCGACCTTACTGCGAAATGATGGCTCTGCGCCATAGCCCGAAAGGCTATGGCGCTTTGCGTTGAATCAGCCGTTGCGGCGGCTCAGTTGCCAGCCGCCGTTGCCGTGCAGATCGGGCGGGTGGCTGTGGAGGCCGCCGCAGTTCGCTTGCTGTATCCGTGCAGTGCTTCGCTAAGTTCTGATGCTCAGGCTAATGCCGTGCGCTGCCTGCCTTCTACCCGGCGTTTCAACGCCGCCCCTTCGACGATTTCCAGTCCGCCGCCCTGGGCGCGCGCAGAGCGGCCCCAATCTTCCAGCAGTTCCATGCAGGCATGGTCGATATAGCTGACCCGCGCCAGGCTCAGGTGCAGGCGGGTGCCCGGTTCGACGCTGGCCAGCAGCTTGGCCAGTTGTGGCACACGTAGGAAGGTGGCGGCGCCGCTCATGCGCAGTTCGGCGCTGTTCGGGCCGGTGGGCACCAGCTTCGCGCGCAGGCGCGAGGCGCTCCACACCAGTTTCAGCAAAGTCAGGCCAAAGCCCACCAGCACGCCGGTCAGCAGGTCGGTGAAGACGATGCACAGCGCGGTGGCGATATAGATGAACACCGGGGCGCGGCCGTATTGGCCGAGGTTGCGCATGGCCTTGGGGTCGACCAGTTTGCAGCCGGTGTACACCAGCACCGCGCCGAGGCTAGCCACCGGGATGCTCTGCAGTACGACAGGCAGCAGAGCGACCAGGGCCAGTAGCCAGGCGCCGTGGAGGATGGTCGAGGCGCGACCGCGAGCGCCGGCCTGGACGTTGGCCGAGCTGCGTACGATCACCCCGGTCATCGGCAGGGCGCCGACCGCACCGCAAAGCATGTTGCCGATGCCCTGGGCGGACAGTTCGCGGTTGAAGCGTGCACGGGGGCCATCGTGCATGCGATCCACGGCGGCGGCAGACAGCAGCGTCTCGGCGCTGGCGATAAAGGCCAGCGCCAGTGCCGCGATCAGCAGTTGTGGATCGGCCAGGCTGGCCAAGCCCTGCGGGGTAATCCAGTCGATGGCATCGCCGAGGTTGGCTGGCAGCTCCACGCGCTTGACCGGTAGCGCGAGCCACAGGCTGGTCAGGGTGGCGAGCGTCACCCCGACCAGCGCGCCAGGCAGAAAACGCAGCGGCGCCGGGCGAACACGCTCCCACAGCCAGATGCTGGCGATGGTGCCGAGGCCTACTGCACCGGCGATCATGGCGTTGCCGCCGAGCAGGCTCAGCGCATCACGCACCGCGCCGGGGAAGGCCAGCAGGTTGTCGAGGCCGGAGGCCTTGGGCGCAGCGTCGATCATCACGTGCACCTGCGACAGCACGATAAGGATGCCGATACCGGCCAGCATGCCGTACACCACAGCAGGCGCGGTGACGCGAAACCAGCCGCCCAGGCGCAGAGTGCCGGCGACCAGCTGGATCAACCCGGCGAGCAGCAGAACCGGGCCTAGTGCAGCCATGCCATGGGTGCGCACCAGCTCGAATACCAGCACCGCGAGGCCGGCTGCCGGGCCGCTGACCTGCAGCGGCGCACCTGCGATGAAGCCGACCACCAGACCGCCGATGATGCCGGTGATCAATCCCTTGGCCGGCGGCATGCCGGAGGCGATGGCGATGCCCATGCACAGTGGCAGGGCGACGAGAAAGACCACCACGGACGCCAGCGCGTCCCGTGGCAGTGTGCGAAATACATTCATGGCGTTATCTCTCCTTGCCCAACGCGTGGGCAAACGCAGCCCGTGCCCGCGCCTTGATGGGCGCAGGCTCTGGAAAGTGGGGGATCAGGCGCTGGCGTAGCGCGGTTGCGGGGTGGCGCAGGGCTGCTCGTCGCCATCAAGCGCAAGGAAGTTGCCCGAAGCGGCGTCGTAGGCGCGGATGCCGCCACTGTCGATGTCGTATACCCAGCCATGGATGTGCAGTTGGCCGCTAGCCAGGCGTGCGGCGACGGAAGGGTGAGTACGCAGGTGGTCTAGCTGGGCCACCACGTTCTCCTCGGTCAGCACGCCGAGGGTTTCGTGGGCGCTGCCGCAGTTGCAGTTGCTCTCGACCACACTTCGCGCCACTTCGGCATGGCGCAACCAGGCGCGCACCGTGGGCATGTCGTCGAGGCTGGCCGGGTTGAGCACGGCCTTCATCGCACCGCAGTCGGAATGGCCGCAGACGATGATGTGCTGCACGCCGAGCGCCAGTACCGCGTACTCGATGGCCGTGGAAACGCCGCCGTTCATCTGTCCGTAGGGCGGCACCACGTTACCCACGTTGCGGGTGACGAACAGGGTGCCGGGGTCGCTCTGGGTAATCAGCTCGGGGACGATGCGCGAATCGGCGCAGGTGATGAACATGGCGCTGGGCGATTGCGCCGAGGCCAGGCGCTTGAACAGTGCCTGCTGCTGGGGGTAGACCTCCTGGCGAAAACGGCGAAAGCCCTGCACCAGTTGGTGCAGGGCGGCCTGGGCCTGGTCCTTGGCAACTGGGCGCAGGGTCTTGCCGGTTCGGGAAGCGGTTGAGTTCATCGTTGCATCTCCTGTGATGTTCGTCGGTGACGTTCTCGACTGCCAGCCAAACGCCTGTGACCGGCTGGTCACTTCCAGGGCAACGATAAAGATTCTTACTTAATCAAAACTGAACGAGAGGCTCTAAAACGCCACTATTGGCCAGTCGCCCGATGCGCTGCGAGAACCACTGCTCGCCTTCATGGCCGCCTGCTTGTCAGGCAACGCGGTGCTAAGCATCATGCCGACTCGTTTTCATCGCCAGGGAAGGTTATCCATGCGCATGCCCGTGTTGCTCGCTCTGTGCCTGTCGCCGCTTGTTGCGGCCGCAGAAGGTACGCTCACTGCCACCGTCGTTCACGCCGATTTCTCACAGGCACCGGAAGTGCGTCTGCTGGTGCGCGTGCTGGACGAGGCTTTCGGTACCGATCAGGAGTCTATCGTCAGCAAATGTCCGGTGGCCAGAGAGCCGGGAGAACGCCTGGCGCCGAACAGTTGTTTCGAGGTGAGCATCGACGAGGGCAGCGGTCCTCAGCAGCCGATCTACCAGACGTTGCTGGCCAAACCGGAACGTGCCAGTGACCCGATCTATCTGGAGCTGGTCTATCGCACCCAGCTGCAGCCGCATCACGACGACTTTTACAGCCGGCCCACGGCGCGTTTGCGGGTCGAGACCAATGGCTTCTACAACTGGAACGCCGAGATGCCTCTGGCGTTGCCGCAGAACCTGATGGCGCTGGGCGGGATCAGTGCGTTGGTGTTGGGCGATGCCGATGCGCTGCTCAATGCGGCTTACCGCGAGCGCCAGAGGCAGCTATCGGACGAGGCGGGTACGGCACTGCGCCAGGCGCAGCGTAACTGGATCGCGATGCGTGATGCCGAATGCAAACCCTATGGCGAGGACCAGCCTTATTCGGTGTTCGGCGAATTCAGCTACGACTGCCTGGTGCGCCTGACGCTCGACCGCGCCCGCCAATTGGCCGTGGTGCGTGGTGATCAGAGTTGATCAGTGCTCGCCCTTCATCGCGCCACTGAGGCCGAACATCAGCACCAGCAGGTTGGCGTCCGGGTTGGCTGCGGGCTGTACCTGCTTGCGCAAAGGCGCGGTTGGGCAGGGTTCCACAGCGGTGCAGGCTTGCGCTTCCAGTACGCGTGGGCCGGGCTCCTGCCAGGCTGCGGCGGCGATTGCCGTTACGCTGAGTGCGAGGCCAAGGAACAAACCTCGTGCTATTTCTAATTTCATTTTGCTAACCCCTTGAAAGCGCTGCCAAACGCTGTTTGCTAAACCTAGATCACCCATTGCCTCGTCGTCGTCTCATGCGACGAACGGTCTTAGCGTGTAGCTGGCATCAGCCGGGGCTGTGCTGGGACTCGGGCCTGGTCGGTTGGTTCAACAATGGTGCAGGTAACGTCTTAACGTAACCTTAGGTGCCGGTCACGGCGCCCTGTAACAGCCAGCCTTGGCAGGTGCAGTCGCCTGCAGCCTTTCTCGTTACCTGGCGCAAAGGTGCGAGGTAGAGCCACTTCCTGGTGGGGGTAATGCGGATGGAGCGAGGTATTGCGGATAAAGCACTGCCGGCACTGGGCCGGCAGTCGTTTACTCAGGCAATAGCTGTGCCGAGACCTTTGGCGCCATCGGCGAATATCTGGCGATAGCCCTGCAGCACTTGTTGCCAGTCGGCATCGGACCAGGGGCTATGGCGTCGTAGCTGCGGCAGGTCATGCTGAGCGGCCTGCACGCGGGTCAGGCGGCGACGGCTTTTTTCCAGATCGAGCAGGGCCACCTGCGGCGTTTCGCCGTCGATGCGCACGAAGATGTGTTTGGCGTACAGACAACCGTGCTGCCAGCGTCCCAGGTGCATGCGTGCCAGAGTCGCACCAACCAGTTGCAGCAACTGGGCATGCACTGCCTCGCCGCACGTTTCACGGCCGCCCTGGGCATACCAGAGCTCGATGTTCTCGAAGCCTTCCAATGCCTCGGTTACCAGCAGGCCGCGCCAGCCTTGCTGCTGGTCATAATCGATACCGCAATAGATCATCCGCGGCACCATCACGCCCAGAGAGGGCAGGGCCTGCAGGGCTTTGCGTTCGCGCAGGACTGTGGGGCGCCCCTGCGGGTGCAGCAGGCTGCGGTAGATATGGCCGATCTGTTTCTTGGCGTAGAGCACGCCGGTTTCATCCAGCAGACGCTGCACACCACTTTCGCCGCCGCGACGAACGTTGGGCTCTTCGACCCAATCACCTTGCTGTTGCCACCAGTGTTGGAATGCCTGCTGGGGAATTTCGCTCGTGCTGCAAAGGGCCATGTCTTTCTTCTTCTATTGGAGGTTTGCGCAGTGCTCGTCTCGTGAACGCGTACTACGTTGTTCAGGCTTGTAACAAAACATAAGCAAACAACGTTCCTGAGTCCACAGGAAATGTCAGTGAACTTCTGATCGGTCTGACTGCTTCGCGAGCAATAAAAAACCCCGCGACGGGCGCGGGGTTCTTTGTGCTGCGTGGGAGCCGGTCGGCTTACATCATGCCGCCCATGCCACCCATACCGCCCATGCCACCCATATCAGGCATGGCCGGAGCCTTGTCGTCAGCCGCTTCGGCAACCATGGCCTCGGTGGTGATCATCAGGCCGCCGATGGAAGCAGCAGCTTGCAGGGCCGAACGGGTGACCTTGGCCGGGTCGAGAATACCCATCTCGATCATGTCGCCGTAGGTGTCGGTCGCGGCGTTGAAGCCGAAGTTGCCCGAACCCTGCTTGACCTTGTCGACCACTACGCTCGGCTCGCCGCCGGCGTTGGCAACGATCTGACGCAGCGGCGCTTCGACAGCGCGACGCAGCAGAGCGATACCGACGTTCTGGTCTTCGTTGTCGCCTTTCAGGCCGTCGATGGCCTGCAGGGCACGTACCAGGGCTACACCGCCGCCAGGTACCACGCCTTCTTCGACGGCTGCGCGGGTAGCGTGCAGGGCGTCTTCAACGCGGGCTTTCTTCTCTTTCATCTCGACTTCGGTGGCAGCGCCAACCTTGATCACGGCAACACCGCCAGCCAGCTTGGCCAGACGCTCTTGCAGCTTCTCTTTGTCGTAGTCGGAAGAGGTTTCTTCGACCTGCTTGCGGATCTGTGCAACGCGGGCTTCGATGTCGACCTGGGCACCAGCACCATCGATGATGGTGGTGTTGTCCTTGTTCAGCACGACGCGCTTGGCGTTACCCAGGTGCTCCAGAGTGGCGCTTTCCAGGGACAGGCCAACTTCTTCGGAGATGACGGTACCGCCGGTCAGGATGGCGATGTCCTGCAGCATGGCCTTGCGGCGGTCGCCGAAGCCCGGAGCCTTGACGGCAGCGACTTTGACGATGCCACGCATGTTGTTGACGACCAGGGTAGCCAGCGCTTCGCCTTCGACGTCTTCAGCCACGATCAGCAGCGGACGGCCAGCCTTGGCAACGGCTTCCAGAACCGGCAGCAGTTCGCGGATATTGGAGATCTTCTTGTCGACCAGCAGCAGCAGCGGGCCTTCCAGCTCGGCAACCATGGTGTCCGGCTTGTTGATGAAGTACGGAGACAGGTAGCCGCGGTCGAACTGCATGCCTTCTACGACGGACAGTTCGTTTTCCAGGCCCGAGCCTTCTTCAACGGTGATGACGCCTTCTTTACCGACCTTGTCCATGGCTTCGGCGATGATGTCACCGATGGAGCTGTCGGAGTTGGCGGAGATGGTGCCTACCTGGGCGATGGCTTTGGAGTCAGCGCACGGCTTGGCCAGGTCTTTCAGCTGAGCAACGATGGCGGTGGTCGCCTTGTCGATGCCGCGCTTCAGGTCCATCGGGTTCATGCCGGCAGCGACGGACTTCAGGCCTTCGTTGACGATGGCTTGAGCCAGAACGGTAGCGGTGGTGGTGCCGTCACCGGCTGCGTCGTTGGCCTTGGACGCTACGTCCTTGACCAACTGGGCGCCCATGTTTTCGAAGGCGTCTTTCAGTTCGATTTCCTTGGCAACCGACACACCGTCTTTGGTGATGGTCGGGGCACCGAAGGATTTGGCCAGAACCACGTTACGGCCTTTCGGGCCGAGGGTGGCTTTGACGGCGTCGGCCAGTACGTTGACGCCAACGAGCATTTTCTTGCGGGCGGAATCGCCAAACTTGACTTCTTTAGCAGCCATGTTGATCAGTCCTCAAATTCTTGAAGGTTAAACGGAGATTCGTGGGAATCAGGCTTCGACGACAGCGAGGATTTCGTTCTCGCCCATTACCAGCAGGTCTTCGCCGTCGACTTTGACGGTGTTGCTGCCGGAGTACGGGCCGAATACCACCTTGTCACCGACCTTGACGGCCAGCGGACGGACTTCGCCGTTATCCAGAACCTTACCGGTACCGACGGCAACGACTTCACCTTGGTTCGGCTTCTCGGCGGCCGAACCCGGCAGCACGATGCCGCCTGCGGTTTTGGTCTCTTCTTCGCTGCGACGGATCACGACGCGGTCATGCAGAGGACGAAGCTTCATTGTCGATCTCTCCTAACAATTGAATGGCCAACTTGCCGACTCTTGATTGGTCGGCGGGTTTGTAAAATCCGGCGAGGCCGGGCGCGGCACGCTGGGCGCACCGCGAAAGTTGGACTGCCTCAGGGGCAGGCACCTTGCGGTGACTGCTACATGTGGGCGGGCAAGGGCATTTCAAGGGGCGGGGGTGAAATTTTTTGTGCTGCAGAGAGGGGCGAACGTGTGTAGGAGCCGGGGGGGGGGGGGGCGGGGGGGGGGCGGGGGGGGGGGGGGGGGCCGCGCGGGGGGGGGGGGGGGGGCTGGGGCGGCGCGGGGGGG
>NZ_RHQP01000069.1:0-5337 GCF_003935465.1 Pseudomonas sp. o96-267
ACGCGATGGCCTGAGAGTGTTTTCCACACTGCAAAGAAGAAACCCCAGACAGCTTTCGCGATCTGGGGTTTCGTATAGGAGCTTGACGATGACCTACTCTCACATGGTGAAGCACCACACTACCATCGGCGATGCGTCGTTTCACTACTGAGTTCGGGATGGGATCAGGTGGTTCCAACGCTCTATGGTCGTCAAGCAATTCGGTTGGGATGTCGCGGTTAGGCGCTATCCCTTGGATACGTGATAGATGATTTGTAGTTCTTGCAAATTTTCGGCTTTCTGTCGACTTCACCATCGACACCCTCTGCTTTGAGGGCAGATTGTTTGGGTGTTATATGGTCAAGCCTCACGGGCAATTAGTATTGGTTAGCTCAACGCCTCACAGCGCTTACACACCCAACCTATCAACGTCGTAGTCTTCGACGGCCCTTTAGGGAGCTCAAGGCTCCAGTGAGATCTCATCTTGAGGCAAGTTTCCCGCTTAGATGCTTTCAGCGGTTATCTTTTCCGAACATAGCTACCCGGCAATGCCACTGGCGTGACAACCGGAACACCAGAGGTTCGTCCAACCCGGTCCTCTCGTACTAAGGTCAGCCCCTCTCAAATCTCAAACGTCCACGGCAGATAGGGACCGAACTGTCTCACGACGTTCTAAACCCAGCTCGCGTACCACTTTAAATGGCGAACAGCCATACCCTTGGGACCGGCTTCAGCCCCAGGATGTGATGAGCCGACATCGAGGTGCCAAACACCGCCGTCGATATGAACTCTTGGGCGGTATCAGCCTGTTATCCCCGGAGTACCTTTTATCCGTTGAGCGATGGCCCTTCCATACAGAACCACCGGATCACTAAGACCTACTTTCGTACCTGCTCGACGTGTCTGTCTCGCAGTCAAGCGCGCTTTTGCCTTTATACTCTACGACCGATTTCCGACCGGTCTGAGCGCACCTTCGTACTCCTCCGTTACTCTTTGGGAGGAGACCGCCCCAGTCAAACTACCCACCATACACTGTCCTCGATCCGGATAACGGACCAGAGTTAGAACCTCAAGGTTGCCAGGGTGGTATTTCAAGGATGGCTCCATGAGAACTGGCGTCCCCACTTCAAAGCCTCCCACCTATCCTACACAAGCAAGCTCAAAGTCCAGTGCAAAGCTATAGTAAAGGTTCACGGGGTCTTTCCGTCTAGCCGCGGATACACTGCATCTTCACAGCGATTTCAATTTCACTGAGTCTCGGGTGGAGACAGCGCCGCCATCGTTACGCCATTCGTGCAGGTCGGAACTTACCCGACAAGGAATTTCGCTACCTTAGGACCGTTATAGTTACGGCCGCCGTTTACCGGGGCTTCGATCAAGAGCTTCGCTTGCGCTAACCCCATCAATTAACCTTCCGGCACCGGGCAGGCGTCACACCCTATACGTCCACTTTCGTGTTTGCAGAGTGCTGTGTTTTTAATAAACAGTCGCAGCGGCCTGGTATCTTCGACCGGCATGGGCTTACGTAGTAAATACTTCACCCTCACCGGCGCACCTTCTCCCGAAGTTACGGTGCCATTTTGCCTAGTTCCTTCACCCGAGTTCTCTCAAGCGCCTTGGTATTCTCTACCTAACCACCTGTGTCGGTTTGGGGTACGGTTCCTAGTTACCTGAAGCTTAGAAGCTTTTCCTGGAAGCATGGCATCAACCACTTCGCATTCTAAAAGAACGCTCGTCATCAGCTCTCGGCCTTGATCTCCCGGATTTACCTAAGAAATCAGCCTACCACCTTAAACACGGACAACCAACGCCGTGCTGGCCTAGCCTTCTCCGTCCCTCCATCGCAGTAACTAGAAGTACGGGAATATTAACCCGTTTCCCATCGACTACGCATTTCTGCCTCGCCTTAGGGGCCGACTAACCCTGCGTCGATTAACGTTGCGCAGGAAACCTTGGTCTTTCGGCGTGCGAGTTTTTCACTCGCATTGTCGTTACTCATGTCAGCATTCGCACTTCTGATACCTCCAGCAAGCTTCTCAACTCACCTTCACAGGCTTACAGAACGCTCCTCTACCGCTCATCCAAAGGATGAACCCGTAGCTTCGGTGTATGGTTTGAGCCCCGTTACATCTTCCGCGCAGGCCGACTCGACTAGTGAGCTATTACGCTTTCTTTAAAGGATGGCTGCTTCTAAGCCAACCTCCTAGCTGTCTAAGCCTTCCCACATCGTTTCCCACTTAACCATAACTTTGGGACCTTAGCTGACGGTCTGGGTTGTTTCCCTTTTCACGACGGACGTTAGCACCCGCCGTGTGTCTCCCGTGCTGACACTTGCTGGTATTCGGAGTTTGCATCGGTTTGGTAAGTCGGGATGACCCCCTAGCCGAAACAGTGCTCTACCCCCAGCAGTGATACACGAGGCGCTACCTAAATAGCTTTCGAGGAGAACCAGCTATCTCCGAGCTTGATTAGCCTTTCACTCCGATCCACAGGTCATCCGCTAACTTTTCAACGGTAGTCGGTTCGGTCCTCCAGTCAGTGTTACCTAACCTTCAACCTGCCCATGGATAGATCGCCCGGTTTCGGGTCTATACCCAGCGACTAAAGCGCCCTATTAAGACTCGCTTTCGCTACGCCTCCCCTATTCGGTTAAGCTCGCCACTGAATATAAGTCGCTGACCCATTATACAAAAGGTACGCAGTCACCCAACAAAGTAGGCTCCCACTGCTTGTACGCATACGGTTTCAGGTTCTATTTCACTCCCCTCTCCGGGGTTCTTTTCGCCTTTCCCTCACGGTACTGGTTCACTATCGGTCAGTCAGTAGTATTTAGCCTTGGAGGATGGTCCCCCCATGTTCAGACAAGGTTTCTCGTGCCCCGTCCTACTCGATTTCATTGATAAGAGCGTTTCGTGTACGGGGCTATCACCCACTACGGCGGCACTTTCCAGAGCCTTCCACTACACTCAAATCAACTTAAGGGCTAGTCCCCGTTCGCTCGCCACTACTTAGGGAATCTCGGTTGATTTCTTTTCCTCAGGGTACTTAGATGTTTCAGTTCCCCTGGTTCGCCTCTTGCACCTATGGATTCAGTACAAGATACCCGGCTTATGCCGGGTGGGTTCCCCCATTCAGAGATCTCTGGATCACAGTCTGTTTGCCGACTCCCCAAAGCTTTTCGCAGGCTACCACGTCTTTCATCGCCTCTGACTGCCAAGGCATCCACCGTATGCGCTTCTTCACTTGACCATATAACCCCAAGCAATCTGGTTACTGTCTCAATCGTGAAGACGACATTCGCCGAAAATTTGCGTCTTGAGAACTACAAATTTTACCTTGACCAGATCAATTGCCAGTGAAAGCAATTAATCAGTCACTTCTATCACATATCCAAATTTTTAAAGAACGATATTCGTACCGGTCAAAAGACCAGAAATCAGCACTCAACAGGTCAAACCTGAAGCGCTCATTTCTGAACTCTTTCTCTTCTCACCGTAACCGCGTAGAGAGTGGTGGAGCCAAGCGGGATCGAACCGCTGACCTCCTGCGTGCAAGGCAGGCGCTCTCCCAGCTGAGCTATGGCCCCGTATTCTTCTGCACCAAGCAATTGGTAGGTCTGGGCAGATTTGAACTGCCGACCTCACCCTTATCAGGGGTGCGCTCTAACCAACTGAGCTACAGACCTATAACAGGGTCGCGTTACAGCATCGTCTTCGACTATGAATCAAGCAATTCGTGTGGGAACTTATGAAGAAGCTGATGTCTTCGATTAAGGAGGTGATCCAGCCGCAGGTTCCCCTACGGCTACCTTGTTACGACTTCACCCCAGTCATGAATCACTCCGTGGTAACCGTCCCCCCGAAGGTTAGACTAGCTACTTCTGGAGCAACCCACTCCCATGGTGTGACGGGCGGTGTGTACAAGGCCCGGGAACGTATTCACCGTGACATTCTGATTCACGATTACTAGCGATTCCGACTTCACGCAGTCGAGTTGCAGACTGCGATCCGGACTACGATCGGTTTTATGGGATTAGCTCCACCTCGCGGCTTGGCAACCCTTTGTACCGACCATTGTAGCACGTGTGTAGCCCTGGCCGTAAGGGCCATGATGACTTGACGTCATCCCCACCTTCCTCCGGTTTGTCACCGGCAGTCTCCTTAGAGTGCCCACCATAACGTGCTGGTAACTAAGGACAAGGGTTGCGCTCGTTACGGGACTTAACCCAACATCTCACGACACGAGCTGACGACAGCCATGCAGCACCTGTGTCTGAGTTCCCGAAGGCACCAATCCATCTCTGGAAAGTTCTCAGCATGTCAAGGCCAGGTAAGGTTCTTCGCGTTGCTTCGAATTAAACCACATGCTCCACCGCTTGTGCGGGCCCCCGTCAATTCATTTGAGTTTTAACCTTGCGGCCGTACTCCCCAGGCGGTCAACTTAATGCGTTAGCTGCGCCACTAAGTTCTCAAGGAACCCAACGGCTAGTTGACATCGTTTACGGCGTGGACTACCAGGGTATCTAATCCTGTTTGCTCCCCACGCTTTCGCACCTCAGTGTCAGTATCAGTCCAGGTGGTCGCCTTCGCCACTGGTGTTCCTTCCTATATCTACGCATTTCACCGCTACACAGGAAATTCCACCACCCTCTACCGTACTCTAGCTCGCCAGTTTTGGATGCAGTTCCCAGGTTGAGCCCGGGGCTTTCACATCCAACTTAACGAACCACCTACGCGCGCTTTACGCCCAGTAATTCCGATTAACGCTTGCACCCTTCGTATTACCGCGGCTGCTGGCACGAAGTTAGCCGGTGCTTATTCTGTCGGTAACGTCAAAACAGCAAGGTATTAACTTACTGCCCTTCCTCCCAACTTAAAGTGCTTTACAATCCGAAGACCTTCTTCACACACGCGGCATGGCTGGATCAGGCTTTCGCCCATTGTCCAATATTCCCCACTGCTGCCTCCCGTAGGAGTCTGGACCGTGTCTCAGTTCCAGTGTGACTGATCATCCTCTCAGACCAGTTACGGATCGTCGCCTTGGTGAGCCATTACCTCACCAACTAGCTAATCCGACCTAGGCTCATCTGATAGCGCAAGGCCCAAAGGTCCCCTGCTTTCTCCCGTAGGACGTATGCGGTATTAGCGCCCGTTTCCGGACGTTATCCCCCACTACCAGGCAGATTCCTAGGCATTACTCACCCGTCCGCCGCTAAATCAAGGAGCAAGCTCCTCTCATCCGCTCGACTTGCATGTGTTAGGCCTGCCGCCAGCGTTCAATCTGAGCCATGATCAAACTCTTCAGTTCAATACTGCTTGGGTTTTGAGAAAACCCTAAACTTGGCTCAGCAATCGCAAA
>NZ_RHQP01000006.1:0-46905 GCF_003935465.1 Pseudomonas sp. o96-267
TATACGAAACCCCAGATCGCGAAAGCTGTCTGGGGTTTCTTCTTTGCAGTGTGGAAAACACTCTCAGGCCATCGCGTTGGGGGCGCTGCGCGCACCGACCAAGACGCGGTAACCGCGGTGCGCATGGCGCACCCTACGTAGCTTCGCGAGCAGAGCTCGCTCCTACGGGGTAGTGCGTTATCGGCATCAAGAAAAAGGCCACTTGAAGGTGGCCTTTGGTGTTTCTGAGAGGTCAATCGCCGCGGTATTCGCAACCACTGGTACAGGTTTCGTGGATACGTATGCGCGACAGCTCCGGCAGCAATGGCTTGACCTGTTGCCAGATCCATTTGGCCAGCACTTCGCTGGTGGGGTTTTCCAGGCCGGCGATGTCATTCAGGTAGTTGTGGTCGAGCTGTTCGTAGATCGGTTTGAAGATCGCCTTGATCTCGGAGAAGTCACGAATCCAGCCGGTATAGGGATCGACTTCACCTTCGATGTAGATGGCAACTCGGAAGGAGTGGCCATGCAGGCGGCCGCATTTGTGGCCTTCCGGTACGTGTGGTAGGCGATGGGCCGCCTCGAAGATGAACTCTTTGAACAATTCCACTGACAGCGCTCGCGTAAATGATTCCGCCTGATTGGCGTTGAGCGGCGCAGTTTATCAGGTCTGGCCCGATTGCCGCCTCATCACGTCGGCCCTATAGATTGAACGACCGGCTCATAACCCCGGTGACTCAAAGGGGTTGCAGGCGTTCTGCCAGGCGGCCGTTTTCGACCAGTTCGAGGAATTCGTCGCCGAGGCGTGCGCTTTCGGCCATGGCCTGGCGCCAGTAGCGTTCACGCCCTTCATCGTTGCCCAGGTAGCGCTTGAAGTCGGTACGATCCGGTAGCTTGCCGTGCGGCAGGCGTGCCAGGTAGTCGCGGGATGGTGCCAGCAGCAGTACGTCCTGCAGGCGGGTGCGGTCGCCACGGCGCCAGGGCATGCTCTTGTCGAACCAGCCGGGTATGACTCGGTCGGTGAAGTGCGGATAGAGCACGATGTCTTCGCCGTTGTAGGGCAGGTCGAGGTGGTAGTCGAGCAGGCCTCCGTCGCGATAGGCGCCTGGCTCCAGGCCAGGAATCTCGCGAATCGCCTCCATTACCATGGGAATCGAACCCGACGCGAGCAGGGCGTGGCGCAGGTTTTCCGGCGTCAGTGCGTGGAAGTGCGAGCGGAAGTCGCTCAGCTGCGCGAGCGGCGGGACCTGCCGTGCATCATGCAGAATCACCCGGTCGAAATGACGGCCAAGGCGTTGGCGGGCCAGCAAGTTGTTACCGATCACCGAGGACAGGCCGAGGCTGAGCTTGCCGCGATGATCATGTTGCAGCAGGCCATGGCTCTTCACTACGACGATGTGCAGACGATAGTGTGGGTTGGCGATGATGGCGGCGTCCTGATCGGCGAGTAGCTCATTGAGCATCTGCCTGCAGCTGCCGGACACCTCGGCCATGCTCACGCCCTTGGCGAAGCGCTGAGAGGTGTAGAGCTCGCCGAGTCGTCGAATACCTGCTGCGGCGTCCGGCAGGCAGGCGCTGGCGAAGCGCCAGGAACCGATGGAGGCGCCGATCAGGGCGCGCTCGCGGGGCGCACGAGGCAGCCAGTCCCCAAACAGTGCGAGATCCAGCCCCTGAATACCGATGCCCTTGGGGCCGCCTGCTGCGCCAGGCACGATGCCGACGTCTGCCGGGCTCAGGCCATTCTGGCGAATGCGCGCCAGGGCTCTGGTACCAGCCTTGATGGTCAGGGCAGGGGATTTGATATGGATCGCGCTCATCGATGCCTCCTTTCGAACAGGCGATTATAGAGCCCTGAATGGGCAGGCCAAGCCACTTCACACGGTGAATGACGCAAGTGAATTCAGCTTGAATTAAGTGCCTGGGCCTACAGTGGCAGTCACTGATTCACTGCTGGAGAACCCCCATGAAACGATTGCTCAGCCTTGCAACACTTGCCACCCTCGTCAGCGCCGCTACCATTGCCCAGGCGCGTGATCTCGGTCCGGACGAGGCGCTGCGTCTGCGTGATGCCGGAACCATCAAGTCTTTCGAACAGCTCAATGAGGCGGCACTCGCTCAGCACCCGGGTGGGAGCATCGAAGAAACTGAGCTGGAAGACGAATACGGCCGCTATATCTATCAGATCGAGCTGCGCGACGCCCAGGGCGTGCAGTGGGACCTGGAGCTGGATGCCAGCACCGGGGAAATTCTCAAGAACCACCAGGACGATTGATGAAGTTTCGTCGTACCACCGCGCTGTTGCTGGTTCTGGCAAGCGGCCTTGCCAGCGTGCCGGGTATTGCGCGCGATCTCGATCAGGATGAAGCGCTGCGTCTGCGCCGCGAGGGTGTCATCATGCCTCTCGAGCAATTGATGCAGCACATCGGCAATGCCTACCCCGGCTCCACGCTACTTGAGGCGGAGCTGGAAGAGGAGGACGGTGTGCTGGTGTATGAGGTCGAGATACTGACCACCTCGGGCGTGGTACGTGAGCTCGAACTGGATGCCCGCAACGGCAATATTCTGAAGGATGAGGAAGACGACTGATGCGCCTGTTGCTGGTGGAAGACCATGTACCCCTGGCCGATGAACTGACCGTCAGCCTGGCTCGCCAGGGTTATGCCGTGGACTGGCTGGCCGATGGTCGCGATGCGGCCTATCAGGGCGCCAGCGAGCCTTATGACCTGATCATTCTTGACCTCGGTCTGCCGGGCAAGCCGGGCCTGGAGGTGCTGCAGGAATGGCGTGCCGGTGGCCTGGCAACACCGGTGCTGGTACTCACCGCGCGTGGCTCCTGGGCCGAGCGCATCGAGGGGCTGAAGGCCGGCGCCGATGACTACCTGACCAAACCCTTCCATCCCGAAGAGTTGGCCTTGCGTATTCAGGCGTTGTTGCGCCGCGCTCATGGCCTGGCTAACCAGCCGCAACTGGAGGCTGCCGGCCTGCAACTGGACGAGAGCCGCCAGTGCGTGACAGCAGGTGGCGAAGCCATCGACCTGACTGCTGCCGAGTTTCGTTTGCTGCGTTATTTCATGCTGCATCCGGGGCAGATCCTGTCCAAGAGTCACCTCGCCGACCACCTGTATGACGGCGAGACAGAGCGTGATTCCAACGTCATCGAAGTGCACGTCAACCGCTTGCGCGGCAAGCTCGGACGCAACGTGATCGAGACTCGCCGCGGGCAGGGGTACCGCTTTACCGGAGAGCAGGGTTGAGGTCCATTCAGCGTCGGCTCGGCATTGGCCTGGCCGCGACGCTGTTGCTGGCCGGACTGGTTCTGGCACAGGCCAGCCTCTGGGTCTTCGATCATGGCCTGCGCGCTTATCTGGAGGAAGACCTGCGCGACGAGGCGCAGGGGCTGCTGACGGCGCTGGTGCGTGGGCCGTCTGGTCTGCAACTGGATGAGCGACGTCTTGATCCCTCGTTCCAGCGGCAGTTTTCCGGGCATTACTTTCGCATCGACTTTGCCGATGAGCGAAGCTGGCGTTCGCGCTCGCTGTGGGATCGTGAACTGCTCAAACCTGATGGCACGGGCATGCAGGCCGAGCTGGGCGATGGCCCGCAAGGCCAACTGCTGCTGATCTACCGCGCCGACTACCGCCGCTATGGGGAGAATCTGTCGATCAGCGTGGCGCAGGACTACCAGCCAATACTGCAGAGCTTTCGTCGCATGCAGTGGGTCGGACTCGGCCTGGGTGGTGCGGCGCTGCTGCTGATCCTGATCGCCCAGCGCTACACCGTGCACCGCGCATTACGCCCGCTGGAGCAGGTGCGCCGGCAGATCGCGCAGTTGCAGCAGGGCCGGCGTACCGACCTGGATGCCGAGGTACCTGAGGAGCTGGAGTCGCTGGTGGCACAGATCAACCACCTGCTGGCGCATACGGAAGATACCCTCAAGCGCTCGCGCAATGCCCTGGGCAACCTGGGCCATGCGCTGAAAACGCCGCTGGCTGTGTTGATCAGCCTGGCCGGTCGCGAGGAGTTGGCCGCGCATCCGGCGTTGCGCGCTAGCATGCGCGAGCAATTAGAGCAGATCGAGCAACGCCTCAGCCGCGAGCTGGGGCGTGCGCGCCTTGCTGGTGAGGTGTTGCCGGGGGCACGCTTCGATTGCGCGCAGGAGTTGCCAGGGCTGTTCGACACCTTGTCGATGATTCATGACCGTGGCCTGAGTCTAGAGTGGCAGGCGCCGCCGGGGCTGGTGCTACCGCGTGACCGTGAAGACTTGCTGGAGTTGCTCGGTAACCTGCTGGACAACGCCTGCAAATGGGCCGATCAGCGCGTGCAGTTGACGGTGGAGGAGAGCGCCGAGGGCTATCGCTTATATGTCGATGATGACGGTCCCGGCATCGATGCCGAGCGCCGTGAAGCCGTGCTGGGGCGCGGTACTCGCCTGGATGAACAGGTGGCGGGGCACGGCCTGGGCCTCGGTATCGTGCGCGATATCATCGAGGCCTGGCATGGCCGTATCGAACTGCAGGACAGCCCACTGGGTGGACTGCAAGTGATGGTCAGCTTGCCACGGCGTTGAGCCAAGGTTAGGCGGGCCATCGCTGGTAGATTACGCGGCGCGATAAGTTCGCTGGCGTTTGCGAGCGCTGTATTCAGCGCCGCTAATCCACCCTACGGATCCCTTACATCCCGTTGGCAAAGGCCGGGTTGTCGAAGCTGATGGCGGCGCGTACCGGCTGCAGGGCGTGGGCGTAACGCACCAGCACGTCGAGCGCGTAATCGATGCGGGAGCGGATTCGTTCATCGGCCTCGTCCACCGGCTGTGGACCGTTCAACACCTTCTCGACCTGACGTACGATCAAGTGCTCCGGCAGATAGCACAGACGGCAGTTCTTGTAACTGGAGGCGCGCAGTTCGCCGATCGGGTAGGCACCACCGATGCCGGAGGACACACCTACCAGCAGGCCCGGCTTGTGCGCCAGTTCGGCCTTGCTGGCGTAGATGAAGAAGTTCTTGATCGCCGGGCAGGCCATGCCATTCCACTCCGGCGCGATGATCACCACCGCATCGGCGGCCGCCAGTTGCTGCTGGTACATGCCCCAGGGGCCGGCATCTTCAGCTGGCCACAGCGGCAGCGGCGCGAGGCCCAGATCGATGATGCTGCTGCTGTCTTGAGAGGTTTGCCCCATTTCGATCAAGCGTTGACGCAGCACGCGAGCGACCTTCCCCGATTGGCTGTTTTTGCGGCTGGAGCCGGCGACCAAGGCGATATTGAGCATGCTGCTTCCCCAAAAAAGAACGCAGGCTAGGCGATTGCCTGCCTGCGCTGCAAGGGACGCGCTGCCAGATCAGGGATGATTTGGCGTCAAACACGGAACTGGTCCATCAGGCTCTGCTGGTGATTGGCCAGGCGGTTGAGGTTCTGGCTCACCTGCGCCGACTCATCGGCCTGCGCGGTGATGGCCTCGGTGACGTCGCGGATCGAGGCGACGTTGCGGTTGATCTCCTCGGCTACCGAGCTCTGTTCCTCCGCCGCGCTGGCTATCTGCAGGTTCATGTCGGTAATGGTGCTGACCGCCTGGCTGATGCGCTGCAGCGCGGCCACGGCCTGCTGCACCTGCTCGACGCTGCCCTGTGCCTGGCGATGGCTGCTGTGCATGGTGCTGACCACCTCGCGCGTGCCGCTCTGCAGGCCTTCGATCACCTGGCGGATTTCCTCGACCGAATCCTGGGTGCGTTTGGCCAGGTTGCGCACCTCGTCGGCGACCACGGCAAAACCGCGACCGGCTTCACCGGCGCGCGCGGCCTCGATGGCGGCGTTGAGGGCGAGCATGTTGGTCTGCTCGGCAATCGAACGGAGCACTTCGAGCACCGAGCCGATCTGCTCGCTGCTGCTGGCCAGGCCTTGGACTTCCTGCATGGCCACGTTCATTTCGTTGGCCAGCAGGTCGATGGTGCTGGTGGTGCGATCGATCACTTGCAGGCCTTCGCGGCTGGCCTGGTCGGCGTTGCGCGCAGCCTCTGCGGCCTGCGCGGCGTTGTGGGCAACATCCTGGGCGGTGGCACTCATTTCCTGGAAGGCGGTCGCCACCTGGTCGACCTCGCGGTACTGCTGCTGCATGCCGGTGCTGGTCTGGCTGGCGATGGCCGCCGACTGATCGGCCGTGCTACGGGCGTCGATCACGCTGTTCTTCACGTCGGCGATGATCGGCTGCAGTTTGTCGAGGAAGCGGTTGAACCAGCTGGCCAGCTCGCCCAGTTCATCCTGCCGGGCGTATTGCAGACGGCGGGTCAGGTCGCCTTCACCGCTGGCGATGTCCTTGAGCATGGCCGCCACCCCGAGAATCGGCCGCGTCACGCCGCGTGCGGTCAACCACATCAGCAACAGGCCGGCGATCACCGCGACCAGCCCCATCAGCAGCGCCATCAGGCTGTCACTGGCGCGGTTGGCATCGAGCTGTGCGCCAAGCTTGATGGCGCGTTCGAGCAAAACTTGCTGAGGCACCTCGAGCAGTACCGACCAGGGCTTGGCCTCGGGGATGGGTTTGAACGGGCTGAGTTCACGGAGCATGTCACCGTGGCGCAACTCGGCATCGCTGCCGCTCTGGATCAGGCCGCGCAGTTCGCTAGCGTTTTCGGGAAAGGCACGTTCGACAGGCAGGCTCAACAGGCTGCCGTCGCGGCTATTGCCCGCCAGCAGTGCGCTGGGGCTGAAGATACTGATATGGCCCTGGCCGTCGTACAGCTCGCGATTGGCTTCCTGGCTGATCTGCTGCAGGCTGGCCAGGCTGATATCGACGCCCATCACGCCGATGATTTTGCCGTCGAGTTCCAGCGGGAAGGCGATGCTGGTCATCAGCGTCTTCTGTCCGCCGACGTCGTCGTAATAAGGCTCCAGCACGCAGGCTTGGCGGGTCTCGCGCGGGCAGGTGTACCAGGCGTTGTAGGCCACGCCGTTGTCACCAGGCGTGGTGTCGCCGAGCAGTTGCTCGGTCATTGCCTCGGCTTCCAGCTTACCGACCGTGGGCTGCGCCCAGTACAGCGCGAAGCGGCCGGCTTCGTTACTGCCGAGGTCGGGTTGATCGGCGAACAGCTCATCCTTGCCATCCAGCGCGTTGGGTTCGAACACCAGGTACAAACCGAGCAGGGCGGGGTTGGCTTCCAGGCTGCTGCGCACCTGGCGGGTCAGGTCTTCGCGCAGGTCGAAGGCATCAAGGAAGCGCTTCTCGGCCTGCTCACGCAGGAACAGGATCTGCCGGGAGAATCCTTTACCGTACTGGTAGGCGTCCATGAAGTAGCGCTGGATACGGATTGCCTGCAGCTCGCCACGAGCTTTCAGGCGCAGCTTGGCGCTTTCCTCCAGCATGCCGGAGCTGGCCTCGCGCACCAGGCTGGCGCTGCGGCTGGACTGATACTGCGACGCGCCTACCAGCAGGGTGACGATCGCAAGCAGGCACAGGCCGGCGAGCAGGGTGATCTTCCATTGGATCGAAAGACGGCTGAACAGCATGATGTGTTCCTTTCTGCATGGACTAACAGGGTTATCGGTGTGCGGCTCGTATTCTTGATTGATACGGCGTTTGATCGAAATTATGCACGTTTAGATTTTAATAATGAACGGTCGAGCGTTTTGACAGGTATAGCCTGCATACGGCAGAGTACGCGGCTTTTTGCGCCGAGCAGGTGGAGAGCTTTATGAACGCTGTAATCGCTGCGGTCGGCATCATGCTGGTCCTTAGCCTCTGTCGCGTACACGTGGTCGTGGCGCTGATCATTGGTGCGCTGGCCGGTGGCCTGTTGGGTGGGCTGGGCGTCGAGGGCACGCTGAAAGCGTTCAACCAGGGGCTCGGTGGCGGGGCGACGGTTGCTCTGTCTTACGCGCTGCTGGGCGCTTTCGCCGTGGCCATCGCCAAGTCGGGTCTGGCTCACGCCCTGGCGGACAAGGCGCTGGCGCTGGTCGACAAACAGCAGGATGGTGCTGGCGGTGCGCTGAAATGGCTGCTGATCGCGCTGTTGCTGGCGGTGGCGATCTCCTCACAGAACCTGGTGCCGATCCATATCGCCTTCATTCCTCTGCTGGTACCGCCGCTGCTCTATGTGCTGAGCAAGTTGCAGCTCGACCGCCGCTTGATCGCCTGCGTGCTGACGTTCGGCCTGATCACGCCGTACATGTTCCTACCGGTCGGTTTTGGCGGCATCTTCCTCAACGAGATCCTGCTGGCCAACGTGGCCAAGTCCGGTGTCGACGTCACGGGCATCAGCATCACCCAGGCCATGGCGATTCCGGCGCTGGGCATGCTCTTCGGTCTGCTCGTGGCGGTGCTGTTCAGCTATCGCGGCAAGCGCACCTATGATCTGGAAAAGGTCGCGCAGGCCGAGCGTGTGGACGTGCAGTACAACCCGTTGAGCCTGCTGGTGGCGGGGCTGGCCATCGCCGCAGCGTTCATCGTGCAGCTGTGGCTGGACTCGATGATCATCGGCGCGCTGATCGGCTTCGTGATTTTCTCGGTGTCCGGCGTGGTGCGCTGGAAGGAAGCGGACGGTCTGTTCACCGAAGGCATGAAGATGATGGCCATGATCGGTTTCATCATGATCGCCGCCGCCGGTTTTGCCGAGGTGATGAAGACCACTGGTGAGGTCAAGACGCTGGTTGACAGTTCGGCAGCCTTGATCGGCCACAACAAGGCCGTTGGCGCGTTGCTGATGCTGCTGGTCGGGCTGCTGGTGACCATGGGTATCGGCTCGTCCTTCTCGACCATCCCGATCATCGCAGCGATCTTCGTGCCGTTGGGCGTGCAACTGGGTTTCAGCTCGCTGGCTATCGTCTGCATCGTCGGCACTGCCGGTGCCCTGGGCGACGCCGGTTCACCCGCTTCGGACTCGACGCTGGGGCCAACTTCGGGTTTGAACGCCGATGGCCAGCACAATCATATCTGGGACAGCGTGGTGCCCACCTTCCTACACTACAACCTGCCGCTGCTGGCGTTCGGTTGGGCTGCCGCTATGCTGCTGTAAAGGCGTGAACAGACGCCGGATTAAGTTCTCGGCGCCTTGGGTCGCTTAATTCTGCCACGGGGTTGCCGATACATCGGTAGCCCCGTTTTTGGTTTCGCACACAAGGACACTAAGAATGCGCCTGACACTGAAAGCCAAGGTCATACTGCTTGCGCTGGTTCCCGTCATCCTCTTCGCGCTGGTGCTCAGCGGCACAGCGGCGCGGGTGTTGCAAAGCCTGGCCGCTGACGAGGTCGCCGAGACCCGTGAGCGCCTGCTGCAAGAGAAACGCAGCGAGCTGGAGCATTACATCCAGATCGCTCTAGGTTCCGTCAAAGGGCTCTACGATGGGGCGGCGCAGGGCGATATGGCCAGCCGTGAACAGGCCATCACCATCCTCTCCAAGATCAAGTACGGCGCCGACGGCTACTTCTTCGGTCACGACTCCAACGTGGTGCGTCTGTTCCGAGGCGACAGCCCGGTGGATGTCGGCAAGAGCCTTGTCGACCGGCGCGACTCCAATGGCGTTTACATCAACCGTGAGCTGGTCAACGTGGCGAAGAACAACACCTACTTCGTCAACTACTCGTCGCCGCTGCCGGGCAACGAGGCCGTACAGGTGCCCAAGCTTGCCTACAGCTACTACCTGCCCAAATGGGACATGGCCCTCGGCACCGCGCTCAACCTCGACGGTATCGAAGCGCAGATCGTCGAAGTACAGTCCGAAATCGATCGCCGTATCGGCACCATCATTACCAGCATCATGGTAGTGGCGGCGATCCTTCTGCTGGTGTTTGGCGTGATAGGTGTCTGGCTGAGCAACGCTTTCCTGCGTCCGCTGCAGCAGATCAAGGCCAACCTCGACGACATCGCCGCAGGCGAGGGCGACTTGACTCGTCGTCTGCCCGTGACAAGTACCGATGAACTCGGCCAACTAGCCGGCTCCTTCAACCGTTTTGTCGAGAAGGTGCATGGCCTGGTAAGGCAGATCGTCGAAATGACCGGGCAGCTCACCGAACTGGTGGGCCAGGTTTCTGAGCAGGCGCAGCGCTCCGAACAGGCCATGGGTCAGCAGCGTCACGAGACCGACCAGGTGGCCACGGCGATCAACGAAATGTCCGCCGCCGCTCACGAAGTCGCCAAGAGTGCGCAGAATGCCGCCGAAGCCGCGCAGCAGACCGATCGCGAGGGGCAGGCAGCCAAAAGCGTGGTCGATGGCAGCATCCAGCGTATTCACTCGCTGGTGGAAGATATTCGCAGCAGCGGCGTCTCGCTCGATAGCCTGCAGCAGGACGTGCAGTCCATCGTCAGCGTGCTCGACGTGATCCGCTCAATCGCCGAACAGACCAACCTGCTGGCGCTCAACGCCGCCATCGAGGCGGCGCGTGCCGGTGAGGCAGGGCGTGGTTTTGCCGTGGTCGCCGATGAGGTGCGCGCCCTGGCCAGCCGCACCCAGCAGAGCACCCAGGAAATCCAGGGCATGATCGACCGTCTGCAGCAGGGTACGCAGCAGTCGGTGACCTCGATGCGGCGTTCCAGTGATGCCGGTGAGCTGACCAGCGAGCAGGCCAACAAGGCCGGCGAATCGCTCGACGCCATCGCCCAGCTGATCGCCACCATCAATGCGATGAACGCGCAGATTGCCAGCGCCGCCGAGGAGCAGACGGCAGTAGCCGAGGAGATCAATCGCAGCGTGCATCAGATAGCTGTTGCCGTGGACAGCGTCGCCGACGAAACCGAACGTGGTGCGCAGACGGCGCGCAGCCTGGCCGGCCTGGGTGATCGTCTCGGCGCGCTGGTGCGTCAGTTCCGTATCTGAGTCAGTGGGTAGCTCCAGCGACTGAATGCATCGCTGAGCAACTCGATCCAGGCGCGGACAGCCGGCGACATGCCGCGCCTGTGGGTGTAAGCCAGCTGGACATAGCCCTGAGGCACCGTCCAGTGCGGCAGCAATGAAACCAGGCTGCCATCGGCCAATTCCTCGTGGCAGTAAATGGTGGGCAGAAAGGTGATGCCCACTCCGGCCAATGCTGCCGATTTACGTATGGGAAAGTCGTCGACGGCCAAGCGTGCTTCCAGGGCGATCTCGCGGGCCTCCTGCGTCGTGTTGTGATGAAAGCGCAGATGAATGCGCCGGTCGGCTCCAATAGCGCCTAGCGCTGGCAACTGCTGCAGGTCTTCCGGCTGCTCCAGGCGCAGCCCGGCGACCAGATTCGGGCATGCCACCACACAGGCATGGGCGGGTATGAGGCGGCGAGTGATCAGGCCCGGCTCTTCATCATCGACGCTGCGTACGCGCAGGGCGACGTCCACCGCCTCATTGAGCAGATCGATACGGCGGCTGGTTTGCACGACCTCCAGCTGCACCCTGGGATAGCGCTTCAGAAAATCATTGATCAGATCGGGTAGCAGGGCCAAGCCCGGGGGCGTGGAGAAGCGTACCCGGCCACGCGGCTCGCTGGTCAGGTTGGTGACGGTTTCCTCGGCCTGTTCCGCTTCCAGCAACATCGCCTGGCAATGGCGCAGGTAGCGTTCGCCGATATCGGTCAGCGCCAGCTTGCGTGTCGAGCGTTGCAGCAAGCGCGCACCCAGGCGCTGCTCCAGCTCGGCGATGCGCCGCGACAGGCGCGACTTGGGAATGCCCAGCGCACGTCCGGCCGCGGCGAAACCACCGGCTTCCACTACCTTGGCGAAGTAGAACAAGTCGTTGAGGTCCTGCATTTCACTGTCCTATGTGTGGGACGAAGCATCACGATTTTGCCATCTTATCGGTTATTGGGCTCATCGGTAGTATCAGCTCCATTGTGCCGCCACGTTGCACCACTCTCTGGAGATACACCATGAAACTACTGCACATTGATTCCAGCATCCTGGGTGATGCGTCCGCTTCCCGTCAGCTCAGCCGCTCTGTTGTCGAAGCCTGGAGTGTTGCCGCGCCGAATGCCCAGGTTACCTACCGTGACCTGGCCAGTGATGCGATCAGCCACTTCTCCGCTGCCAGCCTGGTAGCCGCCGGCACTCCGGCCGAGCTGCGTGACGCCGCGCAGAAGCACGAGGCCGAATTGGCCGAGCGCACCCTGGAAGAGTTCCTGGCAGCCGATGCCATCGTCATCGGTGCGCCGATGTACAACTTCAGCGTTCCCAGCCAGCTGAAGGCCTGGATCGACCGTATCGCCGTCGCCGGCAAGAGCTTCAAGTACACCGAGAATGGCCCGGTAGGGCTGGCAGGTGGCAAGACCGTGGTGATCGCCTCCAGCGCCGGTGGTATTCATGCCGGCCAGCCGTCTGGCCAGGCGCATGAGGACTACCTGGTGCGCGTGCTGAATTTCCTCGGCATCGATGACATCGAGATCGTTCGCGCCGAAGGCCTGGCCTACGGCGAAGAGCCGCGCGCCGAAGCCATGAAAGGTGCTGCACAGCGTATCTCCGAGTTGTTCGCTACTGCCTGAGCAGAGCGCTGAAACAACAAAGCCCGCAAAAGCGGGCTTTGTTGTTTCTGTAGCGTGTGCTCAGACGATGATGCCCTGGCTGCGCAGGTAGTCGTCGTAGGTGCCGCTGAAGTCGGTCACGCCGTTGTCCGACAGTTCGATGATGCGCGTGGCCAGGGAACCAACGAACTCGCGGTCATGGCTGACGAAGATCAGCGTGCCCGGGTAGTTCTCCAGCGCCAGGTTGAGCGCCTCGATCGATTCCATGTCCAGGTGGTTGGTCGGTTCGTCCATCACCAGCACGTTGGGTTTCTGCAGGATCAGCTTGCCGAACAGCATGCGGCCTTGCTCACCACCGGAGATCACCTTCACCGATTTGAGGATCTCGTCGTTGGAGAACAGCATGCGCCCGAGCGTGCCGCGGATCACCTGTTCACCGGTGGTCCACTGGCCCATCCAGTCGAACAGGGTCACGTCATCTTCGAAATCGTGGGCGTGATCCTGTGCGTAGTATCCAACCTCGGCGCTCTCGGTCCATTTCACCGAACCGGCATCCGGCTCCATTTCGCCGACCAGGGTGCGCAGCAGGGTGGTCTTGCCGATACCGTTGGGGCCGATGATCGCCACGCGCTCGCCGGCTTCGACGGTGAAGCTGAAGTTCTTGAACAGCACCTTGTCGTCGAAGGCCTTGGACACCTTCTCGATGGTCACGGCCTGGCGGTGCAGTTTCTTGGTCTGCTCGAAGCGAATGAACGGGCTGACGCGGCTCGACGGCTTGACCTCGGCCAGCTGGATCTTGTCGATCTGCTTGGCGCGGCTGGTCGCCTGCTTGGCCTTGGAGGCGTTGGCCGAGAAGCGGCTGACGAAGCTCTGCAGCTCGGAGATCTGCGCCTTCTTCTTGGCGTTGTCGGCCAGCAGCTGCTCGCGCGACTGGGTCGCGGCAGTCATGTACTCGTCGTAGTTGCCCGGGAACAGGCGCAGCTCGCCGTAATCCAGGTCGGCCATGTGGGTGCAGACCGAGTTCAGGAAGTGACGGTCGTGGGAAATGATGATCATGGTGCTGTTACGCGCCGTGAGGATGGTTTCCAGCCAGCGGATGGTGTTGATATCCAGGTGGTTGGTCGGCTCGTCGAGCAGCAGCACGTCCGGGTCCGAGAACAGCGCCTGGGCCAGCAGCACGCGCAGCTTCCAGCCGGGGGCGACTTCGCTCATCGGGCCGAAATGCTGCTCGAGCGGGATGCCCAGGCCAAGCAGCAGCTCACCCGCGCGCGATTCAGCGGTGTAGCCGTCCATCTCGGCGAACTCGCCTTCGAGCTCGCCGACCTTCATGCCGTCTTCTTCGCTCATTTCTGACAGCGAGTAGATGCGGTCGCGCTCGGCCTTGACCTTCCACAGCTCCTCATGACCCATGATCACGGTGTCGATCACGTTGAATTCTTCGTAGGCGAACTGATCCTGGCGCAGCTTCCCCAGGCGCACGTTCGGCTCGAGCATCACCTGGCCGCCGGAAGGCTCGAGGTCGCCGCCAAGAATTTTCATAAAGGTCGACTTGCCGCAGCCGTTGGCGCCGATCAGACCGTAGCGGTTGCCGTTGTTGAACTTGACGGAAACGTTCTCGAACAGCGGCTTGGCGCCGAACTGCATGGTGATGTTAGCGGTGGAAATCAAAGGACTTACCTATCAATAACTTGAGGTGCGCTGTTTAAAGGGTGATACCGCTTTCGAGCCTTTCAGCCCGGCCCGAACTGAGGAAGACGAACCTGCGCATATAAGTGAACGCCACGCCCCTGCCGGCAGACGAGCCGATAAGGCTGGTGAGGCATGGGGGGAGTGTCGGGCATCGTGGCGCCGGTGCCTGGTGCTGCTCAGGGCGACGTTGAAGAGCGCAATGGTATCACTTGGCACTTCGAACCACAGCCCGTCATGGGCCGCTCGAGATAAAAGGTGGCAAGGCGGCGGTCGTTTTAGTGACCACCGCTAGCCGAAAAGGGCGAGGTGGGACGACCTGACTCGCCAGGCTGATGCTTCGCAAACTGAAAAATTTGTAATAAGAATGATTCGCTATTAATGTTCGCGGCGGTAGCCATGCTCTCCATGGTGTTTTCAGCCTGCTGGTAAGCGCCGCTTTATGTCATCGTCCGAAACCGATTCGATCATTCCCCTTGAGGTGCTGTACGGCACGCATCAGGGCTGGCTGCATGGCTGGCTGCGGCGTTCGGTCGGCTGTTCGCAGCAGGCGGCTGATCTGGTTCAGGACACCTTTCTGCGCCTGCTGGTGCGTGATCAGCCTGTCGACAATAGGGCGCCTCGTGCCTTGCTGGCACGTATCGCCCGTGGCCTGGTGATCGATCACTGGCGGCGCGATGCGCTGGAGCGCGCGTATCTCGAAGCCTTGGCGCTGTTGCCCGAGGCGAGCCATCCGTCGCCGGAGGTTCGCTACGAGGCCTTACAGTCCCTGGAGCGCATCGCGCAGCTGCTCGAAGGATTGAAGCCCGCCGTGCGCGAGGCGTTTCTGCTTTATCAGCTCGGCGGCCTCAACCATGCGCAGGTGGCGCGGCAACTGGGCGTTTCCAGTCGCACCGTTGAGCGCCATGTAGCCCACGCCTTGCTGCATTGCTATCGCCTGTGTTTCGAGGCTGCGCCGTGATGGCCGCCGGGCAGCCTTCCGAGGTTATCGTCCGTGCGGCCATCGAATGGCAGATGCGTCTGCGCGCCGAGCCTGCCTGCGTCGAGCTACACCGCCAGTTATATGACTGGCTGGCGCAGGACGAACAGCACGACCAGGCCTGGCAACGCCTGCAGCAGATGGCCGGGTTCTTTCAGCTGCATCCGCTGGGCGATGCGGCGCAGGCCATCCCCTTGTTGCAGCGGGCCGAGGCGGATCTGAGCCGGCGGCGCATGCTCAAGCTGCTTGGCCTGACGGCTGGTAGCGCCACGCTGCTGGCGGCGGCCTCGGTACCGGTGTGGCGCGCTGACTTCGCGACGGCCACCGGCGAAACACGGCGTTTCGAGCTGCCGGGTGATGTCGAGGTGCTGCTCAACACGGGTAGCGCGATCGATATTCACGGCCAGAAACTCTCGTTGCGTAGCGGCGAGGCGCTGGTCGAGGGCGAGCACTGGCAACTGCGCTGTGCCTTTGCCGAATGCGTGGGGCACCGCGCGCGGATGTCGGTGCGCGAGTATGACAACCGCAGCGAGATACGAGTCGAGCAGGGTGAGGTGCAGGTTCGCGTCGCCGCAGGGCATCACCAGTTGCAGGCGGGCGAGGGGCTGGCGGTATCGGCGAGGGGTATGATCCCGCTGGGGCGAAGCGCGCTCGACCCCTTCGCCTGGACACGTGGGCTGCTGGTGGTAAACGACATTCGCCTGGCGGATTTTCTCGCCGAGGCCGGGCGCTATCGGCACGGTTGGCTGGGCTGCGATCCGGCGGTGGCCGACCTGCGCCTGTCCGGGGTGTTCCGCCTCGCTGAGCCCGAGTTGATGCTGCGCAATATCACTCATCTGTTGCCGGTGGCGCTGGTCGAGCGAACCCGTTGGTGGGTGCGCGTTGTGCCAGTCGCATAAAAAACTTGTCGGACTTTGGCGGCTCATCCGGTTAGGGGTGATCACTCCCTGAATGGATACCCTCATGCGCTCTACCTGCTCTCTGCCGTCGCGCCTGCAACCGCGCAAGCTGTCCACTGCCATTTGTATCGCCCTGGCGCTAGGCGGCGCAGCCACCAGCCCCACGTTGCTGGCGGCCGAGCCGACGCCACGTGCCGCCGCTGCTGATGTACCGGGCGGGTCGCTGGATCAAACGCTGAGCCTCTATGCCGAGCGGGCTGGTATTACCTTGTCGTACTCGCCGGAGACAGTCCGCGGGCGGGTAAGCCCCGGCTCGGCAGGCGCGCACTCGGTAGAGGAAGGCTTGTCGCAGATTCTCGGCGGCACCGGGCTGGTGGCCGAGGAGACCGCGTCCGGCTATGTGGTGCGGCCGCTACGCGCCGATGACAGCTATCAGCTGCAGCCTGTGACCGTCGAGGCCGCGCCGACGCAAAGCGCCTTTGCGCCGCTGCCGGGTTATTTCGCCAGCAATGCCAGCACGGCAACCAAGACCGATTTGCCGATTCTGCAGACCGCGCAGAGCATCAGCGTGGTCACCGCCGGGCAGATCGCCGATCGCAAGGTCGATCGCGTAGAAGACGCCGTGGCCTACAGCGCTGGCGTGCGTACCGGCGGCTCGGGGCTCGATCCGCGCTTCGATCAGATCAACATCCGCGGCTTCGACACGACCATGTCCGCTGACTTCCTCGACGGTCTGCGCCAGCCCTACAACGGCTGGTTGTCGATCTACGGCACGGAGGCCTACGCCCTGGAGCGCATCGAGGTGCTCAAGGGCCCGGCTTCGGTGTTGTACGGGCAGATCAGCCCCGGCGGCATGGTCAACCGAGTGAGCAAGCGGCCTAGCCTGCAGGCGAAGAATCAGGTGGAAATCCAGGCCGGTAATCACGATCACCAGCAAGGGCAGTTCGATGTCGGCGGCAAGCTGGACGAGGCGGGCGATGTACTGTTTCGCACCGTCGGTGTCTATCGTGACGCCCACTACGACATCGAACAGCTGAACAATGACGTGCGCATGCTGGCGCCGTCGCTGAGCTGGCAGATCGATCCGGCCACCAGCTTGACCCTGCTCGCGCAATATCAGGAGCGCGAGACCGCCGCCTCGCCAATGCTCTATCACGACGGTAACCGCCTCACCGATTTCTGGCAGGGCGATGAGTACTTCGACAAGCTCGGCCAGCGTCAGTGGACCTTCGGCTACGAGTTCGAACACGCCTTCAACGACACTTTCAGCCTGCAGCAGAATCTGCGTTATGGCCAGCTGGACACCACCAACCAGTACCTGCAACCCAACGGCACGATCACCAACGGGGTGATGGAGCGTTATGCCGTCGGGGTATACGAGGATATGGAGTCGGTGAGCAGCGACACTCGCCTGGTCAGCCGTTTCGCCACTGGCGAACTGCAGCACACCCTGCTGACTGGCTGGGATTACGCCTGGTTCGACAGTTCGGTGCTTTACGCCTCCGGGCCGGCGCCGTCGATCGACATCAACGCACCGGATTATCACCAGCCGGTCAGTCGTCCAGGCACCTTGCTGGCTGACCAGGACAGCCTGACCCAGCGTAGTGGCATCTATCTGCAGGACCAGATCGAACTCGACCGCTGGCGTCTGTCGGCCGGCGTGCGCCGCGACTGGGTGCATGTGCGCACCAGCGACAACCTGAGCGATAGCAATAGCAAGCGCAGTGACTCTGCTACCACCTATCAACTGGGGGCGCTGTACCTGTTCGACAATGGGTTGGCGCCCTATGCCAGTTATGCCGAGTCCTTCCTGCCGCAGAGCGGCAGCAACGCCGCCGGCCCGCTCAAACCGACCGAAGGCAAGCAGTATGAGATCGGCCTCAAGTACCAGCCGCCTGGCACCAGTGCACTGTTCACCGCGTCGCTCTATCACCTGACGCAGGAGAACGTCTCGACCCGCGACCCACTCGATCCGCTCAACACCGTACAGACCGGCGAACAGGTATCACGTGGTCTCGAGCTGGAGGCCGTGGCCGACCTCAGCGATCGCCTGCATCTGACAACCAGCTATAGCTACAACGACCCCGAGGTGACCAAGAGCAACGATGGCAACCAGGGCAAGGACCCGAAAAACACGCCGCGCCACATGGCGGCGCTGTGGCTCGATTACAAACTACCGCTTGGTCTCGGTTTCGGAGCGGGCGCGCGCTACACCAGCAGCGTCTACGGCAACAACATGAACACGGTGAAAAGCGAGGACTACACCCTGTTCGACGCCGGGGTGCACTACGACTTCGCTGGCGAACTGGACGGTGTGCGTCTAGCCGTCAATGCCCGCAACCTGACCGACAAGCAATACGTCAACTGTCAGGATGGCTATTGCTATCGTGGCGAGGCGCGCAGCGTAATCACCAGCCTGAGCTACAGTTGGTGAGTGCGCTGAGCTGGCTGCGCGGCGCCGTAACGGCGCTGCTGCTGGGTGGCCTTGCCACTGCCCAGGCCGACCCGGTCAATCTGGACGGTAGTGAACAATGGCTGATGAAGAGTGCCGAGGGCCGTGACTACCGCATCATGGTCAGCCTGCCGGAGGGCGATGTGCCTTATACCGGCGGCTACCCGGTGGTCTATCTGCTCGACGGCAATGCCTACTTTCCGGCATTCCATGCAGCCAAGCGGGCGCAAAAGCAATGGCGCAAGGCGATTATCGTCGCCATCGGCTACCCCAGCAGCACGCCGCTGGATTTCGAGCGTCGTGCGTTCGACCTGTCGCCGCCGCAACTGCTCGAGCGCAATGATCCACCGCAAGGTGGTCAGGACCTGTTTCTCGATTTCATCGAGCAGCGCCTCATGCCGCGGGTCAACCAGCGCTTCAAGGTCGATCAGGACCAGATCAGCCTCGTCGGCCATTCCTTCGGTGGCATGTTCGGCATCTACGCGTTGTTTACCCGGCCGCAGCTGTTCCAGCATGTCGTCGCCATCAGTCCCAGCCTGTGGTGGCGTGACCGCTACCTGCTGGAGCATGAGCGGGCATTCACCAAACGAGCGCATGCAGGAGAACTAGATCTGACCCACCGGAGCCTGAGCATGTGGGTGGGCGACCGTGAAATGCCGCAGGAAATTCAGGATGTGCGCTCACTGCAACTGCGTCTGGAATCCCTCTCGCAGTACGGTCTGCGCAGTGATTTCCAGCTCGAGGCGGGCGAGGACCATATGTCGATCCCGTTTCGTGTCACTTCTCGGGTGCTGGAAGAGCTGATGAGCACGCGGCGCTACTGAGTAGGGCCGCATCTAGAGCTGAGCAGGGTGTGTTGAGGTCCAATCGGGTTGATTCGGGACCCATGCATGGACTAGGCGGCTGGCCCAGTGCTCGCCAGCTAAGGGCGGACACGAACGCTGGTGGACGCGGCTGAGAAACCCTTCGCGAAGACATGGTGTTGTGCTTCCGGTGGGTAAAGCTGGCGCTTCATCAACATACAGGCCCACAGCCAGCCAATGTTGGCGTCGTCCAGCTTGACCTGCGCCAGCATGCCTCGAGTGGACAGGTGGGTACATCAATATCGTGGTCTGTCCCCGGTTACCCACGCATGGGAGCCTCCAGGGAGCGAAGGCTTTTCACTCTAGGCGGGAGCAGGCTGGGCTCACAAGCAGAAGTGGAAGATTATTTTGAGTATAAGAAAATAATTAATAATTATTTTATGGAATAAAGATTTCTTCGTACTGTCGCGCTCAGCCCCGCACATCCGCCGGGCGTCTGCCAAACGCGCCGGACTGCTGATCCAGCCGGTGCCACAGACCGAGAACAAGGACATCATGAAGAAGACCCTGCTGTTGACCGCTCTGGCCGCTGCCCTGACTGCCTCTCTGGCCCATGCTGGCGAAAAACTGAGCGTTGCCGCCACCCCGGTGCCGCACGCCGAAATTCTCGAACTGATCAAGCCCGAGCTGGCCAAGCAAGGCGTGGATCTGGATATCAAGGTCTTCACCGACTACGTTCAGCCCAACCTGCAGGTGAGCCAGAAGAACCTGGATGCCAACTACTTCCAGACCAAGCCGTACCTGGACACCTTCAATGCGCAGCGCGGTACCGAACTGGTGATCGTGCAGGGCGTACACGTCGAACCCTTCGGCGCTTATTCGACCAAGTACAAATCCCTCGATGAGTTGCCGAACGGCGCCACCATTGCCATCCCTAACGAAGTCAGCACCAGCGGCCGTGCGCTGCTCCTGCTGCAGAAGGCTGGCCTGCTGACCCTCAAGGATCCCAACAGCGCCCAGGCGCTGCCGCGTGACATCGCCGATAACCCGCGCAACTTCAAGTTCCGCGAGCTGGAGGCAGCCACCGTGCCGCGCGTACTGAATCAGGTCGACCTGGCGCTGATCAACACCAACTATGCGCTGGAGGCCAAGCTCAATCCCAAGCGCGACGCGCTGGTGATCGAAGGCAGCGATTCGCCTTACGTCAACTACCTGGTGGCTCGCCCGGACAACCAGGACAGCGAGGCGATCAAGAAGCTCTCCGCCGCGCTGACCAGCCCGCAAGTGAGAGCTTTCATCGAAAAACGTTATGAAGGCGCGGTACTGCCGGCCTTCTGATCGAACGTGCAAGGCGGCTCTTTTTGTGGCTCGCCATCCCTGGCAGCCACCCTGCGGGCCGTCGCGGCGCGACGTCAAAAACTTCTCCCGGAAGTTTTTTGTGTCCTAGCTGCCCACCGTTGAACACGGTAGTAAACCTGTGCAAACGGGTTTGCGTTTACGCCGAGCCGGCTCAGCCGACTCGGCGTTCTTTTTTCGCACGATAGGCCAGCACAGCCAGGCTGCCCCTGCCGGCGTGCATGAATGGCAAATTGCCTTCCCGGCGCTATGTGCCTACGATTCGCTGGTTTGAAATGCCATGCCGACGGCCTCTGAAACGCAGAGAGAGGCTAGGGCGCACATGATTTGCGTCAAAGCCTCAGTGCTAGGCTCCTGTTGCCACCTCTCAACTTGCGCGAACCCATGGTCACTACCGTCATCCTTGGCATGCTCTGCGTGTACCTGCTGTGCTTTTCCGTGATGTTCCTGCTGATCAGCACCCGGCTGAACGGCAAGAAAATGGGCGTGGAAGTCTTCGCGCTGGGTAACCTGCTGCTTGGCCTCGCCTACATCCTGCAGTTGTTCGGCGGCCCACCGGATGAGGTACTGGTGAGTGTGGTCAACCACACGCTGACGCTCAGTGCCCCTGTCGTCTATGTGCTGGGTGCCATGCACTTTTTCGAGCGTCCGACCCCGGTGCTGCGTCCGTTGCTCACACTGGCGGCAGGTTACACGGTGTTGCAGCTGCTGGTGCAATGGCTGCTGGGAACCGAAGCCCGCCACGCCATGCTGGCCGCGGCCTGCGCTTCACTATTTCTGGCTATGACGCTGGCGGTGCTCTACGGCCGGCGAACCTTCGCCAGGGATCTGCGTGTCGAAATGCTCGTGTTCGCCGTGCTGATCGGCGGCATCTGCATCCTCAATGCCATGAAGTTCGCGGTAATTCTCGATGGCGGTCTGGCTGCCATCGACATGAGCAGCGGCTTCCAGAAGATTTTCTATATCTACATGTCTTTCCTGGCGACCGTGCTACCGCCCTGCGCCGTTTGGCTGGTGCTGCGCCGCCTTACCGATGAACTGCGCAACCTGGCAGCGCATGACCCACTGACCCAGTTGCTGAACCGGCGCGGGCTGATGGATGCTCTGGACGCGTACTTTCGCTCGCGCACAGCCGGCCCGGCGTATCTGCTGATCGTGGATATCGATCACTTCAAGCGTATCAACGACACCTATGGCCACAAGGCCGGTGACCGTGTTCTGAGCCACGTCGCCGCTGTGCTCAAGGCTACGGCACGCCAGGGCGACCTGGTCTGCCGCTTGGGCGGCGAGGAATTCGTGGTCATCGCCCTGGACACCGACAGCGCCGGCGCTCAGCAACTCGCCGAGCGCATGCGAGCGGCGATCGAGCACAACGAAGTGGCCGGCACAGGCCTGAAGCAACCGATTCGCTGTACGGCGACCCTTGGTGCTTCGGGGGCTTTTACAGCTGCGCAGGACTTCGACGCGTTTCTGCAGCAGGCGGATGCCGCCCTGTACCGGGGGAAGACACAGGGGCGGAATCGGGTGGAGTGGGCAGGGGGAGTAGAGCGGTCAGTGCAGATGTACGGGCTATAACGGCTGGCCAAAAGCGGTCACGGCATTTCCTCATAAAGTAGAGGCGTTTTGGGCGGGTTAGGTACGAACGGCATGGTTGTATCGAGTGCCCGATCTCGAGTTCGCATTTGTATTCAAATGTTAGAAATTCGGCTCACAGTGCTAGAAACCACAATCTACGGGCCTGCGTAAGCAGTTTCTGCATTGATCATCAAAGTGGCATGGGGCCTGGGAAGGAATATAATGGCGGCCCTTTGTCACTTCGGATCCATTGTGGACACATCAAGCCCCAGCGGTTGTAGACGCTCTTCTGAAACGAAAAATGATGAGGTGATGCGGTGATCGAGCCGACCCTCACTCTCCTGTTCGGTACCCTCGTTATCCTGGCGATCATTGCGGCAAACGGCTATTTCGTCGCCCAGGAATTCGCCTACATGGCCGTCGACCGTACGCGGCTTGCCGTACTGGCTGCCGACGGTGATGCCTCCGCCAAGCGCGCGCTTGAAGTGACGAAGCGGACCAGCTTTATGCTGTCGGGTGCCCAGCTGGGCATCACTGTGACAGGTCTGCTGGTCGGTGTCGTGGCAGAGCCGTTGGTTGGACAGTCGCTCGGTGTATTGCTGGGCGGGGTCGGCATTCCGTCCGAGGTCGGCGTAACCGTCGGTACGCTGCTTGCCTTGGTGGTTGCCACGATTATCCAGATGATTTTTGGCGAGCTCTATCCGAAGAACCTGGCAATCGCCAATGCCGATCCTCTGGCCAGAGGTCTTGCCCGCTCGACCCTGATTTACCTGACGGTATTCGGTTGGTTGATCGGCTTCTTCGACAAGTCGGCCAACATTTTCCTGCGCATGCTGCGCATCGAACCCGTCCACGATCTGGACGTAAGTGTCTCGGCCGACGATCTACCGCACATCATCTCTGACTCGCGTGACAGTGGAGATCTTCCCGTAGAGCTCTCGCTGATGCTGGATCGTATTCTCGACTTCCCTCAGCAAGACGTTGAGCACGCCATGATTCCCCGCTCACAGGTCGACTGGCTGCCCCCTGAGACGACGTTGGTCAAACTGCGCGAACTCATGGCCAGTGGTCATACCCGTTACCCCGTCATCCACGAGGACACCCCTGTCGGCGTCGTTCACCTCACGGATGTTCTGTTGCGACTATTAGCAGGGGATACTGAAGACACTGTTGAGTCGGTGATGAGACCGGCCACGGTTATGCCTACCCTCATGGCGCTACCGGATGCCCTTGCCGAGCTGATTCAGACCAACAACCAGCTGGCCTGCGTCATCGATGAATACGGCAGCTTCGTAGGTGTGCTGACCCTTGAGGACCTCGCTGAAGAAATCGTCGGCGAAATTACCGATGAGCATGACGAAGAGAGCGCCGATCCGCTCATGCCTGGCGGTGACGGCATCTGGATCATGGATGGCGACGTGCACCTGGACGAGGTCGAGCGTGCGCTCGGCTATGACCTGCCTTGCGAGGACGTCGAAACCATCGCGGGCCTGTTGATCGCGGAGCTGGGTGCTTTGCCCGCCGAAGGCGACATCGTGACGATAACCTTGCCTGAGGATCCTTCAGAGCTGGTTTCCGATCTGCCCGTGGCGCGTCAGCTAGTGATCGAGGTACTGCGGGTTGAGCGGTACGTGCCGACGCAGGTGCGTGTCACGCTCGTCGAGACGTTGCAACAGGAGGAAGCGCAATGAATGATCCCCTGATCATCACATTGGTGACCATTGTCCTCATCGTGCTCAGTGCAGTCTTCGTCATCATCGAGTTCGCACTGCTCGGTGCCCGTCGTCACCGCCTCGAGGAACTGGCTCCGACCAGCAGCTCTGCACGCGCCGCGTTGCGCGGCATGAACGACCTGACCCTGATGCTGGCTGGTGCTCAGCTGGGCATCACGTTCTGTACCTTCGCACTGGGCGCCGTGACCAAGCCTGCTGTCGACACCTGGCTGGGCCCGCTGCTGATCGCCTGGGGTGTGCCCGAGTGGGCGGCGGGTGGTGCGTCCTTCGCGCTCGCGCTCTTCGTGGTGACCTTCCTGCACCTGGTCGTTGGCGAGATGGCACCGAAATCCTGGGCGATTGCGCACCCGGAACGTTCGGCACTTGCCGTGGGGCTGATATCGCGCGCGTACATCTGGCCATTGCGACCACTGATGAGGTGGGTCAATCGGATTGCGAACCGCCTGGTCAAGGCGTCCGGTGTCGAGCCTGTCGAAAGCGCTGCGGTGGGTGGGCAGGACATCGCCACCATTCGCAAGCTCGTCGAGCACTCTGCTGAGGTTGGAACGCTCCAGCCTGCTCTTCAGCAGCAGATCTCCAGTCTTATTGATCTTGGCACCTTGCCGATCGAGGAGCTGGTAACGAGTAACGCTGTCCCTGTGCATGTCACGTTTGATGCGTCCGTAGAGGATGTACGTGCCATCGCTGCTCAGTCAGGCCATCTGCGGATCCTGATACTCGGCGCCAGCGACAAGCTGCCTTTGGTCGTTCACCTGCGTGACACTCTGCTTGAACCGAATACGCGACCGGCGCGGGAAATCGCCCGCCAGGTTTTCGTTCTGGACGCGAAAACGCCGGTCTACGAATCCCTGGCGCTCATGCGTAAGTCGAGCGTTCAGCTTGCGGTGGTCATGCAAGACGGGCAGTTGAAAGGGGTGGTAACGCTCGCCGACATACTGGCGCGCATACTGCCTCTGGCGACCGCTTCCTAGCCGACTCTCCCGTCAGCCCCGGACCAAGTTACTCCGGGGCTGACGGGATTGGGCTCGCGTTGACAGGCTGCCCGTGGCTAACCGACCTGTAGCCTGTTCCAGATGCGTGAGATGGATCTGCGATTCTGATGATAGAAACCCTGGTCGTGCAGGCAGCAACGGGCTTCGGTCTCGGCCAGTTGCCGTTCATGCCCGGAACCTTCGGCTCGTTGCTTGGTTTGCCTCTGGTCTGGTGGCTGCTGGGTCATCCACCGAGGCGGCAGGCTCTCATCGCGGTGATCCTGCTGGTTGTAGCTGTACCGCTCTGCCACTGGGCTTCGCTGTGGCTGGGGGGCGGGGATATTCCACAGATCGTTGCAGACGAGTACCTGGTGTTTCCGGTCTCGGTGATCGGGCTCGCTTCAATGCGCCGTCCCTGGGTGCTCCTGACAGCGTTCGTGCTATTTCGCTTGTTCGATGCCCTCAAGCTGCCGCCGCTGAATTTTCTCGAGGCAGTCGGTGGTGGGCTGGGTATCGTCCTGGACGACCTTATGGCGGCCGTTTACAGCTGGATTGTGATCGCGGTTGCTATTCGTTTATGGCGTTGGTTCTGTAAAAAACAGGCCATATGAGCTCAAAGAGAGCCTATCGAATCCGCCCATATCGTTAACACCATGACCTCTTCTCGCCGATAGCCGACCCTCTTAACGACAACTATCTGCTAGTCGAGGCCGGCTATTTGCGATTGATTCATCGGTCTAGGCCGGTCCTGTTTGCCTAAAGCAAGTGACTGTCTGGCTGACGAAGCGCCCGATAGTGGCGGCGAGCGTGACACCTGATGGCGCGACTCGCTGACAGGTCATATGAATATTCTTATTCGGTATTTAAAGTAATTTTCTTATACCTATAAAGTCACATCCCATGCGTACCTGCCGACCAATCGGCGCGCCGCACTGAACACATGGCCGAACCCTCGGCCGGTCAAAGTGACGCGCCGATTGGCGCCTATGCATGGAGTTATCTATGTCGGCAGTAGCCCACACCACCACCGCGGCGTCGGCACAGTCATTCGAGGTTCGCCCCTTCGATGCGCCCGTTGGCGCCGAGATCATCGGTCTGGATCTGACCCGGCCGCTCAGCGATGAAGACTTCGCTCGTGTCCATCGCGCTCACCTCGATCACACCTTGCTGGTGTTCCGTGACCAGCGCATCACGCCCGAGCAGCAGATCGCCTTCAGCCGCCGTTTCGGCCCGCTGCAGATCCACGTGCTCAAGCAGTTTCTGCTGGCCGATCACCCGGAGATTTTCATCATCTCCAACATCATCGAGAACGGTCAGCCGATCGGTCTGGGCGATGCCGGCAAGTTCTGGCATTCGGATCTGTCCTACAAGGAATTCCCCAGCCTGGGCTCCATGCTGTTGGCTCAGGAGCTGCCGGAGGAGGGTGGCGATACGCTGTTCGCCAGCCAGCAACTGGCTTATGAAACCCTGCCAGCCGAATTGCGCCAGGCCATCGAAGGCAAGCGCGCTGCGCATTCCTATACGGCCCGTTATGCCGATGAAGTATTCGCCGGCATCCGCCGTCCGACCCTGACCGAGGCGCAACTGGCCGAGGTCAAGTCGGTGGTGCATCCGGTGGTGCGCACCCACCCGGAAACCGGGCGCAAGGGCCTGTTCGTCAACGAGAACTTCACCACCCATATTCTCGACGTTTCCGAGGACGAGAGCCGGCAGATCCTCGCTGAGCTCTACGCGCACGGCGCCAAACCCGAGTTCATCTACCGCCACCAGTGGCAGCCACACGACATGGTGTTCTGGGACAACCGCGCGCTGATTCACCTGGCCACCGGTTGTCCGAGCCACCTGCGCCGGCGCATGCACCGCACGACCATCCAGGGCGACGTGCCGTTCTGATTGACCGCACCCCCTAATTCCCTTTTCGCTTGTATCCGAATGGAGTCACACCATGTCTCTAGGCAAACGCTTTCCCTTCATTCCGCGTTTTGGCCGGCTGGCCAGCGGTATCGTTCTTTCCCTGAGTCTGCTGGCAGGCTCGTTGGCGGCGCCTCAGGCGGCGCAGGCCGAGGGGCAGATTCGCATCGCCGAGCAGTTCGGCATCGTTTACCTGTTGCTCAATGTGGTGCGTGACCAGCAGTTGATCGAGAAGCACGGCAAGGCCGATGGCCTGGATATCAAGGTCGACTGGCAGCAGCTCTCTGGCGGCGCGGCGATCAACGATGCGCTGTTGTTCGGCGCCATCGATATCGCCGGTGCCGGCATTGGCCCGTTGCTCACCGTCTGGGATCGAACCCACGGCAAGCAGAACGTCAAGGGCGTGGCCTCGCTGGGCAACTTCCCGTACTACCTGCTGAGCAACAATCCGAAGGTCAAGACCATCGCCGATTTCACCGAGAAGGATCGCATCGCCGTGCCGGCGGTGGGCGTGTCGGTGCAGTCGCGTTTCCTCCAGTACGCCGCCGCCAAGCAGTGGGGCCACAAGGCGTTCGACCGCCTCGACAAGTACACCGTGGCGCTGCCGCACCCGGATGCCACTGCCTCGCTGCTATCCGGCGGCACCGAGCTGACCGGGCATTTCTCCAACCCGCCGTTCCAGAACCAGGCGCTGGAGAACCCCAACGTGCATGTGGTGCTCGACACCTACGAGCTGCTCGGCCCGAACTCGCCGACCGTGCTCTATGCCACCGAGAAATTCCGCAACGACAACCCCAAGACCTACAAGGCCTTCGTCGCTGCACTGGCCGAGGCTGCCGACTTCGCCCAGAACGACAAGGGCGCGGCCGCCGACACCTACATCCGCGTGACCGGCGCCAAGATCAGCCGTGAGGATCTATTGAAGATCATCGATAACGAGCAATTCCAGTTCAGCGTGACGCCGACCAACACCTACCCGTTGGCCGAATTCCTTCAGCGCGTCGGCGCGATCAAGAACAAGCCCACCTCCTGGCAGGACTACTTCTTCGAAGACGCCGCCATCGGCCAAGGAAGCTGAACCCCATGAATGCCCCTTTGCAAGGCCACACGGCCAGCAACCCACAGTCAACCGCCGCGACTTTCGACACCGTTCTGCAGGTGGACAAGGTCAGCCTCGAATACCGCACCCCACAACGCGTGGTGCGCGCCACCCACGAAGTCAGCTTCGAGGTGGATCGCTCCGATCGTTTCGTGCTGCTTGGCCCTTCGGGCTGCGGTAAGTCCACGCTGCTCAAGGCCGTCGCCGGTTTCATCGAGCCGATTGGCGGCAGCATCCGCCTCGATGGCGCCGAGGTGCGCGAGCCTGGCCCTGACCGCATCGTGGTGTTTCAGGAGTTCGACCAGTTGCCAGCGTGGAAGACGGTAAAGCAGAACGTCATGTTCCCGCTGTTGGCGTCGCGCACCCTGGGCCGTCGCGAGGCCGAAGAACGGGCGCTGCACTATCTGGAGAAGGTCGGCCTGGCTGCCTTCGCCGATGCCTACCCGCACACCCTGTCCGGCGGCATGAAGGCGCGCGTGGCGATTGCCCGTGCGCTGGCCATGCAGCCGAAGATCCTGCTGATGGACGAGCCGTTCGCCGCGCTCGACGCCCTGACCCGCCGCAAGATGCAGGAGGAGTTGCTGCAACTGTGGGAAGAGGTGCGCTTCACCTTGTTGTTCGTCACTCACTCTATCGAGGAGGCGCTGATAGTCGGCAACCGCATTCTGCTGCTGTCGCCACATCCGGGGCGGGTGCGAGCGGAGGTGGGCAGCCATCAGTTCGACCTGCACAGCCTGGGTGGTACAGCGTTCCAGCAGACCGCGCAACGCATCCATCACCTGTTGTTCGAGGAAGACAGCGAAGAGGGCGCACGCGCCGCTGCCGAGCTGGGCTTCCATGACATCCGCATTGCCTACTGAGGAGCGTGCACCATGAGTCTTTCCCCCGCACGCCGAGAAGATTACGAAATTGCTCTGCAGCCTCTGCCGGATCTCAAGCTGGAACGTGAGCTGCCGTTGCTGCAGCGTCTGTGGCAACAGGGCTGGCTGCGCAAGACGCTGATCCTGCTGGTGTTGGCGCTGATCTGGGAGCTGGCAGCACGTTATCAGGGTAATGACCTGCTGTTGCCCAGCTTCGTGCAGACGGCCAAGGCCTTCGTCGAGGGCATCGGCAGTGGCGAGCTGCTGGAGAAGGTGGCGATCTCGCTATCGGTGCTGATCAAGGGCTATCTGCTCGGCATCGGCCTGGCCTTCCTGCTCACCACCTTGGCGGTGTCGACCCAACTGGGCCGCGACCTGCTGTCGACGCTGACCTCGATGTTCAACCCGCTGCCGGCCATCGCGCTGCTGCCGCTGTCGCTGCTGTGGTTCGGCTTGGGCGAGAACAGCCTGATCTTCGTGCTGGTGCATTCGGTGCTCTGGGCGCTGGCGCTGAATACCTACGCCGGTTTTCTCGGCGTCTCCGAGACCCAGCGCATGGCCGGGCGCAACTATGGCCTCAGAGGGCTGCGTTTCGTGCTGTTCATCCTGATTCCGGCGGCGCTGCCGTCGATCCTCTCGGGTCTGAAGATCGGCTGGGCCTTCGCCTGGCGCACCTTGATCGCCGCCGAGCTGGTGTTCGGCGCCTCCAGCGGCAAGGGCGGTCTGGGTTGGTACATCTTCCAGAACCGCAACGAGCTGTACACCGACAAGGTCTTCGCCGGCCTGGCGGCGGTGATTCTGATCGGCCTGCTGGTGGAGAACCTGGTGTTCGCCACGGTCGAGCGGGTAACGGTCAAGCGCTGGGGGATGCAGCGTTGAGCCCACCAGCGGCGTACCCAATTGGTGGGCTGAAGCGGATCGCCGCCCGGCCCACCCTACAAGACCAACTCACTGATCACATAACGAGAACTACACCATGACCAACACCTTCAAATTCGGCCGTCTGGCCGCCGCCTTGGGCCTGCTCGGCGCATTGGCAACTCCGCTGGCTGCGCAGGCCGAAGGCACGATCAGCATCGCTCAGCAGTTCGGCATCGGTTACTTGGTGCTGCACGTGGTCAAGGACCAGCAACTGATCGAGAAGCACGCCAAGGCCCAGGGCCTGGACAAGATCGAAGTCGAATGGCGCACCATTTCCGGTGCCGCCGCGATGAACGAGGCGCTGCTGGCCGGTGCCATCGACGTGGTCTCGGCGGGTGTGCCGCCGATGCTTACCGTGTGGGATCGCACCCACGGGCGGCAGAACGTAAAAGCGGTGGCGGCGCTGGGCTCATTGCCGGGCTATGTGTTGAGCAACCGTGAAGACGTCAAGTCGCTGGACGATCTGTCCGAGAAGGATCGTCTTGCCGTGCCGGCAGCCGGTGTTGGCTTCCAATCGCGCACCCTGCAGCTCGAGGCCGCCAAGCGCTATGGCAAGGATGACTTCCAGCGCTTCGACAATATTTCCGTCAGTCTGCCGCATCCGGACGCCACTGCGGCGCTGATCAAGGGCGGTTCGGAAATCACCGCGCATTTCTCCAGCCCGCCGTTCCAGTACCAGGCGCTGGAGAACCCCAAGGTGCACAAGCTGATCAGCAGCTACGACATCCTCGGCGGCCAGGCCACGTTCAACGTGCTCTACGCCACCGAGAAATTCCACGACGAGAACCCCAAGACCTACAAGGCCTTCTATGACGCGCTGGTGGAAGCCGAGCAGATCATCAAGGCAGACAAGGCCGCAGCCGCCGAGACGTACATTCGCGTGGAGAACTCCAAGCTGCCGCTGGACTTCGTGAAGAAGATCATCGAGGACCCGGAAAACGACTTCACCATCTCGCCGCAGCGCACTTTCATCTATGCCGAGAAGCTGCATGAGCTGGGTGTGCTGAAGAACAAGGCGGCGTCCTGGAAGGATTATTTCTTCGAAGAGGCCTATGCCCATCCGGGTAGCTGATCACCCCAGTCGTGTGCAAACAAGGCTCCCATTTGGGAGCCTTGTCGTTTGCTGGCGCCCTACAGACGCGGCCGCAGCTTGAGTTCAGGCGTGGGTTTGGGGGCGTCGATCGCCGGGTGACTGTCCGGGTGCTGTTCGATCATCTGGGCGATCTCCCGCAGCTTGCCCAACATGGCCTGCGCCAGGCCGGCCTGGGTGCGATACAGGCCGGTGTCCGGGTCCTGCTCCAGGTCATGCAGGCCTTTGAAGGGGTAGCTGTAGCGCCTGGCATCGGCGCTGAAGAAGCGCTGGTAGTCCTGCTCGGTGCCGTGCAGTTCGCGGCAGGCTCTTTCCAGGCTCTGTAGTTGTTCGGCGACGCTGGCCAGTTGCAGGCGCAGGCGGATGATCTGGTGGTGCTCCCAGTTCATCGGCGATGCCTGGGCGCCGGGCTGCCAGTGCTGCGGGTCGCCGAAGCGCAGGACGAACTGCTGGCCGGCTTCACGTCCGTAACGGGTCAGCCGTTCGATGCGCTCGGTGGGCATGGTCAGGTTGAGGCCGCCTTCTTCGCGGGTCAGCTGGATCAGGCCGATACGGTCGCGAAAGCCGGGCATCAGCGATAGGGTTTCGTGGTTCCAGTCCTTGGCAACGTTGCTGAGCAGGGCGAGGAAGCCGCGCAGGGCTGGTAGGCCCTTCTGCGGGAAGCGGCGCCAGTAGGCCAGCCGCGCATCGCCATTGTTGCGCGGGAAGCGCACGCGTTGTTCGTCGGCGCCATCGGTTGGGCCCAGGTCGAGGCCGAAGGTGGGGCGCCTGGGCAGCGCGGCATCGAAGAAGTGGATAGGAAAGTTGGAGCTGATGCCGCCATCGGTGAACCAGCAGCGCTCCAGCTTCTTCGCGCTCTTGCGATAGTCCACGGCATGCAGCGGCACGGCGCTGAGCAGCAGGGGAAAACTCAGGCTCATGCGCACGGCGACGATCACCGGCAGGTCGTCAGGCAGCGGCAGGCGCAGGTAGCCGTCGTCACGGTCAGTGCCGGGGCGCTGGTGAGCGCGCATCCAGGCCACCACGCGCTGAGGGAATAGCCGTGAGAATTCCTCCTGGCGGAAGTGAAACTGGTTGTTCTCGCGCACCTTGTCATCGTCACGAAAGGGCAGGCGGAACGGTCGCGCCATGCTCAGGCAGGTGGTCATCACCTGCAGGTCGATGCCATGGCGGCGCAGATCGCCGAAGGTCAGGGGGCGTTCGCATTCGATAGCGTCGGCCTGGCCGGCGCAGTAGTGGTGTTGGCCGCTGAGATGGTCGAAGTACTGGGCCAGCCAGGTGGTCAGGGCTTCATCCGGGGCGTCGTCATCGGCCGTTGGCATGCCGCTGCACAGGCCGAAACCGCTCGCCGGCAATTCGCGCAATGCCACCATGGCCATGCGTCCGAGCACGGCCGCGACGCCACCCAGTGCGGCGAACAGCAGCACCCAGAGCCAGACCAGGGCGCTGGCGCTATTGATGGCGCTCCACCACAGCGGCCCGCCTGCCAGCATCGCGCCGACCAGGGCGGCGAGCTTGTGGCGCAGGAGCATGACTTTCAATGGCGCGAACAACCGCGCCCAGGGGCTTTTTCCCTTGGCTTCGAGAATGGCGATGAAGGTATCGAACAGGGGGCGTACTGCCGAGGCCGGCTTGAACAGCGCCAGCAGCTTGGTGCCATGGCCATTGGCGGCGGGCACGCAGAGGTGTTGGGGCAGTCGTTCGATTGTCGCGAAGCCGGCCGGGTCGTCTCTCAACTCACCCTGCTGATAGCGTTGGCGGCCCAGCTCGGCCGCAGCTGCTGCCGCTGCAGCGATGGCGCCGGCACTAGTGCCGCCGATGCTGCGCAGACGAAACGCCTTGGCGATCTCGGTGATGGCCAGCGGGTAGACGATGCCACTGGTGATGCCGCCTTTCATGATCAGGTCGCATTCCCGGGCAAACGCCGCCTGGCGCGAATCGCTCATCTGCTGCTCCTTGTGCTCATGCCGAACGCTGGCGCGGGCATGATAACGCGGCTCGTGCGGCTATATGCCAGTATTGCGAGCAAGTACGGTAGCGGGGTGTGTCGTGGCGGCCCAGGCGTGACAGGGCCGCGTGGCTTGACGAATAATCTCCGTTTCGCTGTACCCAACCACCCGAGACCTTCATGAGCGCTAAGCTACCGTCCCTCGTTCTGTCCATTCAGTCGCACGTGGCCTGGGGCCATGTCGGCAATGCTGCTGCGGTTTTCCCCTTGCAGCGGCTGGGCTTCGAGGTGCTGCCGATCCACACCGTGCAGTTCTCCAATCACACCGGCTATGGCCAGTTTCGCGGCCAGGTGTTCGGCGCCGAGCATGTGCGCGAGGTACTGCTCGGGCTGCGTGAACGCGGTGTGCTGCCGCGGCTGTCGGCGGTGCTTTCCGGTTATCTGGGCGATGCTGATACCGGGCGGGTGATTCTCGAGGCAGTAGGGGAGATTCGCCAACACAACTCGGCGGTTCGCTACCTGTGCGACCCGGTGATGGGCGACGTCGGGCGCGGCGTGTTCGTCAATCCGGCGATTCCCGATTTCCTGCGTGACCAGGCGATTCCCTTCGCCAATATCATCACGCCCAACCAGTTCGAGTTCGAGCTGCTCACCGGCTCGAAACCGGCCAATCTAAAGGAGGCGGTGAAGGTCGCCCGGCAGTTGCGTGGTCGTGGCCCGGATGTGGTGATCGTCACTAGCCTGGCCACGCCGGATATTCCTGACAGCGAGCTGGGTACGCTGGCGGTGAACGGAGAGGGTGCCTGGCTGGTGACCACCCCACGCCTGGCGCTGCACCCATTGCCCAATGGCATGGGTGATGTGTTCTCGGCCACGCTGCTGGGCCGGCTGTTGGCCGGACAGGCGCTGCCGCAGGCACTGGAGCTGGCTACCGCGACGCTCTATGCGCTGGTCGAGCAGACTGCCGAGGGCGCGCGTGACCTGCCGTTGGTGGCGGCGCAGGAGCAGATCGTGGCGCCGGGTAAGCGCTTTGGAGCCAGCCAGCTTTTCATGGGCTAACAGTCCTCAAATATAGGCGAGGCAGGCAGCCTGCAAACGATTGAAGTATGGTTGGAGCTATTAGCTTCAACGCTTAAGCCCGGCCCCGGCCAGCCAGTTACCGGACAGTAAGGAGCCCGCTTGCTCAAGCGCCTTTGCGTAACGCTCGATGTCGTGACGTTGGGGGGCTAGGGCGATGCTTGGGGTGGCTAGTTCGTTGGCTTGGCCCAGCACGGAAGGCCTGCCGGTAGCAAAGCGAGGGCGAAGTCAGCAGGGAGCTGCCTTCCGGCAGGTCGAACGCCGGCACCTGCCAGTATTTTCATTTTTTATTTGAAACTCCTAGCGGCATTGCCTGCTTTTTTCATGCACAGGCATGCTGCAGACTGGTGTCCATTTTGCGTCATCCATCGATCAGGAGTGTGTTCATGAGCCCCGTTTCTTTCGCGCGTCAGCGTTACACCACCAAGGCTTATGATGCGAGCCGCCAGGTGGATCAGGCGATCATCGATGAGCTGCTGGAGTTGTTGCGTCTGTCGCCGTCTTCGGTCAATTCGCAGCCCTGGCACTTCGTCGTGGCGAGTACAGCCGAGGGCAAGGCACGCCTGGCCAAGGGCGCTCAGGGCGGCTTCGCCTACAACCAGCCTAAGATCCTCAATGCCTCGCATGTGATCCTGATCTGCGCCCGCCGCGACCTCGACGATGCCTATCTGGCTGATGTGCTGCAGCAGGAAGCTGACGATGGCCGCTTCCGCGATGACGCGGCACGCACCACTCAGCACAACACCCGCAGCAGCTACGTCGAACTGCACCGCGGCCTGGGCGATATCCCGCACTGGGCGGAGAAACAGGCTTATCTGGCGCTCGGCACCTTGCTCCTGGGCGCTGCTGCCAAAGGTGTGGATGCCACGCCGATGGAGGGCATCGACCGCGAGGCGCTGGATGAGGAACTGGGGCTGGCCGCTCAGGGGCTGAGCAGTATGGTCGCAGTGGCGCTGGGATATCACAGCGACAGCGATTTCAATGCCGCACTGCCGAAGTCGCGTCTGCCAGCCGAGCGCGTCTTTACTCACCTCTGAACCTCATGCCGCGCCCCTCGTCTGCAGGGGAGCAACCTCTGCTCATTCCGGCAGCTTGGCGATCACCTTGATCTCGAAGTCGAAGCCGGACAGCCAGGTGACACCGATAGCGGTCACCGTCGGGTAGGGTGCTTCGCCCCAATAATCGGCAGCCACTTCCCAGATGGTTTCGAATTCGGCGTGCGGGTTGACCATGAAAATGGTGGTGTCGACCACGTCTTCGAAGCTGCTGCCAGCCTCCGCGAGGATCGCATTGAGGTTGGCGAAGGCCAGGCGCACCTGTTCCTTCAGATCAGGCTCTGGCGAGCCGTCCTTGCGGCTGCCGACCTGGCCGGATACGAACAGAAAACCGTTGGAACGAATCGCTGGCGAGTAGCGATGAAGTTCGTACAGGTCATGGCGGTCGGCCGGGAAAACCACATCACGTTTGTTACTCATGGTTGACTCCATTGGGGCCACTGCGGCCCGTTGTGAACGATGAAGCCACTTTAAAAACTCCACCGGGCTGGATAAACGAGCAACTCTGGTCATGACTGTTTGTAGAATCCAAACAATCAATGGCTGAGAGAGACGTGAGATGGATCGTTTCGATGCGATGCAGGCCTTCGCCCGGGTGGTGGAAACCGGCAGTTTCACCAAGGCGGCTGCCACCCTGCACATGAGCAAGACCAGCGTGACCCAGCTCGTGCAGCAACTGGAGGCGCGGCTGCGCGTGCGCCTGCTCAACCGCACCACGCGCAAGGTCAACGTCACCGCTGACGGGGCTGCTTACTACGAGCGTGTGGTGCGTCTGCTGGCTGATGTCGACGACGCCGAGACCAGTTTGTCCAGTGCGGCGCTGGCGCCACGGGGTCGTTTGCGAGTGGATGTGTCCAGCCCCTTCGCGCGCATGCTACTGATCCCGGCCTTGCCGGGGTTCTATGCGCGTTATCCGGAAATCCAGCTGACTCTGGGCGTGAGCGACCGAATCATCGACATCATCGGCGAGAACGTCGACTGCGTGGTGCGCGGCGGCGAGATCACCGATCAGTCGCTGATCGCGCGGCATGTCGGCGATCTGCAGCTCGGTATCTACGCCACGCCGGGCTACCTGCAACGCGCCGGCACGCCGACACATCCGCGTGAGCTGGAGGCGGCTGGTCATCATACGGTGGGGTTTCTCTGGTCGCGCACTGGCAAGGCCTTGCCCTATGCCATGTGGCGCGGCGAGGAGCGAATCGAAGCGCAGGGCCGCCCGCTGTTGATCGTAGACGATGGTAATGCCTACCTGGCCGCAGGGTTGGCAGGTTTGGGGATGATCTGGTTACCGCACTACATGGCCAAACCACACCTGGCCAGCGGCGAGCTGGTGCGCCTGTTCGAGGACTGGCAGATGAAACCGATGCCGATGTCCCTGGCCTTCCCGCCGAACCGCCACGTCAGCGCCAAGCTGCGAGTGTTCATCGATTGGGTGGTGGAGTTGATGGCTGAGCATACACCGGTGTTGATGCACCTTTGATCCAGTGTTTCGAGAATTGAGTTGACTGCCGAGAATGATCGTTCTACTTTATTGAGAACGATCATTCTCTTTGGTTTGAACCATGCTCGAAGACGCCTCAATCCAGCAACGCTTGCTGCAAGCCACCGAAAGCCTGGTCTATGCCGGCGGTATCAACGCCACCGGGATGGACGCCATCGTCAAGGCATCCGGGGTGGCGCGTAAAAGCATCTATAGCCTCTATCCGAACAAGGAAACGCTGGTTGCCGCTGCGCTGCGTGCGCGTGATGAGCGCTGGATGCAGTGGTTCATCGCGGGTACTTCCGCTGGCTCGCCAAGCGAGCGCTTGTTGGCTGTGTTTCCGCTGCTGCGCAGCTGGTTTTCGGCAGCGGATTTCCATGGCTGCGCCTTTATCAATGCGGCAGGGGAGGTCGGTGATCCCGACAGCGAGATCCGCGCCGTGGCGCTGCTGCATAAACAACGTCTGCTGGCCTATCTGAACGAGCTGACCGCGGCCTGCGGCTTTGCCGAAGCCGAGGAAATGGCCTGGCAGTTTCTTCTGCTGATCGATGGCGCTACCGCCGTCGCCATGGTTACCGGCCAGGCGGATGCTGCCGACAGCGCCGGCCGTACTGCGCAATTGCTTCTGCAATCCCTGTCGCCCAGCGATGGGCCCAACCCCCCGCAAGCCTGAGGTGCCGTCATGTCGTCAAATACTGAAGTTCGTCCGCCGTTACCGCCGTTCACTCGCGAGAGCGCCATCGAGAAGGTCCGCCTGGCCGAGGACGGCTGGAACAGCCGTGATGCGGCCAAGGTCGCGCTGGCCTACAGCCTCGATACGCGCTGGCGCAACCGCGCCGAGTTCGCCAATAGCCGCGATCAGGCGCGGGCGTTCCTCGAGCGTAAGTGGGCCAAGGAACTGGAGTACCGTCTGATCAAGGAGCTCTGGGCATTCACCGACAATCGCATCGCCGTGCGCTATGCCTACGAATGGCGCGATGACTCGGGCAACTGGTTTCGCTCCTACGGCAACGAGAACTGGGAGTTCGGTGCCGACGGGCTGATGATCAACCGCTATGCCTGCATCAACGACTTGCCGATCCTGGCGTCCGAGCGCAAGTTCCGCTGGCCTCAGGGACGTCGCCCTGACGATCATCCAGGCCTCTCCGAACTGGGGCTCTGATCGGGCTATGTGGGCACGGGAGTTGCTGCTTTAATGCGCCAATAAACCTGTGCCCCGAGGCCCTCTGGATGAATCGCAACGACCTGCGCCGCGTCGACCTGAATCTGCTGGTGATCTTCGAAACCCTGATGTTCGAAAAGAACCTGACCCGGGCGGCCGAGAAGCTGTTTCTCGGCCAGCCGGCAGTCAGTGCGGCGCTGGCCCGTTTGCGTGACCTGTTCGACGACCCGTTGCTAGTACGCAATGGTCGTGGCTTCGAGCCAACGGCGCGGGCACTGGCGATTCTCAAGGAGTTGCAGCCGGCGATGGACACCATCTCGGGCGCGGTCAGCCGTGCCCGTGAGTTCAACCCGGCGACCAACCGCGACACCTTCCGCATCGGCCTGTCCGATGACGCCGAGTTCGGCCTGTTCCCGGCTTTGCTCAACCAGATCCGTGAAGAGGCACCGGAGGTGGTGATCGTGGTGCGGAGGGTCAACTTCCTGCTGATGTCGTCGATGCTGGCCTCGGGGGAAATCTCCGTTGGCGTCAGCTACACCACCGAACTGCCGGCCAACGCCAAGCGGCGCAAGTTGCGCGAAATGAAGGTCAAGGTGCTGCGTGGCGATGACCGCCCGGGCTCACTGACGCTGGATGAGTACTGCTCGCGGCCGCATGCGCTGGTGTCGTTCTCGGGCGATCTGTGCGGCAACATCGACAACGACCTGGCGCGCCTGGATCGCTCACGCCGCGTAGTACTGGCTGTGCCGCAGTTCAGTGGCTTGCGCTCGATCATCGCGGGTACGGAAATGCTCGCGACCGTACCTGATTTCGCTGCTGCGGCGCTGATCGACGGGACCAGTCTGCGCGCTGATGACCCGCCCTTCGAACTGGTCAACTCGGATCTGTCCATGGTCTGGAGCGGGGTGACCGACAACGACCCGGCCGAGCGCTGGCTCAGGAGCAAGATCGTCGAATTCATGGGCGAGCCAGGCGCCTGAGCACGACTCAGTCGCGGTAGAACACCTGGATCAGGTGATAGCCGAACTGGGTCTTCACCGGGCCGTGCACTTCACGCAGCGGCTTCTTGAAGATCACCTGATCGACCGCCCGCACCATCTGCCCGGGACGCACTTCACCAAGATCGCCGCCTTTCTTGCCGGAGGGGCAGGTTGAATGCTTGCGCGCCAGCACATCGAAGGCCTCGCCGGCAGCGATGCGCTTTTTCAGCGCGGCGGCTTCCGCTTCGGTCTTGACCAGGATGTGGCGGGCCATTGCCTTTGCCATTGATGGGTTCCTCAAATCTGTCAGGGCGCTATTGTGCCAGCATTCATTGCGCCAGCAGAATGGCGTCAATTTTGTGGGCTATGCCTCATCCGCAATGCGGGCGAATCATGGCCTATGGTATTTCAATCGTGCCCACGGAAAACGCCGCCATGGATCTCCACGCAATGCTGAAAATCCTGTCCAGTCAGGATGGCTCCGATCTGTATCTGTCCACCGGTGCGCCGCCTTGCGCCAAGTTCAACGGCGTGCTCAAGGCGCTGAGCCAGGAGCCAATGAAGGCGGGCGATGTGGCGGCCATTGCCGATTCGATCATGGATAGCGCGCAGCGCGAGGAGTTCGAGCGAGAACTGGAGATGAACCTGGCGATTTCCCTGGCAGGCGTCGGGCGATTTCGCATCAACATCTTCAAGCAACGCAACGAGGTGTCCATCGTCGCGCGCAACATCAAGCTGGATATTCCTCGCTTCGAAGACCTGAAACTGCCCGAAGTGCTGCTCAGTACCGTAATGGAAAAGCGCGGCCTGGTGCTGTTCGTTGGCGGTACCGGCTCAGGCAAGTCGACCTCCCTGGCGGCGTTGATCGACTACCGCAACCGCAACAGCGGCGGCCACATCATCACCATCGAAGACCCGGTGGAGTACGTGCACAGGCACAAGAAGTCGATCATCAATCAGCGTGAGGTGGGTGTGGACACCCGCAGCTTCCATGCGGCATTGAAGAACACCCTGCGTCAGGCACCGGACGTGATTCTGATCGGTGAGATCCGCGACCGCGAAACCATGGAGCATGCCCTGGCCTTTGCCGACACCGGGCACCTGGCGATCTCCACGTTGCACGCCAACAACGCCAACCAGGCGCTGGACCGCATTATCAACTTCTTCCCGGAAGACCGCCGCCCGCAGCTGCTCAACGACCTGGGTAACAACCTCAAGGCATTCGTTTCCCAGCGCCTGGTCAAGACCGTCGATGGCAAGCGCCGCGCAGCGGTGGAGGTGATGCTGGGCACGCCGACGGTGCGCGACCTGATCAAGCGCAACGAATTCTCCGAGCTCAAGGAAATCATGGAGAAATCCAAGAACCTCGGCATGCAGACCTTCGATCAGGCGCTGATCGACCTGGTGCACGAAGGCGCAATCGATGAGGAGGAGGCGGTGAAGAATGCCGACTCGGCGAACAACGTTCGTTTGAAGCTCAAACTGCATCGAGACAACCCTGCCAATGCCAGGCCTGCGCCTGCTGCCGCTGCGTCGGTGGCGGCGCCCGTTGCGCCAGCCAAAGTCACCCCACCAGGCGATTGGGGGTTGGAATTGACGCTCGAGGATATCGAAGAGGAGCAGCCGCCAGAGGACCCGGGGCGGCAGGGGATCTAGGCACTATGGGTCGGGCTGCAGAGGGAGATAGGCCTGGCGCAAGAGAATGCTGACGCCTTCATGCTCCAGTTGGTTGATGGCGATGCGCAACTGCTCGACCAGTTGCGCATCGCAGTCCCTCGAGCAGGCCAGATACAGACCGGTGCTGGCCAGGCTTGGGCTTTGGCGCAGATTCTGCTCGCGATAAGCCGAGGCTTCCCAGATATACAGCGCCTCCGGTATCCCGGTGAACCAGGCGTCGATACGTCCAAGGCTGAGCAGATGGGCCGGGTTTTCACCCAGCTTTAGTTGCACGATTTGCTCGTTGCTGAAGCCCTCGCGTTGCAGGATGCCCACCTGCGCCGTTCCCATTCCAACACCGATGCGGCGGTAGCGCTGACGCGCCTGAGCGAAGCTGGTGACGGGCTCATCGAGGCTGAAGAAGGCGCGCTCCAACTCCATGATCGGGGCAATCCAGGTATAGATACTCTGGCGTTCGGGTGTGCGCGACAGCGGGATGATCAACATGTCCTTGCCCTTGGCGACCCGTATTTGAGCGCGTGGCCAGGGCTCGGCGACGATATGGGTGAGCTTGCCGATTCTGGCCAGTGCAGTCAGCACCACATCTCCCACCATGCCATGGCCACCCACGTAGTGATGCAGGGTTAGCGGCGGCGCGTCCGGCATGTACAGCTTGATAGGCTCGTTGGCTGATGTTGTTCCGACGATCAGCAAGGCCGCGAGCAGGCGCAAGGGTTTGGGCACGACGAACATCCTGTTGTCACTGTGGCAGAAGTATAGAGGGCATTTCTGACTGGGCATTCCGGCCCGCCCTGTGTCTCAGTTACTCATGCCGAATACTGCGATTTCTTCCCTGTGCTTTCGCGGTGTAGAGAGCTTTGTCGGCTGCCGCCAGCAGGTTCTCAAGATAATGTTCACATGGTTTGAGGCTGGCGATGCCGATGCTTACCGTGACCGACTCGTTGGCAACCTCAACCGCCTTGATCTGATCATGCACGCGCCCGGCGATGTCGCTGGCTTCATCGAGATCGGCGTTGGGCAGCCATATTGCGAACTCTTCGCCGCCGTAGCGCACCACGCTGTCGCCACTGCGCACGCTGACCAGAAGATGTTGCGCCATGTCCACCAGGACTCGATCTCCCTCGGCGTGGCCGAAGCGATCGTTGATCTGTTTGAAGTGGTCGATATCGATCAACAGGAGGCTGCCCCAGGTAAGCTCGCTGACGCTGCCGATCCACTGCTCGACGTGCACAGACAGTGCTCTGCGATTGCTCAGCGCGGTGAGTGGGTCGGTATGACTCAGTTGTGCAAGCTGCTCGGCTTCGCTCTGAATTTCAACCGCGTAGTTGGCCAACTGGGCATAGGCGCTCTGCAGCGCCAGGTTGGCCCTGGCCAATTGTGCCGCGCTTTCCTGCGCCTGTTCACGAGCCTTGAGCAGCTCTGCTTCGAAACGTTGGCGATCCTTGGCTACGAAGAACAGCCAGATGACCTCCGGCGCGCCATCGACTTCGCTGATGCGCGCGTTGGTCATGACGGGTATCGACTGGCCGTTTTCTGATCGCAGTTGCAGGTAAAGCTCACTGAACTCGCCGTTGCGCAGCAGCAGGGGCCAGGCGTGGGTTTGCAGGAAGATGCGACTGGGCGGCGGAAAGAACTGGTCCATGCCTTCGGCCGCGCCCGCACCTGCCAGGCGCTTGAAATCGCAATTGGAGTGCTTGACTCGGCCGTTGCAGTCAGTGACCAGTACCGGGCCGGGTAGGCGGTCAAGATAGAACACGTGTGCGTGCTCCCTGCAGGTAGCGATGCATGGCGGCGCTCACCAGCTCTGGATGGCTCATGTGCGCGCAATGGCCACTGATGTCCAGCGTTTCCAGGGTGCTGTCTGCAAGTGCGTTTTGCAGATAGTCGGCCACTGATGTGGGAACCAGTGCGTCATGCTGGTGATGCAGGATCAGGCAGGGCGACGGGCACGACTGTAGCGCCGGACGAATATCTGAGAAGAAGGTGGCGTGAGCGAAAGCATGGGCCATTACTGGGTCGGTCGAGCAGAAGCTGTCGGAGAGCTGCCGGGTGACTGCGGGAGTCTCGTCGGCTGATACCAGTGGTGCGAATTGCTGGGCCCAGCCCAGATAGTTATGAGCCATCAGATCCAGCAGCCCCTCCAGGTCACTGCGTTCGAACCCGCCCCGATAATCGGGCGGATCGTTGAGAAAACAGGGAGAAGGGCCGAGAAGAATCAGCCGGGAGAACAGCGTGGGGCGCCTGATGGCAGCAAGAATGCCGACGCTGCAACTGATCGAGTGGCCAACGAAGGTCAGATCGCCCGAGAGTTCCAGCGCGTCGCAAACTTCCAGAAGGTCGTCCACGTAACCCTCAAGCTGGGCATAGCGGGCAGGGTGGAAGGCGTTGGCATCGGAGCGGCCGCTGCCGACATAGTCAAACAGTACCTGGTGCCAGTGCTGGCGGAAGGCTGGCGTGACCTTGCTCCACATCTCCTGATTGCAACCGAAGCCGTGGCCGTAGATGAGCGTCGGGGCATCGGCTGTTTCCGTTTTCAAGCGTTGAACGTTGTTGCGCTGGATGATGTTCATGCCGCCACCTTGCCATTTGCCGAGGCGGCCTTGGCCACGACTCAGCTGCTGTGAAGACGAAAAAATGGCGCCAGTATAGTGATTTTTTCTGACTGGTGGCTTATCGCTACAGCTCGTTTCGCAGCTCTGCCAGGCTGCGATACATCTCTAGCGTTTGTTTGGATTTTCAAGGATATCGGTGTTCTTCACCGGTTGGCCGAGGGCGATCTTCGCCGGCCTGTTTGGCCGCGTGGTGTTGGCGCATGTCACCCGGCCAATCTCCTCGCAACGGTGGACGAAAAAAGCATCATCCACTTTACGGCGCTTATCGGCTCAGGCGTGCCCGCGCTACCCGCGAGCCGTTGGCCTTGCCCAGCACCTCGCAGATGCGCTGGCCGGCAGCGATCAGCTTGTTCATATCCACGCCGGTTTCGATGCCCAGGCCCTGCAGCAGGTAGAGCACGTCTTCGCTGGCGACGTTGCCGGTGGCGCCCTTGGCATAGGGGCAGCCGCCTAAACCTGCGACCGAGCTGTCGAACACGCTGATGCCTTCGAGCAGGCTGGCGTAGATGTTGGGCAGGGCCTGGCCATAGGTGTCGTGGAAATGCCCGGCGAGCTTGTCGCGCGGGATGTCGCGACCGACCACCTCAAGCATCGAACGCGTCTTGCCGGCGGTGCCGGTGCCGATGGTGTCGCCCAGCGACACTTCATAGCAGCCCATTGCGTACAGTTCGCTGGCGACGCGGGCGACCTGTTCCGGCGCGATATCGCCATCGTAGGGGCAGCCCAGTACGCAGGAAACGTAGCCGCGTACACGCACGTTCGCGGCCTTGGCCGCCTCCATCAGCGGTACGAAGCGCTGCAGGCTTTCGGCGATGGAGCAGTTGATGTTCTTCTGCGAGAAGGCCTCGCTGGCGGCGGCGAACACGGCCACTTCCTCGACCTTGGCTTCCAGTGCAGCCTCGAAGCCTTTCAGATTGGGCGTCAGGGCGGCGTAGGTAACGCCCGGTTTACGCTGGATGCCGGCGAACACTTCGGCGGAGCCAGCCATTTGCGGAACCCATTTGGGCGAGACGAAGCTGCCCACTTCCACATAGCTCAGGCCGGCGGCGGTGAGGTCGTCGACCAGACGTACCTTGTCGGCGACGCTGATCGGTTGCTTCTCGTTCTGCAGGCCGTCGCGCGGGCCGACTTCCACCAGGCGTACAGATTTGGGCAGGTTCATCGGGTTTCCTCATGTTTGTCGCGATTGGCCGTAGGGTGCGCTGTGCGCACCGCTTGCGGCAGGACTGAGCTAAAACTATGGGCTGAAGTGGATCGCCCCTACGGCTCCAGCTCCACCAGCACCGCACCTTCGCTGACCATTTCTCCTTCGCGGCAATACAACGCCTTGACCGTGCCGGCTTCTGGCGCGCGGATGCTGTGCTCCATTTTCATCGCTTCCAGCACCACCAGTGCAGTGCCGGCCTCGACCGCCTGGCCGGGCTCGACCAGTACGCGGACAATGCTACCGTTCATCGGTGCACTGAGGCCGCCTTGCTGGGCATGGCTGGCGTCGGCAGCGGCAATTGGGTCGAAGCGGGTGATCGCGTGCAGCTCGCCTTGCCATTGCAGGTAGAGGGTTTCGCCTTTACGAATGGCGCGCAGACGCTGGCGCGTGCCGTCGATGTCGGCCAGCAGCTCTTCGCCTTGCAAGCACGCCCGGTTGCTTGCGCGCACCTTGCGGCTCTCGCCCTGGCAACTCAGGTGTAATTCGATTTCCGCTGCACCGCCGGCACGCCAACCACTGCGGGCGGCCCAGGGTGAATGGCTGTCGTCCGCTCGCTGTACAGGGCTTTCGCTCTGTACCCAGGCGTCGGCCGCCAGTTGCCAGAAGATCTCCGGCAATTCAGCGGGTGTCGGTAGCAACAATTGCTGATGGCGCGGGATAAAACCGGTGTCCAGTTCAGCGGCAGCGAACGCCGGGTGGGCGAGGATACGGCGCAGAAACGCCAGGTTGGTCTTCACGCCGCCGACCAGAGTGTCGTCGAGCATGGCGAGCAGGCGCAGGCGCGCCTGTTCGCGGTTCTCGCCCCAGGCGATCAGCTTGCCCAGCATCGGGTCGTAGAAGGGCGAAACGCTGTCGCCCTCGGCCACGCCACTGTCGATACGCCGGCCGTCGCTATTGGCGGCCTCGCGGTAAAGCGCCAGAGTGCCGGTGGCCGGGAGAAAATCGTGATCCGGGTCTTCGGCGTACAGCCGCACTTCGATGGCATGGCCGTTCAGCGGTACTTGCTGCTGGCTGATCGGCAGCGGCTCGCCACGGGCGACGCGAATCTGCCAGGCGACCAGATCGAGCCCGGTGATGGCTTCGGTGACCGGGTGCTCGACCTGCAGGCGGGTGTTCATCTCCATGAAGAAGAAGTCGCCGCGCTCATCCAGCAGAAATTCCACGGTGCCGGCACCGACATAGCCGATGGCCTGCGCCGCCTTGACAGCCGCTTCGCCCATGGCGCGGCGCAGCTCGGGGCTCAGGCCCGGTGCCGGTGCTTCTTCGACCACCTTCTGATGGCGACGCTGGATCGAGCAATCGCGTTCGTTGAGGTACAGGCAGTTGCCGTGCTGGTCGGCGAATACCTGGATCTCCACGTGACGCGGCTTGAGTACATATTTTTCCACCAGCATGCGCGAGTCGCCGAAGGCGGATTGCGCTTCGCGCTGCGCCGATTCCAGCGTTTCCGCGAGCTGCGCCTCCGATTCGGCGACCTTCATGCCCTTGCCACCGCCGCCAGCGGCAGCCTTGAGCAGCACCGGGTAGCCGATGCGCGCGGCGGCCTCGCGGAAGGTGTCGAGATCCTGCGCTTCGCCGTGGTAACCGGGCACCAGCGGCACGCCAGCAGCTTCCATCAGCGACTTGGCAGCCGACTTGCTGCCCATGGCGTCGATGGCCGAGGCGGGCGGACCGAGGAAGATCAATCCGGCCTGCTCGATGGCGCGGGCGAAACCGGCGTTTTCCGAGAGAAAACCGTAGCCGGGATGGATGGCCTGCGCGCCGCTGGCCTTGGCGGCGGCTATGATCTTGTCGATCAGCAGGTAGCTTTCGCCAGGCTTGGCGCCGCCGAGGTTCACAGCGATGTCGGCTTCACGCACATGCCGTGCATTGGCATCGATGGCGCTGTGCACGGCCACGGTACGAATGCCCATGGCCTTGGCCGTGCGCATCACGCGGCAGGCGATCTCGCCACGGTTGGCGACCAGCAGGGTGTCGATCATGGTCATTGCTCCTGCCAGGACGGTTGGCGTTTTTCCAAGAATGCGCGCAGGCCTTCCTGACCCTCGGCGCTGACGCGCAGGCGGGCGATGGCGTTCTCGGTGTAGCGGCGCAGGGCGGGGGTCAGCTCGCCGCTGCCGACTTCGCGCAGCAGATCCTTGCTGGCGCGCATGGCTTGCGGGCTGTTGTGCAGCAGATTGGCCACCCAGGCCTCGACCTGAGCATCCAGCTCAGCGACCGGGAAGCACTCGGCAAGCAGGCCCAGTTCGCGGGCACGTTTGCCGTCGAAGCGTTCGGCGGTGAGTGCGTAGCGCTTGGCCGCGCGTTCGCCAATGGCCTGCACGACAAAGGGGCTGATCACTGCTGGCGCCAGACCGATGCGCACCTCGGACAGCGAGAACAGCGCGTCCTCGGCGCCGATGGCCATGTCGCAGCAACTGGCCAGGCCCACCGCACCGCCGAAGGCCGCGCCCTGGATAACGGCCAGGGTTGGGATCTTCAGGCCGTGCAGGTTGTACATCAGCTCGGCCAGTTCGCGGGCGTCGTTCAGGTTGGCGTTGTAATCCAGAGTGGCGGCGTGCTGCATCCAGGCCAGGTCGGCGCCGGCGGAGAAGTGCTTGCCACGGCCACGTAGCAGGAGGAAACGCAGGCTCTTGTCTTCACCGACAGCGTCGAGGGCGAGGATCAGCTCGCGGATCATCTCGGCGTTGAAGGCGTTGTTCTTCTCCGCGCGGTTCAGCCACAAGGTGGCGAAGCCGCGTGGATCTTTCTCAAGCTGTACGGTGGTGAAGTCGGTCATGGTGTCAGGCTCGAAATATGCGCTGGCTCTGGTGGGGGGGGGGGGGGGGGGGGGGGGGGGGGTGTGGGGGGGGGGGGGGGGGGGGGGGGGGGCGGCGCGGGGGGGGGGGGGGGGCGCCCCCCCCCCCGAGGGGGGGGGGGGGGGGGGGGGGGGGGGGCCGCGCGCGGGGGGGGGGCGCCGCGGCACGCGCGGCGGGCGGGGTCG
>NZ_RHQP01000006.1:46915-86557 GCF_003935465.1 Pseudomonas sp. o96-267
GGTTTCTTCAGCTGTGAGGTGGGGGGGGTTGGGGGGGGTGGGTTGTGTGTTCATTTGGGGGGGGGGGGGGGGGGGGGTGGTTTTGGCGGGTTTTTGTGGGGGGGGGGTGGCCCCCACCCCCCCCCCTCCCACGGATTACATACGGAACACCCCGAAACGGGTCGGTTCGATCGGCGCGTTGAGGCTGGCGGACAGGGCCAGGGCCAGCACCTCGCGGGTCTGTGCTGGATCGATCACACCGTCGTCCCACAGCCTGGCGCTGGAATAGAAGGCGTGCGCCTGCTGCTCGTACTGCTCGACGATGGGCTGCTTCAAACGCTGCTCGTCTTCGTCGGAATACGGCTGGCCGGCACGCTGCGCCTGCTCGCGCTTGACCTGTACCAGCACGCCAGCGGCCTGCTGCGCGCCCATCACGCCGATGCGCGCGTTGGGCCACATCCACAGAAAGCGCGGGTCATAGGCGCGGCCGCACATGCCGTAGTTACCGGCGCCGAAGCTGCCGCCAATGATCACGGTGAATTTCGGCACCTGGGCGCAGGCCACGGCGGTGACCAGTTTGGCGCCATGCTTGGCGATGCCGCCTTCTTCGTACTTCTTGCCCACCATGAAGCCGGTGATGTTCTGCAAAAACAGCAGCGGGATGCCGCGCTGGCAGGCCAGTTCGACGAAGTGCGCACCTTTCTGTGCGGCTTCAGCAAACAAGATGCCGTTGTTCGCCAGGATCGCCACCGGGTAGCCATTGATGCGGGCGAAACCGCAGACCAGGGTGGTGCCGAACAGTGCCTTGAATTCATCCAGTTGCGAGTCGTCGACGATACGCGCGATCACCTCGCGTACATCGAAGGGCTGTTTGGCATCGGCCGGGATCACCCCGTACAACTCCTCGGCCGGGTAGCGCGGGGCGATGGGTGCGCGGCTGTCGAGCTGGCCGAGCTTGCGCCAGTTGAGGTTGGCGATGCAGCGGCGGGCCAGGGCCAGGGCGTGTTCGTCATCCTCGGCATAGTGATCGGCCACGCCGCTGGTCTTGCAGTGCACATCGGCGCCGCCCAATTCCTCGGCGGTCACCACTTCGCCGGTAGCGGCCTTCACCAGCGGCGGGCCGGCGAGGAAGATGGTGGCCTGTTCGCGCACCATGATGGTCTCGTCACTCATGGCCGGCACATAGGCGCCACCGGCGGTGCAGGAACCCATCACCACGGCGATCTGCGGAATGCCCAGCGCGCTCATGTTGGCCTGGTTGAAGAAGATCCGACCGAAGTGTTCACGATCCGGGAACACCTCGTCCTGGCGCGGCAGGTTGGCGCCGCCGGAGTCCACCAGGTAGATGCACGGCAGGCGGTTTTCGCGGGCGATGGCCTGGGCGCGCAGGTGCTTCTTCACCGTCAGCGGGTAGTAGGAGCCGCCTTTAACCGTGGCGTCGTTGGCCACGATCATGCACTCGACGCCTTCGACGCGGCCGATGCCAGCGATCACTCCAGCGGCCGGTACGTCTTCTCCGTACACCTCATGGGCGGCGAGCTGGCCGATCTCGAGGAAGGGCGAGCCGGCATCGAGCAGGCGGTTGATGCGTTCGCGCGGCCGCAATTTGCCGCGCGAGGTGTGGCGCTCCTGCGCCGTGGCGCCGCCACCTTCGTGGACGCGGGCGAGCAGGGCGCGCAGTTCGTCCACCTGGGCGAGCATGGCCGCCTGGTTGGTGGCGAACTCGGGGGAGCGGGTGTTGATCTGGGTATGCAGGATGGGCATGGCGGACTCCGTCCGGGCTGCAGGCTTCAAGCCACAGGCGGCAGGCAAGGCTTGAAGCCTGTGGCCTGCCGCCTGTAGCCGCTGTTATTTCGTTTCGTTGAACAGCTCGCGGCCGATCAGCATGCGGCGGATTTCGCTGGTGCCGGCGCCGATCTCGTAGAGCTTGGCGTCGCGCAGCAGGCGGCCGGCCGGGTATTCATTGGTGTAGCCGTTGCCGCCGAGCAACTGGATGGTGTCGAGCGCCATCTTGGTGGCCATCTCAGCGGTGTAGAGGATCACCGCAGCGGCGTCCTTGCGCGATTCCTCGCCGCGATCACAGGCCTTGGCGACGTTGTACAGGTAGGACTTGGAGGCGTTCATGCCGGCGTACATATCGGCCAGCTTGCCCTGTACCAGCTGGAATTCGCCGATGGACTGCTTGAACTGCTGGCGCTCGTGCACGTAGGGCAGCACCACGTCCATACAGACGCTCATGATCCCGGTTGGGCCGCCGGAAAGCACGGTGCGCTCGTAGTCCAGGCCGCTCATCAGCACGCGCACGCCACCGCCTTCGACGCCGAGGATATTCTCTTCCGGCACCTCACAATCCTCGAACACCAGTTCGCAGGTGTTGGAGCCGCGCATGCCCAGCTTGTCCAGCTTCTGGTGGCGGGAGAAACCCTTGAAGTCGCGCTCGACGATAAAGGCGGTCATGCCGCGCGAGCCGGCGTTTATGTCGGTCTTGGCGTAGATCACGTAGGTGTGGGCGTCCGGGCCGTTGGTGATCCACATCTTGTTGCCGTTGAGCACGTAGTGGTCGCCGCGTTTTTCCGCGCGCAGCTTCATCGACACCACGTCGGAGCCGGCGTTGGGCTCGCTCATGGCCAGGGCGCCGATGTGCTCCCCGGAGCACAGCTTGGGCAAGTATTTCTGCTTCTGCGCCTCGCTGCCGTTCTTGTGTATCTGGTTGACGCACAGGTTCGAATGCGCGCCGTAGGACAGGCCGACCGAGGCCGAGGCGCGGCTGATTTCTTCCATGGCCAGCACATGCGCCAGGTAGCCCATGTCGGTGCCGCCGTACTCTTCCTTGACTGTCATGCCGAGCAGGCCCATGTCACCGAACTTGCGCCACATGTCCATGGGGAATTCGTTGTCACGGTCGATCTGCGCGGCGCGCGGCGCCAGCTCGTTCTGGGCGAACTGATGGACCGTGTCGCGCAGCATGTCGAGGGTTTCGCCGAGGCCGAAATTGAGGGTGGGGTAGCTCATGGGTCACCTATTGTTTTCGTCGTAGGGTGCGTCATGCGCACCGGGTCGGATTCAGTGGTGCGCGCCGCGCACCCTAGGCTTGCGTCTCTGCCAAGGCGGCCAGGCAGCGTTCCTCGGCGGTATCCAGTTCCAGCTGCATCTGCTGGATATCCAGCAACTGCTGTTCAAGCTGCAGACGGCGTTCGGCGATCTTGCCCATGAAGGTCTCCAGCTGCTTGCGGCTGCCGGTTTCCGGGTCGTACAGCTCGATCAGCTCGCGGCATTCGGCCAGCGAGAAGCCGATGCGCTTGCCGCGCAGGATGAGTTTCAGTGTCACCTTGTCCTTGGCGCTGTAGATGCGCTCCTGGCCGCGCCGCTCCGGGGCGAGCATGCCTTGCTCCTCATAGAAGCGGATGGCGCGTGTGGTGATGTCGAGCTCGCGGGCCAGATCGGAGATGGAGTAGGTGGTTGCCATGGTCATTGCTCGTTTACCTTTACGTTAACGTAAACCTGTGCAAATCTGCCTGTCAATCTCACTCCACAACAATCACAGAGGTTGAGCATGCGTATCGACGAATCCGTATTCCTGATCAGCGGCGGCGCCTCTGGTCTTGGCCTGGCCACGGCCCGCGAACTGGTCGGGCAGGGCGGCAAGGTGGTGCTGCTGGATATCAACGCAGAAGCAGGCCAGCAGGCCCTTGCCGAACTGGGCGCCAACGCCCGTTTCGTGCGTGCCGATATCACTCGCGAAGAGGATGGTCGCGCTGCAGTGGCGCAGGTTCTGGAGGCTTTCGGTGCTCTGCACGGGTTGGTCAATTGCGCCGGCGTGGCGCCAGCCGAGAAGGTGTTGGGTCGCAACGGTGCACATGGCCTGGACAGTTTCCGCCGCACTGTCGAGGTCAACCTGATCGGCAGCTTCAACCTGTTGCGCCTGGCTGCCGAGGCCATGGCGCAGAACGCGCCGAACGCCGGCGGCGAGCGTGGGGTCATCATCAATACCGCCGCGGTGGCGGCGTTCGACGGGCAGACGGGGCAGGCCGCCTATGCCGCCTCCAAGGGTGGCGTCGCGGCACTGACGCTGCCGGCGGCGCGTGATCTGGCGCGCTCCGGCATCCGCGTGATGTGCATTGCGCCGGGTGTGTTCGAGACGCCGATGATGGCCGGTATGCCGCAGGAGGTGCGTGATTCGCTGGCGGCCAACGTGCCGTTCCCGCCACGCCTGGGGCGGCCCGACGAATACGCCGCGCTGGTGCGGCATATCGTCGAGAACACCATGCTCAATGGTGAGGTGATCCGCCTTGATGGCGCGCTGCGCATGGCGGCTAAGTAGCGGGTTCTAGCTTTTGTGGAAGCGGTTTCAGCCGCTAAATAAATGACGCAGCCTTCGCGGCTGAAGCCGCTCCTACCGCCAGAACATTGCCCGGACGCGCTCCGGGAATAACGCAGATCAGAAGGTGAAACTCATGAAACAGCAACTCGACCCCGTCGTCATCGTCAGTGCAGTACGCACGCCCATGGGCGGCTTTCTTGGTGATCTGGCCGGCCTTACGGCGGCCGAGCTGGGCGCCGCTGCCATCCGCTCGACCCTAGAGCGTGCCGGGCTCGCGGCTGAGGCAGTGGACACGGTACTGATGGGCTGCGTGCTGCAGGCCGGCCAGGGCCAGGCACCCGCACGCCAGGCGGCGTTGGGCGCAGGGCTGAGCCAGAGCGCTCAATGCACCACGCTGAACAAGATGTGCGGCTCCGGTATGCAGGCACTGATGCTTGGTCACGACCAGTTGCTCGCCGGCAGCGCCGATGTGCTGGTGGCAGGCGGCATGGAGAGCATGTCCAACGCGCCCTACCTCCTGGCGCGTGCCCGCAGTGGCTATCGCATGGGGCATGGCCAGGTGCTCGACCATATGTTCCTCGACGGTCTGGAGGACGCCTACGAGCGTGGTCGGTTGATGGGCACCTTCGCCGAGGATTGTGCGCAGCAGTATCGCTTCAGTCGTGAGGAGCAGGATGCCTATGCCCTGGAGTCGCTGCGTCGCGCCCAGCAGGCGATAACGGATGGCAGTTTCGCCAGCGAGATCGTTGCCGTGGAGGCGCCGCAGGGGCGTGAACGGCGTCAGGTCGGCACCGATGAGCAGCCGCCCAAGGCTCGCCCGGACAAGATTCCCGGCCTGAAGCCGGCGTTTCGCGAGGGCGGTACGGTGACGGCGGCCAATGCCAGTTCCATCTCCGATGGCGCTGCCGCGTTGCTGTTGATGCGCCTGTCCGAGGTCCAGGAGCGCGGTCTGAAACCGCTGGCGCGCATCGTCGGTCATGCCGGCCACGCGCAGGCGCCGAATCTGTTCACTACCGCTCCGGTGGCGGCGATCCAGCGTCTGCTGGCGCGTATCGAATGGCCACTGGAGACGGTCGATCTGTTCGAGATCAACGAGGCCTTCGCTGTGGTGCCCATGGTGGCCATGCGCGAGCTGGGCATCGACCACGCCAAGCTCAATGTAAACGGCGGCGCGTGCGCCTTGGGCCATCCCATTGGCGCATCTGGCGCGCGCATCTTGGTGACCCTGTTGGCAGCGTTGCAGCAGCGTGATCTAAAGCGCGGCCTGGCCTCCGTGTGCATTGGCGGCGGTGAGGCCACTGCCGTGGCCATCGAGTTGTATTGACTACCTACACACTTTACTTGTGGGAGGGGCTTTAGCCGCGACATTCGCCGCTGAAGCGCCTCCCACGGACTGATTGAATCGCACTACCGGAGCCAGCCATGCTGCCCAACGAAGAAGACATCCTTATCCGTGACATGGCCCGCCAGTTCGCTCAGGAGCGGCTGAAACCCTTCGCCGCCGACTGGGACCGCGAGCATCGTTTCCCGGCCGAGGCCATCGCCGAGATGGGCCAACTGGGCTTTATGGGCATGCTGGTGCCGCAGCAATGGGGCGGCGCCGAGACCGGGCACCTGGCCTACGCCATGGCGCTGGAGGAGATCGCCGCCGGTGATGGGGCCTGTTCCACCATCATGAGTGTTCACAACTCGGTGGGTTGCATGCCGATCCTCAAATACGGCAGTGATGCGCAGAAACAGCGCTTTCTCCGCCCGCTGGCCGAGGGCAACATGCTCGGCGCCTTCGCCCTGACCGAGCCGCAGGCCGGCTCCGATGCCAGCGACCTGCGCACCCGCGCGCGACGCGAGGGCGATCACTATGTGCTCAATGGTGCCAAGCAGTTCATCACCTCCGGTAGCCACGCCGGCATAGTGATCGTCTTCGCCGTTACCGACCCGCAGGCGGGCAAGAAAGGTATCAGCGCCTTTATCGTGCCGACCGATACACCTGGATTCTCGGTAGTGCGCGTGGAGGACAAGCTCGGTCAGCATGCCACCGACACCTGCCAACTGCAGCTCGACGAGGTGCGCATTCCGGCCGACCTGCGTCTCGGCGAGGAGGGTGAGGGCTATCGTATAGCCCTGGCCAACCTCGAAGGCGGACGCATCGGCATCGCCGCGCAATCAGTGGGCATGGCGCGAGCTGCCTTCGAGGCCGCGCGTGATTACGCCCACGAGCGGGTGACCTTCGGCAAGCCGATCATCGAACATCAGGCGGTGGCGTTTCGCCTCGCTGATATGGCCACGCAGATCGCCGTCGCACGGCAGATGGTGCATTACGCTGCCAGCCTGCGCGAAGCTGGGCAGCCGTGCCTGACCGAGGCGTCGATGGCCAAGCTGTTCGCTTCGGAGATGGCCGAGCGGGTGTGCTCGGCGGCGATCCAGACTCTGGGTGGCTACGGCTACCTCAAGGACTTCCCGGTCGAGCGCATCTACCGTGACGTGCGCGTGTGCCAGATCTACGAAGGCACCAGCGACGTACAGCGGATGGTGATTGCACGCAGTTTGTAAGGCTGGAGTGTGGGAGGGGCTTTAGCCGCGACTTGTGAGCTAAGAGCTCGCCGCTAAAGCGCCTCCCACAAGGTGCTTCGGCTGATGATCTCCCTCTCCCCCAGCTCCTCTCCCACAAGTGAGAGAGGGGCGCTGGCTCGTACCTTTATGGGGCGTAGTGCCAGGATGGTGTGTGTCACACCCGAAGGGATCACGCTTTATCGAGCGGCCAGGGACGCCGATCAATTGAACTGGTACTGCACACCCGCGCCGACATACCAGGCGCGCTCCGGGCCGGGTTCGTAGTAGCGGCCGTTGCTGTCGCCGACGATCACCGAGCCGATGTACTCGCGATCCAGCAGATTGTCGATGCGCAGCACCTGGTTGAAGGTCATTGCACCAACTTTTTGTTCGAAGCGTGCCTGCCAGTTGAACAGCGCGTAGCTGGGCGCAGTCTTGGCTGTGTTGCTGTCTTCGACATACAACTGGCTGCGGTACAGGCCTTCGATGGCGGTGCTGAACCAGTCCAGCGGTTGCCAGGCCAGCTCGCCAAGCAGCGTGCGCGCGGGAATGCCTGGCAGGCGATTGCCCGACTCGATCAATCGACCGTTGCTGGTGAAGTTCTTGCTATAGGTGGCGTCGATCTGTGTATAGGCGAGGTTGGCTCGCAAGGTGTCGCTCAGGCGGCTTTCCAGGGCCAGCTCGACGCCGCGGCGGCGAGTCTGGGCGGCGTTCTGGAAGCGTGATCGGCCTCCGCTGGCTGATTCGACTACCAGCTCGTTGTCGGTATCAATCTGGAACAGCGCCAGCTGCAGGCTGGTGGCCTCGGCCAGGCGCGCCTTGAGGCCGACTTCTACCTGCTCGCTGGTGGCCGGTTGCAGGTCGAAGCCGAAGCTGTTGTCAGGGCCGGAGTAGGACAACTCGTTCAGCGTCGGCGTCTCCACGCCCTTGCCCCAGCTGGCGTAGACATTCAGGCCTGGCAACAGGGCGTAACTGGCGCCCAGGGTCGGCGTCAGTTCGCGGTAGGTCACCGAGCCACTATCGTCGCCATTGCTCAGGAAACGGTCGTTCACTTCAAATTCCACCTGACTGTGGCGCAGGCCGGCCTGCAGCTCTAGCTTGCCCAGTTGCCAAGCAGCCTGGACGTAGGGCGACAGGCTGGTGACCTCGTTGCGCTCGTCGCGGCGCAAGTTGCCTTTTACGCCCTGGGTGCTGCCGACGAAGTTTTCAAAACCCTGGCGGTCGTCTCGCGAATAGTCGTAATCCAGGCCGGTGGTGACGGTCAGCAGGCTGCTGCCCAGGTCGAACGACTGAATCCAGCGGTTGCCGATGCCGTGAAAGCGGCGCTCGAAGTCGATCACGCCCCCGCCCTGGCGGGCAGGCGTTTGCGCACCGACTGGAATCGACTGGTACTGAATCACCCGTCGCGTACCGCTATATAGCGTGCTTTGCCAAGTGCCGGCGGCAAAGCTGCGCTCGTAGTTGAGCGCGAACTGACGATGATCGACGGTCTTGCGTGTATCGAACTCCAGTGCGCTGGGCGCGGCGCTGCGGCGGTCGCTCTTCACCTGAGCCCAGGTCAACCCTTGCGGGTCTTGCGTGTCGTTCTGATCCAGCTCGCTGAAGCTCAAACTGAGCTTGCTGAAATCGTCCGGGTACAGAGTCAGCTTGGCGAAGGTCTTGTCGAGGATGGCACCGCTATGGTCGCGGTAGCCGTCTGTCTCGAAGTGCGAGCGGTTGATGATGAAACCAGCCTTGTCGTTGCCACCTTCGGCTGCGACGCGGGTGCGACTGGTGCCGTAGGCGGCTTGCGAGGTGTCGAGTGACAGTTTGGGTGGACCTTCGCCATCACGCGAGAACAACTGGATGACCCCGCCAGAATTGCTGCCGTAAACGCTGGCGAAGGGGCCGCGCAGCACCTCGATACGTTCCAGGGTGTCGAGGTCGAAGGTCGCGGCCTGGCCTTGACCGTCGGGGTTGGACAGCGGCACACCGTCAGCCAGCAGCTTGATACCGCGAATGCCGAAGGCCGAGCGGGCGCCGAAGCCGCGCGAGGATATCTGCAGGTCCTGCGCATAGTTCTGCCGGTTCTGCACCACCAGCCCCGGCACGCTGCCGAGCGCCTCGGACAGGTTGACGCCTGGTTTGCCGAGGGTGGCCTGTTCGGCATCGATGCGGTTGACGGAGAAGGGCAGTTGCCAGCCACTGGCCTGATAGCGGCTGCCGGTGACCACTAGCGGGTCGGCGTGGTAGGTGGCGTTTTCGGCCTGTGCAGTGAGTGACAAGAATAATGGGGGCAGCCAGAAGCAGGGGCTCAGCCGATACATAAGCGAAATGTCTCTCTTGGGGCCGGTAGGCGATCTTGAACGTGTCAGCCAGCAGCGGGCCATAGCTGGACGATCATCATTAATGAAAATGCTCTACGAAATGTTGCCAGGGGAGGGTTGTCGAACGATTTGGATAGCGCTAACATTTAGCTCAAACAATGAGCGGTACCACCTTGATGGTGCCCATGGAGTTCCCATGCAACAGCAGCCTCCCGCACTGCCTGCCCGTACCACCCTGGTGGTCATGGGTGTCAGTGGCTCCGGCAAGAGCGAGATCAGCCAGGCAGTCGCCACTGCCCTTGGTTGGCGTCATATCGAAGCCGATCATTTCCACCCCCCTGAGAACGTAGAGCGCATGCGCGCGGGCACCCCGCTGAGCGACGAAGACCGTCGCCACTGGCTGGATGCACTGTGCGAGCAGATGCTGGCCGCGCAGGCCGCCGGTGAGTGCTTCGTGCTGGCCTGCTCGGCGCTCAAGCGCGCTTACCGCGAGCGCTTGCGTCGGGCGATTCCGGGATTGCAGTTCGTGCACCTGGATATCGATCACGCGACCGCTGTGCAGCGCGTGGGTGCTCGGCCTGGACATTTCATGCCGACTTCGTTGGTTGACAGCCAGTTCGCCACTCTCGAAAGCCCGGCAGGTGAACCATACGTACGTGTCGTCGATGCGCAGCAGTCGCGGCAAACGTTGGTGGCCGAGATCCAGGCCTGGGTACGTCGCGAGGCGGCGGAGGCCGTGTCGAGCCAGGCTCAGGATATGCTCGACAGCGAAATTGATAGCGCTAACCAAGCGGCTCAGCTAGGTGCCGAACCGATCTATGAAGGTCGCGTTGCGCGCCTGTTCGATCGCCTGACAGATGGAATGATGGCGGTGCTGATGGCCTTCATGGTGGTGGCGGTGTTCACCAACGTGGTGCTGCGCTACGCATTCGGCACGGGTTGGCCTGGCGCAGAAGAGTTGTCGCGCCTGGCCTTCGTCTGGTTGGTATTCGTCGGCGTGGCCTCTGGCATGCGGCGGGGCGAGCTGATGACATTCCGTATGATTCGCGACCGCTTCCCACTGCTGGCGCAACGGCTGGTGGATTCACTGAGCTGGATTCTCGTGGCAGGAGCGAGCTTGCTCTCGGCCTTGGGCGCCTGGAATCAGGTGCAGTTCGGCTGGGGCAACGTCAGTACGGTGGTTGGTTACCCAGTGGTGCTGGCGATGCTGCCGGTGCTGGCGAGCATGCTGGTGCTGGCGATTCTCGCCGGGGTGCAGTTGATCACCCTCTGGCGGCGTACGCCGCAGCCGGCCCTGAGCCAGGCGCACGTCGAATGATGCTGGCTCCATTCCAACAAGACGGGCACTGCCCACCGAGGACCTGCCGATGACTGTCGCGGTATTTCTTTCTTCCCTGCTGGGGTTCATGGCATTCGGCATGCCCATCGCCTTTGCCCTGATCCTTACCGCGGCCGTACTGATGTGGTACCTGGATTTCTGGGACGTGCAGCTGCTGGCGCAGAACCTGCTGGCCGGCGCTGACAGTTTCCCGCTGCTGGCGGTACCTTTCTTCATCCTGGCCGGCGAGCTGATGAACGCCGGCGGTATTTCTCGCCGTATCATCGCCATGGCCCAGGCCTACTTTGGCCACCTGCGTGGAGGCCTCGGTTACGTTGTCATCGCGGCTGCCGTGCTGCTGGCCAGCATGTCCGGTTCGGCACTGGCCGATACTGCGGCGCTGGCCACCTTGCTGTTGCCGATGATGCGCCAGCGTGGTTATCCGGTGCATTCCTCGGCAGGCCTGGTAGCCGCTGGCGGCATCATCGCGCCGATCATTCCGCCGTCGATGCCGTTCGTGATTTATGGTGTGGTCACTAACACCTCCATCAGCCAGCTGTTCATGGCGGGGCTGGTGCCGGGGCTGATCATGGGTGCAGGCCTGATCGTCGCCTGGACACTGATCGCCCGCGGTTTCACCGAGCCGACGCCGCCCAAGGCCACTGCCGCCGAGCGTCGCCGTGTGCTGATCGATGGTGCCGCTGCCTTGATGTTGCCGGTGATCATCGTTGGCGGTCTGCGTTTCGGCATCTTCACCCCCACCGAAGCGGCGGTTGTCGCTGCGGTATATGCCCTGGGCGTTTCCACCTTGCTCTACCGTGAGCTGAGCTGGAGCGACCTGATGGAGACCCTGACCCGCGCTAGCCGCACCACCGCGTCGGTGATGTTCCTTTGCGCCGCTGCCACGGTATCGGCCTACATGATCACCCTGGCCCAGCTGCCGGACGAGATCGGCGCCATGCTCGGGCCACTGGCTGATCATCCAAGACTGCTGGTACTGGCGATCATGCTGTTGATGATCGCGGTAGGCATGGTGCTCGACCTGACGCCGACCATCCTGATTCTGGCACCTGTACTGGCGCCTATCGCGATCAAGGCCGGCGTCGATCCGGTGTACTTCGGCGTGATGTTCGTACTGATCGGCTCCATCGGCCTGATCACCCCGCCGGTTGGCACGGTACTCAACGTCGTCGGCGGTATCGGCAAGTTGCGCATGGAAGTGCTGGTACGCGGCGTCATGCCGTTCTTCCTTATCTATCTGATCATCGTCGCGCTGCTGGTGGCATTCCCGTCCATCGTTACCGTGCCGTTGGCCTGGTTGCGCTGAGTTGACCCAGCGGCGCTGGCGCGCCGTCATCATTCACAACAATAAGAGGTAGTTCCGATGAAACGTCCACTGCTCGCCATCCTCACTGCTGCCATGCTGTGCAGCCCGCTCGCCAGTTTCACCGTCCATGCCGATGACGTGCGTTCGCGCATGATCCGCTTCGGTTACGGCCTCAACGAGAACAGCAACCAGGGCCGTGCGGCCAAGCTGTTCGCCGAAGAGGTAGCCAAGGCTTCCGACGGCAAACTCAAGGTGCGCACTTTCGGCGCCGCCAGCCTGGGTTCCGACGACCAGATGCAGAGCGCGCTGATCGGTGGGGCGCAGGAAATGATGGTCGGTTCGACCGCGACTCTGGTGGGTATCACCAAGGAAATGGCCGTGTGGGACACGCCGTTCCTGTTCAGCAGCGCCGAGCAGGCCGATGCCGTGCTCGACGGCCCGGTGGGCCGCCAGGTCATGGACAAGCTGGAAGAGAAAGGCCTGGTCGGCTTGGTGTACTGGGAAAACGGCTTCCGTAACCTGACCAACAACAGTCGTCCGATCAGCAAGCTGGAGGACTTCTCCGGGGTCAAGTTGCGCGTGATGCCCAACCCGGTGTTTCTCGAGACCTTCAAGCTGATGGGCGCCAACGCGGTGCCGCTGCCGTTCTCCGAGCTGTTCACCGCGCTGGAGACCAAGGCCGTCGACGGCCAGGAAAACCCGTTCAACACCATCCTCTCCTCGAAGTTCTACGAGGTGCAGAAGTACCTGACCGTGACCAATCACGTGTACAGCCCGTGGATCGTCACCGTGTCCAAGCGCTGGTGGGATGGCCTGTCGCAGACCGAGCAGAACATCCTGCTGGAGGCGGCCAAGAAGGCGCGTGACTTCGAGCGCAAGGATACCCGCGAGGAGGCAGCCCGCGCCCTGGCCGAGCTGAAAGAGAAGGGTATGCAGATCAACGAAGTGGAGCCAGCCGAAGTGCAGCGCATGCGTGAGCAGGCCGCGCCGGCGATCCAGAAAGTTGTCGATACGGTCGGCCAGCAACTGTTCGATCAGGTCCAGGCTGAAGCCGAGAAGGCCGCTCTATAAGAACTTGCCCATGTTCAGGTGCGACTGACGCGCAGCCGATCGTGGGCAGGTTTGCAGTTTCGCGGGGCACGCAGGTGGTAACGCTCCTTGCATGGTGACGTTACCCCGGGCGGCGTGTCCCGCGCTTTATTCATCGGCGGGGCTGGTAGAATCGCACACTGGTAAACAATGGAGGCGCTATGACTCAACGCCGTCGCCGATCCGCCGAACGTGTCACTCTGTCCGATGTGGCCAAGGCAGCCGGCTGTTCGCTGATGTCTGCCTCGCGCGCCTTGTCGCAGCCGGGGCGGGTTTCCGATGCGCTACGCGAGCAGGTGATGCGTGCGGCCCAGTCGCTGGGCTACGTGCCCAACCCTGCCGCGCGGGCGCTGGCCAGTTCGCGTTCGAACCTTGTGGCGGTGGTGATTCCGTCGCTGTCCAACTCGGTGTTCGTCGATACCGTCGAGGCCATCCAGCGTGTGCTGATGCCGGCCGGCTTCGAGATGATGATTGGCGTCAGCCACTATCGGGTGGAGGAGGACGAGCGCCTGCTGCGCTCCTACCTGGCGCACCAGCCAGCTGGCCTCTTGCTTACGGGGTTCGAGCGCAGCGACGCGGCGCGGGAAATCCTCGGCGCCAGCAGTTGCCCGTTGGTAACGCTGATGGAGCTGAGCGAGGAGCCGGAGGACTACTGCGTCGGTTTCTCTCAGGTAGACGCTGGCGCCGCCATGACCCGTGCCCTGGTGCAGCGTGGTTACCGCCATATCGCCTTCGCCGCGGCGCAGCTCGACCCGCGGACCTTGCAGCGTGCCGAGGGCTATCGCCAGGTGATGCAGTACCTCAATCGCCACGACCCGGCGCTGGAACTGCTGACACCGCAGTTGTCATCCATCGGCCTGGGCGCCGAACTGCTCGACCGCCTGCTGGCGCAGCAGCCGCAGATCGATGCGGTGTTCTTCAACAACGACGACCTGGCCATGGGTGCGCTGTTCCGCGCCCGGCAACTGGGGTTGGATGTGCCAGGGCGTCTGGCTATCGCCGGCTTCAACGACCTGCCTGCGGCGGCCTGGATGCATCCGGCCTTGAGCACGGTGCGTACCACGCGTGGGCGTATCGGCGAGCTGGCGGCGAACATGCTGCTGGCGCTGATGCGTGGCGAAATGCCGGAACAGCACTGCATTGACGTCGGTTTCGAACTGGTGATGCGCGACAGCGCCTGACGCTACTGTTTCTTGCTGGATGCTGCCAATTGCTCGGCGGCGTCCAGGCGCAGGCGTTCACGCTCATCGAAACGTTCGGCGGCCAGGGCCTCGATTGCCGTACGTTTGTCACCCGCGCTGAGGCCTTCGCTGGCATCGATTCGCGCTTTCTCTGCGAGATAACCATCCAGGCGTTTCTGCCAGTTCTGCCGCTGGCTATCCAGCGCCTCCAGGCGCGTGGTGGCTTCGGCGCCTACCAGTTGCTGACGCATCTGGCGGATCTGAGCGGCGCTGGCGCCCTCGGCCTGCAGTCGGGCCGTGTTCTGCCGCAGTTCCTGTTGCAGTTGTGGCAATACGGCGTCCTGCAGCTCTTCCGGCAGGGAGGCGCGCAGGCGGTCGACGGCAACACCTTTTTCCTCTGCGCTCATTTTGCCGTCGTGCTGGATAGCCAGGCGTTCCAGGATGAAGCGGTTGTAGCCTTCCTCACGGGCGAAGAAGGCCAGGTGTGTCTCGTTGTCGAACAGGCGCGCGCGCAGCGCTTGCACGGCAGTTTCGCGCTGGCGCATGGCATCCAGATTGGCCATTTGCGGCAGGTCGCGCTCCAGCATCACCAGTTCTCGCTTGTAGTTCAGGTATTGCTCCAGCAGCGTCTGTGCGCGGGTTCGCGCCGGCTCCTGCAATTGGTTGTCGATGTAGCTGCGCAGGCGTGAAACGCTGGCATCCAGGCTTTCTTCGCCGACGCTGGCAAGGAAGTAATCGAAGATCCGCCGGATATCTTCGCTGATGACCAGATTGCCGGCGGCATCCACGCGAAAGCGGCCGTCGACTTCGGTGCCTACGAAGGAGCTGGGCAGAGCCAACTTGGCCGCCTTCTTCGGTCTGCCTTCGTTGGTCGGCGTTACGGCCTCTGCAGTCGACTCTGCTGCGGATGGTGTCGCCGGCGCAGCGGTAGGGGGAGGGAGTTGAGTGGGTTGGTGCCCGGGTTGCAGGTAAAGCATCAACGCCAGGCCGGCGCCGATCAGTAGAGGCAGGGCGAATAGGGCTTTCTTCACGTGTAGCTCTGGGTGTCAGGGGTAGGGGGCGCCGTGCGCACCGATGTCTCGATGCGCACGGCTCGGGCGGAAGTTTTCGTGAGCCTAGAGCCCGGCGTTCTTCAGGCGGTTGGCGTGTTGACGGTAGACGGTCACCGGGTCGGTCTCGAACAGGCTGGTCAGGCCCAGGGTCTGGTTGACCTCGTCGAGGTGGTTCATCCGGTAGTTGTCACGAATCACCTGGCCCATGCGCGAGCTGCAGCGGCCGACCAAGCCATCGTTGGCTTCGTTGCCGAAGGTCAGCGAGGACGCGCCCATCAGCAGGTCGCTTGGGTCGAGCAGGTTGGTCAGCGGGCTGGTGCCGCTCCAGGAGTAGTAACGCACGCCATTGACGCTGTAGGCGCCTTCGCCGCAGGCGCTGGTGGGAATGCCTTGCGGAAACTTCGCATTGAAGCGCGCTGCGCCCTGGCTGTTGAGCGATTCCAGTGAGCCCAGTGCATTCTGTGGCGTGGTGCTGGAGCTGCCGGAAAGGAAGTTGATCAGCGTCCCCAGGCCGTTGACGATGCCAACCAGCAGCGGCGTGGCAACCGGGCCAGCGGGGCCGTCGCTGATGCCCTTGAGGAAGTCGGCGGTGGCCGAACCCTTGTGCGGTGCGCCGACGCTGGTGACGGAGGCGACCAGGTCCGGGCGCACGGCGGCAACGTAGCGGGTGGTCGGGCCACCGTGGCTGTGGCCGATCAGGTTGACCTTGCCCTTGCCGCTGATGGCGACGATATCCTCGACCTGCTGCAGCAATTGCTCGCCGCGTGCTTCTGAGGTGTCCAGCTGGCTGACTTCGGTGACATAGACGCTGGCGCCATCGCGGCGCAGAGCGGCCGGGATACCGTACCAGTAGTCGACGCCGAGGATGCTGTCGAAACCGAGCATGCCGTGGCCTAGGACGATGGGGTATTTGGTCTGGGTATAGCCGGATGAACCGAACCAGAAAGCCTGGGTCTGGCCGCTGGCGAGCAGGCCGGTACCGAGACAGAGGGCGAGCAGGGTTTTATTGTTCTTCATGGGCGCTCTCGATGGATTTTGTTGAGGCAGTCAGCTGCTTCCAGCAACACAAATCACGCCCGTCCTGTGGCGCGTACGGCGCAAGATTGATGGCAGGAAGCATGCCAGCGTCGCTGAATCACAAGCGAAGCCTCTAACCCGGGACTTTTGTTGATATTGGTGCGAACTGGCGGCGATATCGCTGGCTAGGTTCTGTTACGTGTCGACACGCAAGATCATGCGAACGGCCGCTACTCATCTGTTCATCGTGTGATTTTTGAGGCGGTGGCGGGGCGGGTTAGAAGGGGCAAGTGGGCCGATTAGCCGCTGCCCAATCGAAGGTTGGGGGTAACGCTGGGTGCGCCTTGACAGTTTGCCGTGGGCTTCTCTAGGATGCGCCCTGCGCCGATTTAAACAGCTACTTGCGGGGCGCCACAGGGTGTTGCCATCAGCGCCTGAAATTCCGCTAAAGCGCTGGTTCGGTGTCGCCTCTCACCGCTGCCCAGCGGGATTCTCGAGGCGGAGACGCGACCATGATCTGTCCCCAACCCCTTATTCGCCTGGCGCCCATCACTTCGGGCTTGCTGCTGCGCAATCCGCGCGTGCTGCTTGGCGGCAGTCACCAACCTACCTTGCTGCGTTATCTCGAAGGCTGGCCCAAACGCTGGGCAGGGTCACATGCCTTTCGCATTCAGTTCGTGCAGAACGGCGAGTCGTTGAGTCGCTTCGCGCGGGACAGTTTCGACCTGGCGGTGATCCAGGCGCCGAGCGCCGAGGACCTGGCGCAAACCGTCGGTGAGCTGGTGCGTGTGGCGCGCCAGGGACTGATCACCCGGCGTTAGTCGGGTTGCGAAGCCGGCCATCTGCGTAGGAGCGAGCCCTCCTCGCGAAGCTCTTCAAGCACCAGTGTTCGCGAGCACTTAGGGGTAATCGATCTCGACGATGTAGCAGGTCTTCTCGCCGCTGGGGCTGTGCACGCGAACCTCGGCATCTAGTTCCTTGCCAACCAGGGCGCGGGCCAGTGGCGAGTCGATGCTGATCAGGCCTAGCTTCAAATCCAGTTCGTCGGGACCAACGATACGGTAGCGCGACTGCTCGCCGTCCTCGTCCTCGATGGTGACCCAGGCGCCGAAGTACACCTTGTTCGGATCGGACGGCTTCTCGCTGACGACCTTGAGCTTCTCCAGGCGCTTGGTGAGAAAGCGCACGCGGCTGTCGATCTCGCGCAGCATTTTCTTGCCGTAGGTGTACTCGGCATTTTCCGAGCGGTCGCCCTGGGCCGCGGCCTCGCTGACTGACTGCGTCACCTGCGGGCGACGCACATGCCACAGCTCGTGCAGCTCGGCGCGCAGGCGCGCCTCACCTTCGGGCGTGATCAGTGGTGTACCGGCAGGGCGAGGGGGGCGATAGCGGCTCATGGTGTTCAGGATCTGAAGAGGGGCGCCAAGTCTAGCAAACCCCTCTCAGGGTTCTCAGCCTTCACGTAGCACGCTCAACGGGCTGGCATTGAGTGCGCGTCGGGTGCCGAGAACACCGGCCAGACCGATCAGCAAGGCACCAATCAGCGGCAGCAGAAGCAGCCAGGGGTGCGGTTGCCAGCTCATGTCGAAGGCGTAGCGGTAGAGCAGGAAGCTCACCAGCTCACAGCCCAGCGCGGCGAGCAGGCCGGCGGCAGCACCGAGCAGACCGAACTCGGCACGGCGGGCGCTGATCAGCAACTTGCGCTCGGCGCCCAGAGCACGCAGCAGTGCACCCTGACGAATACGTTCATCCAGGGTCGCCTGCAGTCCGGCGAGCAGAACGGTGATACCGGCCGCGAGTACGAACAGCAGCACGTATTCGATGGCCAGGGTGACCTGGGCGAGGATGCTGCGTAGCTGCGCCAGCAGGGCATCGACCTGCAGCAAGGTGACGCTGGGGAACGCGCGACTGAGCTTGATCAGCTCTGCATCCTGGCCAGGCGGCAGGTAGAAGCTGGTCAGGTAGGTGGCAGGTAGATCCTGCAGGGTCTGCGGCTCGAAGATCATGTAGAAGTTGGGCTGGAAGCTGTCCCAGTCCACCTGGCGCAGACTGGTGACTTGCGCCTCGCGCTCGATGCCGCCGACGTTGAAGCGCAGTCGGTCGCCGAGCTTCAGCTGCAAGCTTTCGGCCAGCTCGGCCTCGACGGAAACGCCAGGCAGATCGCTGGCATGCTCGGCGCTCCACCAACTGCCGGCGGTGATCTGGTTGTCAGACGGCAGTTGCTCGGCCCAGGTCAGGCTCAGATCGCGTTGGATGGCGCGTTCGCCGCGACTTTCCTTGGTTACCAGTTGGCGTACTGGTTCGTCGTTGATCATGATCAGGCGACCCGGTACCACCGGATACAGCGGCGCCGGGTGTGGCGACAGTTCGGCCAGGCGCGCGGCGAAGGCATCGCGCTCGGCCGGCAACACGTTGAGGGCGAAGTGGTTGGGCGCATCTTCCGGCAACTGGTCCTGCCAGGTGTCGAGTAGCTCGCCACGAAGCAGGGCTATCAGCGCCATGGCCAGCAGGATCAGGCCGAAGGCCAGTGATTGGCCCGCCGCAGCGAGCGGGTGGCGCAGCAGTTGGCCGAGGCCCAGGCGCCAGGGCAGGGAGGCACGTTGCAGCAGGCGGCGCAGGCTTTGCAGACCGAGCAGCAGCAGACCGCCGAGCAGCAATGCGGCGAGTAGACCGCCACCCAGCAGTGCCAGCGTCAGTTTCAGATCCAGGCTCAGGCGCCACATGATCAGGCCCAACGCAACCAGCGCCGCGCCATAGACCAGCCAGGAACTGGCCGGTACCGGCAGCATGTCGCGGCGCAAGACGCGTAGCGGCGGCACGCGGCCGAGCGCAGCCAACGGCGGCAGCGCGAAACCGGCCAGCGCCACCAGGCCGGTGGCCATCCCGGCCAATGCAGGCCACAGATTTGCAGGTGGCAGGTCATCAGGGATCAGGCCACGCAGCAGATAGAACAGCACGTGCTGGCCAGCCCAGCCCAGCAGCGCGCCGATCACGCAGGCAACCAGCCCGAGCAGCGCCAGTTGCAGGCCGAACAGGGCCAGCGCTTCGCGTCGCGACAGCCCGAGGCAGCGCAGCAGGGCGCTGGCGTCGAAGCGCCTTGCGGCGAAGCGTGCCGCTGACAGTGCCACTGCGACGCCGGCGAGCAGCACCGCCGCCAGGCTGGCCAGGTTCAGATAACGCTCGGCTCGGCCGAGGGCGCCGCCTACCTGGCGATTACCGTCACGGGAGTCGTCCAGGCGCTGATTGGGCTCCAGACCGGCTGCGACGGCCGGGCGGTAGGCGGCCAGGGCGGCGGCATCGCCGCGCCAGAGTTCGCGAAAGCGCACACGGCTGCCAGGCTGCACCACCTCGGTGGCGGCAAGGTCGTCCAGGTGCATCAGCACGCGCGGCGTCAGGCTGTAGAAATCGCCAGCGGTGTCCGGGTCATAGGTCAGCACGCGGCTCAAGTGCAGGGTCTTGGACCCTATTTCCAGTTCATCGCCAATCTTCAGATTCAGCGCGACCATCAGGCGTGCTTCGGCCCAGACTTCACCGGGGCGCGGGCTGGACCCCGCTTCCTCTGGTGCGTAGGGTTCGGCAGCGCTCCTCAGTTCGCCGCGCAGCGGATAACGGCTGTTGGCTGCCTTGACGCTGGCCAGCTGAATGCCATCCGCAGCGGCAACCACACTGGAAAACTCCACCGCTTGTGCGTGATCAAGGCCCAGCTTGAGCCCTGCGTCTATCTGTTCCTGGCTGGCGGGCGTGCTGCCGCTCAAGCGCAGGTCGGCAGCGAGAAACTCGCTGGCGCGCAGCAGCATGGCGTCATTCAGGCGTGCGCTGAAATAGCCAATGGCGCTGCTCGCAGCCACCGCGACCAGCAAGGCGAAGAACAGCACCCGCAACTCGCCGGCGCGGGCATCGCGCAGCAGTTGGCGGGCAGCGAGCGAAAACAGGCGAGTGACGGGCACGCGTTTCATCAGGGCTCCACGCGGTCGATCAGGTGTCCGGCTTCCAGGCGGATCAGGCGCTGGCAGCGGTGCGCCAGGCGCTCGTCATGGGTGACCAGAACCAAGGTGGTGCCGCGCTCCTGATTGAGCTGAAACAGCAGGTCGCTGATACGTTCGCCGGTGTGGCTGTCGAGGTTACCGGTGGGTTCGTCGGCGAACAGAACGTCGGGCTCGGCGGCGAAGGCCCGCGCGATGGCCACGCGCTGTTGTTCGCCACCAGAAAGCTGGCGCGGGTAGTGGGTCAGACGTTGGCCCAGGCCGACACGTTCGAGCAGGGCTCGGGCGCGCTGGCGGGCATCGGCGTGACATTCCAGCTCCAGCGGTAACATCACGTTTTCCAGCGCGTTGAGGCTGTCGAGCAACTGGAACGACTGGAAGACGAAACCCACGTGCTCGGCGCGCAGGCGCGCGCGCTGGTCCTCGTCGAGCTCGCTGAGGTTGTTGCCGGCCAGCAGTACGGCGCCGCCGCTGGGCAGGTCGAGGCCAGCCAGCAGGCCGAGCAGGGTGGATTTTCCGGAGCCAGAGCTGCCGACGATGGCCAGGCTATCGCCTTTGTTCAGGTCGAGGTCGAGGTCATGAAGGATTGTCAGCTCGCCTTCCGTGCTGCTGACCACTTTGCTAAGGTTCCGCGCAGCGAGAATGCTCGAAGTCATGGAGATTCCAAATGCGTGCATGGTGGCTGAGTGGTGCCTTGGCCCTGATGTTCTGGGCTCAGGGAGCGGTTGCAGGCACCCTGCTTGTGGTCGGCGATAGTATCAGCGCCGCTTTTGGCCTGGATAGCCGCGTAGGGTGGGTTGCTTTGCTGGAAAAACGCCTTCAGGAGGAGGGTTTCGAGCACACCGTGGTCAACGCGTCGATCAGCGGCGATACCAGCGCAGGCGGCGCCGCGCGGTTCTCTGCGCTGATCGCGGAGCATAAGCCGGAACTGGTCATCATCGAGCTGGGTGGCAACGATGGCCTGCGCGGGCAGCCTCCTGCGCAATTGCAACAGAATCTTGCGTCGATGGTTGAGAAATCACAGCAGGCAGGGGCCAAGGTGCTCATTTTAGGGATGCGTCTGCCGCCAAACTATGGGGCGCGCTACACCACGGCTTTCGCCCAGGTGTTTGCTGATTTGGCGAAGCAGAAGAACGTGCCGCTGGTGCCGTTTTTCCTCGAGGGCGTTGGTGGCGTGCCAGGAATGATGCAGGCCGACGGCATTCATCCGACCGAGTCTGCGCAGGCGGTGTTGCTGGATAACGTCTGGCCGACTTTGAAACCCATGCTTTGAGCGCCTGTGGACGGCGGAAAACTGAGTAGGCAGAGGCTTCTCCGCCTCAGGCCTTTCGGCTAATGTGGCCGATCTGTCACGGAGCCCCAGATGCCGCGTCCCGCCTGGTCCCTTTATGCCTACCAACTGATCGAGCCGGATGAGCAGCTGGATCTGTTCGCCTGTCGTGAGGTGCGCGTGCACCTGGTGGCTCGTCAGTTGCGCCTGGGTGGGCATGCTGATCGCACATTGTGTGGCGGTTTGTTGCCGGCACAACCGCGTTGGCGGATCTTGGAAAAGGCCTGGCTGCGGGATCGTCGCTTGTGCCCAGCCTGCCTGGCGACATTCGAGGCCCAGCGTCAGGGACTGTGCTCGAATTGGGCAGATGGCTGACGCCTGCCCGCCTTGCAAATCGCGGTGTACAATCGCCGTAATATCATTCAACTCTTCAAGGGACATCCCGGATGTTGTCGCGCTTTTCTGCGGTCAACCGCTGCCTGACTCTGGTCGCACTGTGCTCCAGTGCCGCAGTGCAGGCTCTCGAACTTCCACTGCCGCCGCCAGGCGAGGATGTGGTGGGCCAGGTACAGGTGATCAAGGCCAAGTACGAGGACACCTTTGCCGATCTGGGAACGGCAAACGACCTCGGCTATCTGGAAATGGTCGCGGCCAACCCTGGCGTCGACCCCTGGCTGCCGGGCGAGGGCAGCGAGATCATCCTGCCGACGCGTTACGTGCTGCCGCCGGGCCCGCGTGAAGGAATCGTGATCAACCTGGCCGAGTACCGTCTCTACTACTTCCCGAAAGGGCAGAACGTCGTGCATACCTTCCCACTGGGCATCGGTCGTGAAGGCTGGGGGTCACCACTGGGTGTCGGCCGGGTAACGGTAAAGACGCCGAACCCCGCCTGGTATCCGCCCCAGTCGATCCGTGATGAGCACGCTGCTGACGGCGATATTCTGCCCACTGTTGTGCCGCCAGGCCCGGACAATCCACTGGGCCCATACAAGATGACACTGTCGTTCCCGGGTTACCTGATCCATGGTTCGAACAAGAAGTTCGGTATCGGCATGCGCGTCAGCCATGGCTGCTTCCGGATGCTCAATCACAACGTGCTGGAGTTGGCGGGCATGGTGCCTGTCGGCACTCCCGTGCGCATTCTGAACGAGCCGTACAAGTTCGGCGTCAGCGGTGGCAAGGTCTATCTGGAAGCGCATGCGCCGCTGGATGATGAGGGTGATCCATCCGTCGTCGACAAGCACACGGCGGTGATCAATGCACTACTCAAGCGTGACGAACTCAGCGGCCTGCGTCTTGACTGGGAGATGGTTCGTGAAGTGGTTGCTGCCGAGGACGGCATGCCGGTGCCCATCGCGGCACAGACCGAGAGCGTGGTGGCGAGCAGCGACAACCCGTTCTGATCAACCCAGTTGCAAAAGCCCGCCTGCATGCGTGTACGCGGGTTTTTTATTGCCTGGTAATCAAGCTGTTCTGAGGGTGGCAGGCCATTAGTGGGTAATAAAAAAGCCGCACCAGTTGCCTGGGGCGGCTTTCGAAAAAACGAGTCGCAATTACTTGCGGCTGGCTTTTTCCAGCATGCGCAGAGCGCGCTCGTTGGCTTCGTCAGCAGTTTGCTGAGCTTTCTGAGCGGCGGCCAGAGCTTCATCGGCCTTGCGGTAGGCTTCGTCAGCACGGGCTTGAGCGCGAGCTGCTGCGTCTTCGGTAGCAGTCAGGCGAGCTTCGGTTTCTTTGGACATGCTGCTGCAACCGGTAGCCAGAACTGCGGCCAGAGCCAGAGCAGAGAATTTCAGAACGTTGTTCATCGTGTTCCCCTTGAGGTGGAGTTTTTCCATAAAGAGCAATTCCCCAACTGCGGGAAATTAGCCGGCGTACATACTACCTATTACTTTTAGTAAGTAAACGGAGCCAGGGCAAGAGTTGCAGGTTTTTTTTCTTCGAGCAGTACGCTGAAGGGTAGAGCCTGCGCGGGCTGGCTAAAAAACAGCCAGTTACGTAATCCATACAGTGTAGCGATTGTACGAGCTGTTATAACTGTCCCGACGTTGAAACTAAAACAATAAAGAGGGGATGCAGATGCTTGGGAATTTGGGGCTCTTGCTGGGCTTGGCGCTACTTATCTTCATGGCGTTACGCGGGGTGAACATATTCATCGCCGCATTGCTCTGTTCGATTTTGGTGGCGCTGACCAATGGCGTCGCCGTACCAGGCGCGCTGCTCGAGCACTTTCCATTCGGCCCCCTAGGTGCATTCACCTTTGCCGGCAAGTTCTTCGTGCTGTTTCTCTGCGGGGCGATCTTCGGCAAGGTCATGGCTGCCAGTCAGGCGGCCAGCAGTATTGCTCAGGCCATCACTCGCGGCCTGGGTACGCAGCGCACGCTCTGGGTGGCGATGCTGGTGTGTGCGGTTCTCACTTATGGCGGGGTGGTGGTGTTCGTGGTGATCTTCACCATGTATCCGCTGGGTATTACCTTGATGCGCGAGGCCAATCTGCCCAAGCGATTGTTCTGCGCAGCCACGGCGCTGGGTGCGGGAACCTTCACCATGACGGCCTTGCCTGGCTCACCGTCGATTCACAACGTCATCGCCGCCAGTGCGCTGGGTACCGATTTGTTCGCAGGTGCCTGGATTGGTCTGCTCGCCTCGCTGGTAATGATCGTGTTGGGTATGGCCTATCTGCAGCGCGAATGGCGTCTGGCGCGCGAGCGCGGTGAAGGGTTCGAGCCTAACGCGCAGGACGAACGTATGCAGCAGTTGGCCGGTGCGCCGGGTAGCGGGCCGCATTGGGGGATGGCGCTGGTGCCGATCATCGTGGTGCTGGGAATCATACTGCTGCCGCGCCTGCTCGCTCTGTCTGGTGCGGTTGTACCGGGTGAGGGTGCGCTAGGTGGATTGTTGGCCTTCAGTCAGTCGCAGCCGATTCTCTGGCCCAGTCTGGCCTTGGTGATCGCTACCGGTGTCGCTGTGCTGATGTTTTCGGCGTTGCGTCGTAATACCCTCGGCCTGCTGGGGCAGGGCGCGGACGATGCGATCATGCCGCTGCTCAATACCGCTGCGGTGATCGGCTTTGGCGGTGTGGTTACTCAGACCGCAGGTTTCGCTCAGTTCGCCCAGTGGATACTGGGGGGGGATCTGCCGCCGCTGTTGTCGGTGTTCGCATCGGTCAGCGTGGTATCGGGGATCGTCGGTTCTTCGTCTGGTGGCCTGCAGATCTTCATGCAGACCCTGGCGCCGCGTTACCTGAAGATGGGGGTGGACCCTGAGGTGTTGCACCGGATCGCCAATATCACCGCTGGTGGTCTCGATTCGCTACCGCATTGTGGTGCAGTGATTGCGATGCTGATGATCATGGGCCTGACTCACAAGCAGGCGTACAAGGACATCTTCGTCATCACGGTACTGATCCCCGTGATTGCGGCTTTGCTCTGTATCGCAGTGTTGAGCTTCTGATTGCTCGTGGCTGGGCGGTTCGCCGACTGATAAGCTTGGCCAATTGCATAGGTCGGCAGTGGCATCAGAATTTGCGCTTTTGTCGCAGCACCGGTATGAAGTAAAAATAGATGCGCCGCTAATGGTTGGCGGCTAGAGGAGTGAAGATGAGCGAGGGTTTGTCCATCCACCATGACCAGACGAGTCACCAGTTCGTGACGACCGTCGATGGTGATCGTGCCTATCTGGCCTATATGGATCTGGGCAAGCAGACGCTGGACATCTATCGCACCTTCGTCCCCAACGGCCTGCGTGGCCGCGGCATCGCCGCTGCGTTGACCGAGCATGCCCTGCAGTACGCCGAAGGCAAGGGCTACACGGTGATTCCGTCGTGCTCCTATGTCGAGCGCTATATGGAGCGACGTGCGCGTCACCAGTAGGATCGATTTGTAGACTTACAGCCCGCGCTAAGCGTCATGGTGGGCTGAAGCCCACCCTACGTGAATGCGGATACGAAAACGCCGGGCATTGCCCGGCGTTTTCATTGCTGCTGCGCTCCTTAGCCGCGAGGGCGCTTGGGCAGTACATCCTTGAGCTTGGCATGCATGCTGCGCAGGCTTTTCTCGGTGGTATCCCAGTCGATACAGGCATCGGTGATGGATACGCCGTACTTGAGGTCGCACAGATCCTTCGGAATCGACTGGCTGCCCCAGCCCAGATGACTCTCGACCATCAGGCCAACAATGGAGTTGTTGCCTTCGAGAATCTGGTTGGCCACGTTCTCCAGAACCAGTGGCTGCAGGGCCGGGTCCTTGTTGGAGTTGGCGTGGCTGCAATCGACCATGACGTTCGGGCGAATGCCGGCTTTTGTCAGTTCCTGCTCACAAATGGCAACGCTGACCGAATCGTAGTTGGGCTTACCGTTGCCGCCGCGCAGTACCACATGGCCATAGGCATTGCCCTTGGTGGTGACGATGGACACGCCACCTTCCTGGTTGATGCCGAGGAAACGGTGCGGGCTGGAAACCGATTGCAGGGCGTTGATGGCCACGGTCAGGCCACCATCGGTGCCGTTCTTGAAGCCAACGGCAGAGGACAGGCCCGAGGCCATTTCGCGGTGGGTCTGGGATTCGGTGGTGCGTGCACCGATGGCCGACCAGCTGATCAAGTCCTGCAGGTACTGCGGGGAGATCGGATCGAGCGCCTCGGTGGCGGTGGGCAGGCCCATTTCTGCCAGGTCGCGCAGCAGCTTGCGGCCGATGTGCAGACCGTCCTGGATCTTGAACGAGTCATCCAGGTAGGGGTCGTTGATCAGGCCTTTCCAGCCGACCGTGGTGCGCGGCTTCTCGAAGTACACGCGCATGACCAGGAACAGGCTATCGGACAGCTCGGCAGCCAGCACCTTGAGGCGCTCGGCATATTCGTGAGCGGCCTTGATGTCGTGGATGGAGCAAGGGCCGACGACCACGAACAGGCGATGATCCTTGCCGTCGAGGATGTCACGTACCACCTGGCGACCATGGGCAACGGTCTTCAGTGCGGCATCGGTCAGGGGGATTTCGCGTTTGAGCCGATCGGGGGTGATCAGCGTTTCGTTGGAAGCGACGTTGAGGTCGTCGATCGGTAAATCAGCCATCGTGCTATTCATCGGGTCAGGTCGTCAGGTCACGGGTGCCGGCCGCCAGCGATCCCCTATGGCGGTGCACAGCTAGTTGGTGCAGGGGGAGCCGAACCTTAGCGCGTACGGGGCTGCGCGACAATGGGCGTGAAGTTCAATGAGCCTCATAGATTGGCAGTATGAGGTGGCGTTTTGCCCTTGCAGAGGGTTTATTCAGGCGAGATAGGGAAACTCCGCAGCATGCTTGGCGATCCAGTCCTGAGCGCATTGCTCGATGGCCATGGGCTGGCCCGACTCATGTTCGAGTTGTTGTCGGTAATGCTGGATCTGGCAGACCTGCTCGACCATACGCGCACGAAACAAGGTGTCTTCATCGATGAAGGCGATGCCCACCAAATAGTTGCCCTCCTGCCGCCGACACCAGGCCACGACGCCGGGATAGCGTGCCTGCTCACCTAGTATGGGAATACGTAGCTCCACCGAGGTACCGCGGCGAAAGCCCCGCGACGAGTTGCACGCGACGCCGCCGAGGCTGATATTGTTCAGCCGTTGCCGGGGAATGCGGGCTTGTTTGCGCAGTACCAGTTCTACCGGCATGTCACTTGGATGACGCAGAAACTTACGCATGAACACCGACCTTGAGTACAGGCAAACTGATATCAGTGAATTCAGTATAGCGACGCAATTGGAATTGACCGATCTGGATGCTGATCGCCGCCTGCTCGACCTTCCCGGTGCGTCGCTGCTGGTGTTCACTAGCACGGGCTGTGCCAGCTGCCGCTGGGCACGTCAGACCTTGCCTGGTATGCCACTGCCAATAGAGCGCCTGTGCTGGGTCGATGCAGGGCACAACGCCGGATTGGTGACGCGCTACGAGGTATTCCACTTACCGGCGCTGTTTCTGGTCAAGGACGGTCATTTCTTTGGCGCATTGCACGCACGTCTTACTCACTCCGATCTGGTTACCGCCTTGGGCGAGGCCTTGCTTCGCCCGGCTGAGGAGCTTCCCTGATGTCTCAATCCCCCACGCCGCGTATTGGCATTATCGGCACCGGTGCCATTGGCGGTTTCTACGGAACGATGCTGGCTCGCGCTGGACATGACGTGCACTTTCTCCTGCGCAGCGAGTATGGCGCGGTGGTCGAGCGAGGCCTGCAGTTGAACAGTGCGGTACATGGTGCATTGAACCTGGCCCCGGTACAGGCCTACCAGCATGTCGACGAGATGCCGCCCTGCGACTGGTTGCTGGTGGGCACCAAGACCACTGCCAATGCCGAACTGGCACCGCTGATTGCCAAGGCAGCAGGGCCAGGCGCCAAGGTGGTACTGCTGCAAAATGGCCTGGCAGTGGAAGATGAGCTGCGCCCACTGTTGCCCGACGACCTGCACCTGCTAGGCGGGCTCTGCTACATCTGCGTTCATCGTAGTGCCCCGGGCGTGATCGAACATCAGGCGCTGGGGGCGATCAACCTGGCCTATCACTCGGGCCCTCTGGTCGACGACGAGGTGCGCCTGGCGCTGGCCGAGGAGGGCGCCAGCCTGCTGCGCAGCACCGGCCTGGATTCGGCGGCGATGCGCGATCTGGCGCAAACGCGCTGGCAGAAGCTAGTGTGGAATATCCCTTATAACGGCCTGTCGGTGTTGCTCGATGCCGACACGCAGCGCCTGATGGGCAATCCCGACAGTCGCGCGTTGATCGCTGACATGATGCAGGAGGTGGTACAGGCGGCTCAGGCGCTGGGCTACAGCATGCCGGATAGTTACGCAGACAAACTACTGGCTGCCACTCAACGCATGCCTGATTACCTGCCGAGCATGTACCACGATTTCGCTCAGGGCCGCGTGGCGGAACTGCATGCCATCTACGAGGCGCCGCTGGCGGCTGCGGACGCAGTGGGTTTCGATATGCCCAAGGTGCGCGCTCTGTATCAGGCGCTGCGGTTCATTCAGGCTCGCCAGGAGGCCTAAGTATGGGTAAGGGGCTGGGGGACAAACTGGTGCTGGCGATCTCTTCGCGGGCGCTTTTCGATCTGAGCGAAAGCCACCAGATCTACGAAAGCGAGGGTGTGGAAGCCTATCGCCGCTATCAGATCGAGCATGAAGACGAAGTGCTGATGCCGGGCGACGCCTTTCCCCTGGTGGAGAAGCTGCTGGGGCTCAACACGCGTCTCAGCGAGCAGCGTGTGGAAGTCATTCTTGTGTCGCGCAACAGTGCCGATACCGGGTTGCGCGCGTTTAACTCGATCCAGCACTACGGGCTCGGCATATCCCGCGCCGCATTCGTAGGTGGTCGTAGCCCTGACCCTTATCTGGCAGCCTTTGGCTGTCATCTGTTTCTGTCTACTCATGCCGACGATGTGCGCAATGCACTGAAGGCCGGTTTCGGCGCAGCCACGCTGCTTTCCGGTGGCGCGCGGCGGGCGAACAGCAACGAACTGCGCATCGCCTTCGATGGCGATGCCGTACTGTTCTCCGACGATTCCGAGCGCGTCTACCAGAGTGGCGGTCTCAACGCCTTCCAGGATCATGAGCGCGAAGCCGCAAGGCAGGCGCTGCTGGGCGGGCCTTTCAAACCCTTCCTGGCGGCTCTGCACAGCCTGCAGCAGGAGTTTCCCGAGGCAGACTGCCCGATCCGTACCGCGTTGGTGACCGCACGTTCGGCGCCGGCGCATGAGCGGGTGATTCGCACCCTGCGGGAATGGAATATTCGTCTGGACGAATCCTTCTTCCTCGGTGGGCTGGACAAGTCGGCGGTGCTCGAAGCCTTCGCCGCCGACGTGTTCTTCGATGACCAGACCGGACACTGCGAGAAGGCGCGCCAAGTGGTCGCCACTGGTCATGTCCCGCATGGGGTGAGCAACGAGTTGCTGCCCTGAGCCGATGCTGGCGCTCAAGCGCCTGCATATAGCCATTCGTCCTAAATAACGCTGCCAATCTTGCTTTGTCTGATGCGCTGCTAAGCTCAATGTAGGGCCTGCGCCAGCAGTCGAGGAGGCCGTGTGATCCGTTCGATACTCTATGCCACCGATCTGGGGCTTTATGCTTCCTATGTGCTGCAGCACGCCCTTGCCATGAGCCGTAGTTTCAAGGCTGATCTGTATGTGGTGCATGCGGTTGAACCCATGGGGTTGTTCGCTGAGTCCGTGCTGCAGACCTACCTGGATGAAGAAACCCTCGGGGAGCTTCGTCGCAACGGGTTGAGCACGGTCATGGCCAGCATCGAGCAACGTGTGCTGGAGGGATTTCGCGACGAGTTGGGTGATGCTCAGCAGGATCTCGAACTGATTCGTGCTGTGCGGGTGCTGCAAGGGGACCCGCCGGCGATGATTCTTGAGGAGGCGCAGAAACTTGGGGTAGATCTGCTGGTCGTAGGCAGTCATAGCCATGGCGCGGACTTGGCCGTGCCGCTGGGTCGCACCGCCGCACGGATCGTGCAATTGTCGGAAGCACCGGTGTATCTGGTGCCCATGCTGCAACACCGGGGGCATGGGGATTTGTAAAAGGGGGTAAATAATAAAACGTTCTAGGCTGTTCTATTAAACCAATAATATGGTTATATACGGCATTGGCGGCTGTTGGCCTGCCTTACTGCTCTGAGGGAAACATATGAAGCTTCAGCAATTGCGCTACATCTGGGAAGTTGCGCACCACGACCTCAACGTATCGGCTACCGCTCAGAGCCTGTACACCTCGCAACCAGGGATCAGCAAGCAGATTCGCTTGCTCGAGGATGAGCTGGGCGTGGAAGTTTTCGCCCGCAGCGGCAAGCACCTGACCCGTGTGACCCCAGCCGGGGAGCGCATCATCACAACGGCCGGCGAGATTCTGCGCAAGGTCGAGAGCATCAAGCAGATTGCCCAGGAGTTCTCCAACGAGAAGAAGGGCACCCTGTCCATCGCCACCACCCACACCCAGGCGCGTTATGCCCTGCCGCCGGTGATCAGCGCGTTCATCAAGCAGTACCCGGATGTCGCTCTGCACATGCACCAGGGCACGCCGACGCAGATCGCCGAGATGGCGGCCGACGGCAGCGTGGATTTCGCCATCGCCACCGAAGGCCTGGAGATGTTCAACGACCTGATCATGATGCCTTGCTACCGCTGGAACCGCTGCGTGGTGGTGCCGCAGGGGCATCCGCTGACCAAGCTGCCGAAGTTGACCCTCGAAGCGCTGGCCGAGCATCCCATCGTCACTTACGTATTCGGCTTCACCGGTCGTTCGAAACTGGACGAGGCCTTCAGCCATCGCGGTCTGACGCCCAAGGTGGTGTTCACCGCAGCCGATGCCGACGTGATCAAGACCTATGTGCGCCTGAACCTGGGTGTGGGCATCGTGGCCAAGATGGCTGTCGACGCCAAGCTCGATCCGGACCTGGTGGTGCTCGACGCCGATGACCTGTTCGAGCCCAGCGTGACCAAGGTCGGTTTCCGTCGCGGTACCTTTCTGCGTGGTTTCATGTGCGATTTCATCGAGCGTTTCGCTCCGCACCTGACCCGCGACATGCTGGCCAAAGCCGTGCAGTGCCACAACAAGTCCGAGCTGGAAGAGTTGTTCAGCGGCGTCGAACTGCCGATGCATTGAAGCCTGCTCTGAAACGAAAAATGGCGCCCAATGGGCGCCATTTTCGTTGCTGCATGAGCGTGATCAGTGGCTCAGGTGCAGGCCGCACTCCCGATTGTCTTCGCCCTTGGTCGGGTCGAAGTAATCGAATTCGTTCGGCAGATCATGGGCGACCAGGTACTGATACAGATCCTTGGACGACCAGTGCAGCAGCGGGGCGACCTTGATCAGACCGTCCGGGTTGATGCTGATCGGCTCCATCTGCGCGCGCACTGCGGTGTCGGTCGCACGCAGGGCAGTGAACCAGACGCTCGGGGCGGTCTCGCGCAGGGCGCGTGCGAACGGCTCGAGCTTCACCTCTTCGGTGAACGCCGCGTGACGCGGATCATCCAGGGCAGGTACCGGGCCGTCGATGGCTTCGCGATGCGCACGCGAACGCTTGGGCAGGTAGGTGATGAGGTTGAGGTTGAGCTTGCGGGCCACTTCATCGGCGAAGCGGTAAGTGGCCTCGGTGTTGTAGCCACTGTCCATCCAGACTACCGGGATATCCGGTTTGACCTGGCTGACCATATGCAGGATCACCGCTTCGAAGGGGCGGAAGTTGGTGGTGCAGATGGCGGGTTTGCCCAGTCCGATGGCCCATTGAACCAGCTTTTCTGGCTGGTTGCCGAATTCGGCGTTGAGCGCGTCCAGGTCGAGTTCCATGGTGAGGACTCCAGATCGTGTGCGTGAGGGCGCGATGGTAGCAAAGGCAGGTTATGCGGCTAAATAACTAAGACGCTTGATGTCCTTCATTCCAGTTATAAGCAGGTCGCATTGCGCCAACCAAGCCCAGCGGCTAGAGTGCCGGCTCCTTTTTGGCTCAACCGAGGAGTGGCCTGTGGAAATCGCGTGTCTCGACCTGGAAGGTGTTCTGGTTCCGGAAATCTGGATCGCCTTTGCGGAAAAAACCGGCATCGAGTCGCTCAAGGCGACCACCCGCGACATCCCCGATTATGACGTGCTGATGCAGCAGCGCCTGCGCATTCTCGATGAGCACGGCCTGAAGCTCAAAGACATCCAGGACGTCATCGCTACCCTGAAGCCGCTCGATGGCGCCGTGGAGTTCGTCGACTGGCTGCGTGAGCGTTTCCAGGTGGTGATTCTCTCGGACACCTTCTATGAGTTCTCCCAGCCGCTGATGCGTCAGCTGGGTTTCCCGACGCTGTTGTGCCACCGCCTGATCACCGACGAGAGCGATCGTGTGGTCAGCTACCAACTGCGCCAGAAGGATCCCAAGCGCCAATCCGTTCTCGCCTTCAAGACCCTCTACTATCGCGTGATCGCGGCCGGTGACTCGTACAACGACACCACCATGCTCAGCGAAGCCCATGCCGGCATCCTGTTTCATGCGCCGGAGAACGTGATTCGCGAGTTCCCGCAATTCCCTGCCGTGCACACCTTCGAAGCGCTCAAGCAAGAGTTCCTCAAGGCGTCGAATCGCAAGCTGAGTCTGTAACGCCGATGCATGAAAAACGCCGCGAAATCGCGGCGTTTTTGATTTGGGGTACTTATTCGGTTGTGGCTGGCAGGCGCTCCAGTGTTTCCAGCAGCACCTTCACCTTGGTGATGGACTCCTGATACTCGGCCTGCCAGTTGGAGTCGGCGACGATGCCACCACCGCCCCAGCAACTGATCTTGCCGTCCTTGACCAGCAGGCTGCGAATGGCAATGGAACTGTCCATCTCGCCGCGCACGTCGAGATACAGGAGCGAGCCGCAGTAGAGCCCGCGCCGGGTCGGCTCGAGCTCATCGATGATCTGCATGGCGCGGATCTTCGGCGCCCCGGTGATGGAGCCGCCGGGGAAACTGCAGGCGATCAGGTCCAGCGCATCCTTGTCAGGCGCAAGCTCGGCGGTGACGCAACTGACCAGGTGATGCACGTTGGGATAGCTCTCTAGGGCGAACAGCTCCGGCACTTTCACCGAGCCGATGCGGCAACTGCGGCCGAGATCGTTGCGCAACAGGTCGACGATCATCAGGTTCTCGGCGCGATCCTTGCGGCTTTCCAGCAGCTCCTGTGCCTGCGCCTGATCGTCCTCAGCGTCATGGCCGCGGCGCCGCGTGCCTTTGATCGGGCGGGTTTCCACCTGACCGTCGCTGACCTTGAGAAAGCGCTCGGGCGACAGGCTGAGAATGGCATTGCCATTGCCCAGACTCTGGAATCCCGAGAAAGGTGTTGGGCAGGCCTGGCGCAGTGCCAGGTAAGCGCCCCAGGGATCGCCTTCGCAGGGCGCCTGAAAGCGCTGGGCGAAGTTCACCTGATAGCAATCGCCAGCGAGGATGTAGCTCTGGATGCGATCGATCGCCTGGCGATAACGGTGCTGGTCGATATCGGCTTGGAACGGCTGGGTCAGGTGGAAAGGCGCAAGCGCTTCGCTATGCGCCGCTTCGAACAGCGTTTGCAGGCGCTGGCGCTCTGCCTCTGGCAGTGCCGGGTGAAACAGCAGGGCGCTGGTCTCCAGCTGATGATCGCTGATCAGCGCCCAGGCGTAGAGGCCGAAGCGCGCATCTTCAAGGTCGAGATCATCGATGCTGTGCTCGGGTAGCACTTCCAGGCGGCGGCCGAAGTCATAAGACAGGTAACCGATCAAACCACCGACGAATGGCAGCTCCTGTTGCGCGGGTGCTTCGGCGGCCCCGAGGCTCTGTAATGCGCCTCGCAGGCGTTGCAGAAAATCGTTGGCCGATTCGTCGGACATGGGCGCCAGTTCTGCCAATGGCCAGGCGCTCATAAGGTCATAGCGTCCACGCTTGGCACTCGGTCGCCCGGCATCCAGCAGTACGGCACCGGGGGCCTGGCGAATGCGCTGGAAGTAGTCGCAGGGATCGGTGCGGTAGGGAAGAGGGTGCAGAGAGCAGCTGGGCATGCGTGGCAGTCGAAAGGGATGAAAGAGCGATTGTAGTCCGCCGCTAATATTCATCCTAGAGCTTCGGCCAGGTTTGCTCCGGTAGGCTCGGCTGATTAGTATGGAGTCGTGCCAGGATGTTGAACTGTCGTACCAAAATAATAATGAATGAAAGGGTCCAGGCCATGGATGTAGTGATCGCTCCAGCTGCTGGAAGCCTGCTGCGTTCAAAGCTGTCACCGCCTCAGGCATCTGCGGACTATCTGGCAAGACCGCAGGTGGATGCCGCGCTTTCGGCCCATTCCCACGCCCGCCTGGTACTGTTTTGCGCGCCTGCTGGCTTTGGCAAGACTACGGCGTTGGCGATGCTGCTCGAGCAGCGTCGTCAGGCCGGCAGCGCTGTTGCGTGGCTATCCTTGAGCTCTGCTGATGACGAGCCGGTACGTTTCTTCCAGCAACTGATCGGCGCCTTGGGGCGTGCACTGCCCGGGCTGGGTGATTACGCCCTGGGTTATCTGCGCAACACCATGCGCGTGCCTGTCGAGGCGGTGATGGAAAGCCTGCTGGTAGACCTGTCGCAGCGATCGGAACCGCTGCTGTTGGTACTCGATGACCTGCACCTGATTCAGGATGGCGAGCTTCTCCGCGCACTCAACCGCTTGGTCAAGTTGGCGCCACCGAATTTCACTCTGGCCATCGGCAGCCGTTCGCAACCCGCTCTTGGGCTCGCCACGTTACGCGCCAAGGGGTTGTTGCTGGAGCTGGGTAGCGACGAGCTGAGGCTCAGTGCTGAGGAGATGCGTGCTTATCTGCAGCGCAGCGGCCTGCATCTCGATCCTGAGGCGTTCGATGCGCTGTACCGTCATACCGAGGGCTGGGTGGTGGGCGTGCATCTGGTCAGCCTGTGGTTGCGTAACCACCCGCAACCGACTGAGCGCCTTGCCGCGTTGGGCGCAGACAAGAATGTACTAGGCGACTACTTGTTGCGCTCGGTGTTCGAGCAGTTACCTGTCGAGCGGCAGGAGCAGTTGTTGGCGCTCGGGGTGGCGCAGCAGCTCAGCGGCGAGCTGGTCAATGCCCTGACCGCGCGTCAGGATGGCCAGCAACTGCTGGAAGAGCTGGAGGCCATGCAACTGTTTCTCCTGCCCATGGATCGCGAGCGCCAGTGGTATCGCTTCCATAATCTGTTCGCCGAGTTTCTCCGCAGCCGGCTCAAGGACCGCGATCCGGAGCGTTTCAAACAGCTGCATTTCAATGCCAGCCTGTGGTTCACCAATCACCATATGCAGAACCTGGCCATCGAGCACGCCTGCTTGGCCGAAGACGCCGAGATGCTCGCCGCACTGCTCGACGGGTGTGGCCTGGAGCTGATCAATCGCGGCCAGCTCAACCTCATCTACAAATGGCGACAGCATGTGCCGGACGAAATCGCTGCGCGCTTTCCGGTGCTGGTGCTGGCCGATGTCTGGACCCGTGCGGCCGAGCTGGGCCTGAAAGAGGCCAATCGCATGCTCGATGAGCTGCTGGAGCGTTGGGCCGAGTCGCGCGCGAGCGGACCATTGAGTGACAAGGTGCTGGCGACCCTGACGATCAAGGCGGTGATCGCCTTGCAGAAAGATGACCTGGGTACCTGTGTCGATCTGGCGCGGCGCATCGAGGCGCAGCTGGGGCAGCACACTGCGTTTCTCGAGGTGGCGATCCTCACTGTGGGCGCCCTGGCCAGCGTGATGCTTGGCCAGGCCGAGCAGGCGCGCAAGTTGCTGGCGCTGGCGCAACAGCGCAACCACTTTCTCGAAGGCCGTTATCTGGACATGCAGTTGGCCAATGTGGAAGTGCTCCTGTGTCTGGAACAGGGGCGGGTAAAGCAGGCGCAGCTGCTGTTCGAGCAGTTGCGTGCGCGGATGATGCCCTGGTTCGGCGAAAAGTCCCGTGCCCTGGTTTTGCCAACCATCAGTGAGTCGCTGATCGCCTATCAGCAGGGCCGTCTGGATGGCCTGCAGGATCGGCTGCGTTGGGCGTTGGCCACGGTCGATGTGATCAATCCGATCGACCTGTACGCCCAAGCGATGCTTTGCCTGGCACGGGTTCAGCGCCAGCAGGGGGCTCCGAAAGAAGCGGCCGCGACCCTGGTGATGATGCAGAACCTCGCGGCGCGCAACCATTCCTGGCGTTTTTATGTGCAGGCCGTGGGTGAGGAGATTGCATTGATCCTGCAGGAGCCAGCGCCCGAGCGCAGCAAGCGCGCAGAGCAGCGTTTGAAGTCGGTGGATTGGAGCAAGCTGGAAGGGTATTACGCGCAGCGCAATTTCAATCCGGTGCCGTGGGTGCTCGGTCTGAGCCGGGTGCGCCTGCAGCAGGCGCGCGGCTATTACAGCGAGGCGCTGCATGAGATCAGCCAGTTGCGCAGCCAGTTGCAGGATGACCGGCATGGGCTGCAGCAACTGCGTCTGGATCTGCTCGCTGCGCTGAGCTACCAGCACCTGGGCTACCGGGAGCGGGCGCAGAGCTTGCTGGTGCAGTGCCTGATTGGCGCGGAGCGGGAGGAGGCGCGCAGTCTGTTCATCGAGGAGGGCGAGGCTGTGCGCCAGTTGCTGCAACAGCTGGAGTCTACTGAGCGCCAGCCGGCATTGCAGGCTTTCATCCGCAGTCTGTTGAGTGCCTGGCCCGGCCAGGAGTCGCGGCACGCCCTGGACGGGCTGGAGGAGGGGTTGACCGAGCGCGAGCGCGAGGTGGTCTGTCTGGCCGCCAAGGGCATGTCCAACGAAGAGATCGGCCAGCAGTTGGCGCTCGCCTTGGGTACCGTCAAATGGCACCTGCACAACATCTACGAAAAGCTCAAGGTGCGTAATCGCACCCAAGCCATACGACGTGCACGTGAGCTGAGCCTACTCGAATCATGAACAGCCAGAATCCGTCCTACCAACCCGCTATCCCGCTGTTGCGCACCAAGTTGTATCCCTCCCATACCGAGGGCGCTCCACTGCTGGAACGCTCGGTTTTGATCGAGCGATTGATGGAGGCGCGTGAGCGGCGCCTGATCGTCCTCAGTGCACCCGCCGGCTTTGGCAAAAGCACTGTTCTCAGCCAGCTGCGCAGTCGCCTGCAGGCACAGGGAGCGCGAGTTGCCTGGCTGTCGTGCGACGACAGCGATAGCGAGCCGGCGAGGCTGCTGCAGTATCTGGTGGCCGCTGTCGCCGCTGTTTGTCCGGGCTTCGGCAGCAGTGCCACTGCATTGCTGCAGGGTGAGATCAACTGGCCGCTGGAGACGGCGATCGATGCATTTCTCGACGATCTGAACGGGCTGTCGGAGAGCCTCTATCTGATGCTCGATGACTTCCACCGCATCCGTCATCCCACGCTTGGTCAGAGCTCGCGCTATCTGCTCGAGCGCCTGCCCAGCCACGTCCGGCTGGTAGTCAGCACCCGTTATCAGCCGCGCTTTCTCGACGAGCCGTCTTTGCTCGGTGCCTGGGCATTCTGGCTCAAGGCCGAGGACCTGCGCCTGACACGCGCGGAGACCGCTGCTTACTTGCGCAGCATCAAGCGTCTGGCCCTGGAAGACAGCGAGATCAACCAGTTGTATGTGCGTACGGAAGGCTGGATCACGGCCTTGCACCTGGCGGCGCTGGCCTTGCCGCGTCAGCAAAACCGCGCGGCCTTTCTCGCCGGGCTGTCAGGGACCGAACGCAACATCGCCGATTATCTGGCCGAAGACGTGGTAGCCAGCCTGCCGGAAGCCGTGCAGCTGTTTCTCGACCAGACCTCGGTACTCGATGAGTTCAACGCCGAGTTGTGCAATGCGCTGACCGGGCGCCATGACGGTGGCGACATGCTGCGCCGCCTGCAGGGCGAGCAACTGTTCGTGATCGAGCTGGACGAGCAGGGCCAGTGGTTCCGCTATCACCACCTGTTCGCCGAGTTCCTGCAGGGGCGTCTGGCTAAGCGTGGCGACCCGGCTCACCTGCTGCACGCGGCCGCGCGCTGGTGCGAAAGCCATGACCTGGCTGACAAATCGATCAAGTACGCGTTGCGCGCGCGTGATTACGGCTTCGCCGCCGAGCTGCTGGAACGCCAGGGCGCGCGCTTGATCGCTGGCAACCGGGTATACGGCATCCTCGCCATTCTCAAGGAAGTCCCGTCGCTGGTGATCACCGAGCAGCCGGTGTTCCAGATCTTCTATGCCTGGCAATTGGCTTTCGAGCAGAAGTTCGCCGAGTCCGAGGCGTTGATCGAGGAAGTCAGCGCGCGCCTGACGCAGGGGCGTGGCAAGGGGATGCATTTCGGCCTGATCGAGCTGCTGGCTGCTGCTCAGGTGCTCAAGGCATTGGTGTTGCTCTATCAGGACAAACTCGACGCCTGCCTCAAGGTCGCCGGTCATTGGCTGGCGCTGGTACCGCAGAACCAGCCGGTATTTCGCGCCAGCCTGGCCTGCGTGCAGGCTGCAGCGTTCGCATTGCTCGGCGAATTCGGCGAGGCCGCCAAGGCCATCGCCGTGGCGCGTGAGAGTCTGCGTGATTGCGACAGCGAATACCTGCATGTCATGGCCAGCTTGATCGAGGCGCTGATCTGCAAAGAATACGGCGAACTGGAGCGTGGTCGCTCCCTGGCCGAAGCTGCGCGGGCAAGGGTCGTGCAGGTGTTTGGGCGGCGCAGTCGAGTTGGCGGCCCGCTGGGGCTGGCTTATGCCGACCTGCTTTACGAACAGGATCGCCACGCTGCGATTCTCGCCGAACTGCCGCTGGCCACTACCTGGCGTGATGTCGCCACGCCGGTGGAGCTGATCAGCCGCGGCAAGCTGGTCATGGCGCGCGCGCGTTTCTTCGCCGGTGCAGGGGAACAGGGGCTGGAGGAGCTTGATGAGTGGTTGAGCGGTTTGCAGGGGCCCGGCTACGAGCGGGTATTCGCCATCGCGATGGCGTGCAAGGTGCAGTTCCTGCTGTGGTTGCGCCGACCCAATGAGGCGCAGCGTGTTTATCTGCAGCTGGAGCGCCATATCGCTGTACTGCCCATCGAGCGCTATGGCGATGCGCATACGGCGTTGGCGCTGAGCCAGGCACGCTTGGCACTGAGCGAACACTGGGTAGAGAGAGCCCAAACCAGCCTGGAGGAATGTCTGGCCAAGCAGGGGGCGGACCACCAGCGGGATCGGCGCCTGCACCTGAGCCTGCTGCTGTCAGTGGCTTACTGGCGCAAAGGTAATGGCGAAAAAGCCTTCGTGCTGTTGCAGGCGACTCTCGAGGAGGCCTGGCAATGTGGTTATCGCCGCTTGTTTCAGGACGACGCCTTGTGGCTGCTGCCGCTCTGGAATGCCTGGAGCCGCGCCGAGCCCGAGCAAGCCGCAGCCTGGCAGGGCATTGCCGAAATGCTTCGCGAGCAGTGCCGCAGGTTGGCTATCGATCCTGACAGTCTCGAGGAAAATCAGGGGGTGAGTCATCGCGAGCGGGAGATATTGCGGCTCGTGGCAGCGGGGCTGTCGAATCGCGATATTGCCGAGGCGGTGCACTTGTCTGAAGCCACCATCAAACGGCATCTGCATAACCTGTTTTCCCGTTTGGGCGTACGCAGTCGCACGCAAGCCGTACTCAAGGGCAAGAGCTTGGGGCTGCTGAGCGAGGCGTGAGGAAGGCGGGCAAGTAGAGGCGAGGTGTTCGTGTTGGCGACAGACTATTGAGCGAGTCGCGGGGGCGCTGGGGGGGCGGGTGCCCGGCGGGGGGCCGCCGCCAGGCAGAGAGGGCCAGGAACTAGTAGGACGCG
>NZ_RHQP01000006.1:86567-182942 GCF_003935465.1 Pseudomonas sp. o96-267
GGGCTGGGCGTGGTGGGTGTGTGTTGCTCTGGCTCTCCTTTCTTCGGTCCCGTCCGCGGGGCGGGGGCGGGGGGGCCGCCCCCCCCCCCCCCCCCCCCCCCGGCGCTAGCTGGTCAGACTTCCTTGCTGACGATGTGGCCGAACAGCTCCTGGGAGAAGCGCACGCGCTCTTCGGCGTCTTCCTGAATGCCTTTGGCTTTCAGCTCTTCCAGGCGCGCTTCCACGGCATGGGCGCGGTGGGTCAGGCCGCAGTCGTTGGCGATCTGGATGTTCAGCCCGGGGCGAGCGTTGAGCTCGAGAATCAGTGGGCCCTTGTCCTGATCCAGCACCATGTCCACACCGATGTAACCCAGGCCGCACAACTCATAGCAGCCGGCGGCGAGCTTCATGAAGCCGTCCCAGTTAGGCAGTTGCACGCCGTCCACTGCGTTGGTGGTGTCCGGGTGCTTGCTGATCTTGTTGTTCAGCCAGGTACCACGCAGGGTGATGCCAGTGGCCAGGTCGACACCGACACCAATGGCGCCCTGGTGCAGGTTGGCCTTGCCATTGGATTGGCGTGTCGGCAGGCGCAGCATGGCCATCACCGGGTAGCCCATCAGCACGATAATGCGGATGTCCGGCACGCCTTCGTAGCTGATGCTCTTGAAGATGGTGTCAGGGGTGACACGGTATTCGATCAGCGCACGGTCACGGTGACCACCGAGCGAATACAACCCGGAGAGGATGCTGGAGATCTGCTGCTCCAGCTCCTCGTGGCTGACGATCTTGCCGGATACCGTCTTGAAACGATCCTCGAAGCGGTCGGCGATAACGGTGATGCCATCACCGCCAGCGCCTTGCGCCGGCTTGATCACGAAGTCATTGCGCCCGGCAATGATCTGATCGAGCTTGTCGATGTCCTTCTCGGTCTCGATGACGCCGTACATTTCCGGCACATCGATGCCGGCCTCGATGGCCCGCTCCTTGGTGATGATCTTGTCGTCGACGATCGGGTACAGGTGCCGTTTGTTGTACTTCAGCACGTAGTCCGCATTGCGTCGGTTGATGCCCATGATGCCTTTGGCTTCAAGGGCCTTCCACGTCTTGATCAGGCCGAACATGGTCTTAGTCCTTGAGGAAGGCTTTGAAACGGAACAGTTCGGTCAGGCGATAACCGCGGTAGCGACCCATCGCCAGCATGAAGCCCACCAGGATCAGCAGGATCGCCGGGAAGGTGAACACGAAGTACACCAGCTCGGGCACGCTCATCAGCAGGTGCGCGATAGTGGCGGCGAACAGCGTGCCAATGGCGACCTTGAAGGCATGGCTGCCGCCACGTTCTTCCCAGGTGATCGACAGGCGCTCGATGGTCATGGTCAGAATCACCATCGGGAACAGCGCAACCGATAGACCGCGTTCGAGACCCAGCTTGTGGCTGAACAGGCTGATAGCGGCGATCAGTACCACGACGAAGGTCAACACTACCGACAGGCGCGGCAGCATCTGCAGCTTCAGATGTTCCAGGTAGGAGCGTAGGGACAGGCCGAGGGCAGTAATCACCGTGAACAGGAAGATACCGAAGCCCAGTTGGGTTTCGCGGAAGGCGAGGGCGATCAGTACCGGGGTGAAGGTACCCAGGGTCTGCAGGCCGCCGAGGTTGCGCAGGATCAGAATGACCAGCACGCCGATCGGGATCATCACCATGATCATGAACGTCTGCTGGGTCTGCAGCGGCAGGCCGTATAGCGAGTATTCGAGGAAGCTGGCGTCGGTGTTCTCGTCGGTCAGCTTGGCCAGGCGGATGGCGTTCATCTCGCTGTTGTTCAGGCTGAAGCTGACAGAGGCTTGGCGACCGCCTTCGAGGCTTACCAGATCGCCATCGCCGATCCACCAGACCAGGCGGTCGGCCGGCAGGCCTTGCTCACCGGATTCGGGGTTGAAGTACAACCACTTCTGGCCGTTGAAGCTGCGCAGCCACAGTTCTGGCGATTGAGCGACTTCGGCTTGCAGGCGAATGGTGTGCACGCGTTCCATCGGCACGTGAGCGATGGACAGCAGCAGCTCGACGACCTTGGCCTTGTTGACGGTGGAGGCATCGCCGCCAAGCAGCAGCTTGACATTATCGTCATTGGCGTTGTTGACGCGCTTGATGGTCTCGCTGATGAAGGTCTCGACGTCCGCCGAGTGCTGGCGAATCGGAGCCAGCAGGGCTTCGGCCGCAATCTTCTCAGGGCCTTCGACCGGGATGCTGTCGCGGAAGATCGGACCTTTTGCAGGTGTCTGCTCACCGCTGTAACGCTTGGTCAGTACCAGACGGTAATAGAGGGTTTGTTTGCCGCTGGCGCGACGGGCCGACCAGGTGACGCGGCGGTTGCCGTCGACACGGTTGACGCTGACACCGTAGTTGTTGGAGATGAAGCTCTCGTTGAGGCTTACGTAATCCTGGTTCAGCGGCGGCACGAACATCTGCAGTTTCACCGGCTCACGCGGCGTCGCCTGGAATTCGACCCTGGCATCGATGTTCCACAGATCGTCGGTCTCGTCCTCGGTCACCGGAATGCCGAGAATGAAGATTTGGTATGCCGTAATCAGAACGCCCAAGGCCACCAGCAGGGTGATCAGGACTTTCAGATGTAGGTTCAGAGAGCGCATGGGAATTACTCGCCAGGGGTTGCGTCATCGGTGCAGTTGGGTTTGCCAGCTGCATATTTAAGGCTTGGATCGACCATGGCTTCGAAATGCTTGAGCGCTTCGGAGCCGATCAGAAGCGGGTATTGGAATGCGCTTCGGTCGGTCAAGTTCACTTCGATCGTGCGCAGGGTCTTGCCCATGCACAATTCAAGGTCGATTACCGGGCGTGCCGTGTAGGTCTTGCCTTCATCGGGATCGAAGTCGCCAGCACGGCGTTTGATCTTGCTGATACGTGATAGCGGACGCTCGATGGTGCGCTCATGGGCATCATCGATGGCCAGCACGAAACGCACCCAGGTTTCTCCGTCGCGTTTGAAGCGCTTGATGTCACGGGCGCTCAAGGACGCGGTTTTTGCGCCGGTATCGAGTTTGGCGGCTACCTGCAGGTCCAGTTCTTCTACGTGGATATATTCGTTCAGACCATAGATTGACTTGCCCATGGCCAGAGCCGGGCACAAGGTCAGCAGGCAGATCAGTAAGGAGAAGGGTTTCAGTCTCATGTGTCCTTGAGAGGGTATTGCCAGGGGCAGGTGAAGGGCAGCGTCTGGCGGCATCCTGCCATACAACGGCCTGCCATGAAGTCTAGCAGCCATGGCAAAAGGCGATAGCCGGGCATGAATGCGCGGATTCTAACATGGAGATTTTCCGTGCCGACAGACGCTTATGTAGCTTTCTGCAAGTAAGGTCGCGGCTCGCTCGCCTGGTTTGGCTGGAAACATTGTCGACAATACTTTGGTCTGCTTTGACCTTTATGGCTTTTTGACGTAATTTCATGGTCATTGTATCTCTGTGGTGTCGACAATCATGCTGCTCGAGTCCGAAGTGTCTACAGCGCCCCAGGTGGATTCGGAAACACTTTCCGAACATGTTTTCCGCTTGATTCAGGCTGCCATCGTCAAGGGCGAGATCGCCCCGGGTAGCAAGATTTCCGAGCCTGAGCTGGCGCGCACCTATGGCATCAGCCGTGGTCCGTTGCGCGAGGCCATCCACCGTCTGGAAGGACAGAAGCTGCTGGTGCGCGTCCCGCATGTGGGGGCGCGGGTGGTATCGCTCAGTCATGACGAACTGGTCGAGCTATACGAGATTCGCGAGTCCTTGGAAGGCATGGCCTGCCGTCTGGCCGCCGAGCGCATGACTCAGCACGAGATCGATGAATTGCGCCGAGTGCTGGAGCTGCATGAGCAGGACGCCGCGTTCAAGGCCGGTGTCGGCTATTACCAGCAGGAAGGCGACTTCGACTTCCACTACCGGATCATCCAGGGCAGCGGCAACCGCACCCTGGCCAAACTGCTGTGCGACGAGCTCTATCAGCTGGTGCGCATGTACCGCCTGCAGTTCTCCGCCACACCCAACCGGCCACACCAGGCCTTCGCCGAACACCACCGCATTCTCGATGCCATCGAAGGCCGTGACGGCGAACTGGCCGAGCTGCTGATGCGCCGCCATATCGGCGCCTCCAAACGCAATATCGAGCGTCACTATAGAGAGACGCTCGCCACTTCATCCAAGACTCGAGGTGATTCATGACCCAGCTTTCCGCCGGCCAGCGCTTCCGCCAGGCCCTCGCCGAAGAGCAACCACTGCAGGTGATCGGCGCGATCAACGCCAACCACGCACTACTGGCCAAGCGCGCAGGCTTTCGTGCCATCTACCTGTCTGGTGGTGGTGTCGCGGCCGGCTCGCTCGGTTTGCCGGATCTGGGCATCAACACCCTGGATGACGTGCTCACCGACGTACGCCGTATCACCGATGTCTGCGATCTGCCGCTGCTGGTGGACATCGACACCGGTTTCGGCCCGTCGGCTTTCAATATCGAGCGCACCATCAAGAACCTGATCAAGGCCGGCGCCGCCGCCGCGCATATCGAGGATCAGGTCGGCGCCAAGCGCTGTGGCCACCGTCCGGGCAAGGAGATCGTCTCCTGCGAGGAAATGTGCGACCGCGTGAAAGCTGCCGCTGATGCCAAGACCGATCCTGACTTCTTCCTCATCGCCCGTACTGACGCCATCCAGGCTGAAGGTGTCGACGCCGCCATCGAACGGTGCCTGCGCTATGTCGAGGCCGGCGCCGATGCAATCTTCGCCGAAGCGGCTTACGACCTGCCGACCTATGCACGTTTCGTCAAAGAGCTGAATGTGCCGGTGCTGGCCAATATCACCGAATTCGGCGCTACGCCGCTTTTCACCCGCGACGAACTGGCCTCGGTCGGCGTCGCCATCCAGCTGTATCCGCTGTCGGCCTTTCGCGCGGCGAACAAGGCGGCGGAAAGTGTCTACACCTCGATTCGCCAGAATGGCCACCAGAAGGATGTGATCGAGCAGATGCAGACCCGCGCCGAACTCTACGACCGCATCGGCTACCACGCCTTCGAGCAGAAGCTCGACGCGCTGTTCGCCGCCGGCAAGAAGTAAAGCGGCGCACGGATTTGCTTTGTGTAGGAGCGAATTTATTCGCGATTCGCGGATGAATCCGCTCTTACGGTTCGCTACCGCTGACAGTAAGCAGAACAAGAAGATTTGAGGAGATAACCATGAGCGCCACCGAAACCACGCCAGGCTTCAAGCCGAAGAAATCCGTCGCCCTTAGCGGCACCGCCGCCGGCAACACCGCGCTGTGTACTGTCGGTCGTACCGGCAACGACCTGCACTACCGCGGTTACGACGTGCTGGATTTCGCCAACCGCTGCGAGTTCGAGGAAATCGCCCACCTGCTGGTGCACGGCAAGCTGCCCAACGTTGCCGAGCTGGCCGGCTACAAGGCCAAGCTCAAGGCCTTGCGCGGCCTGCCAGCAGGGGTGAAGGCGGCTCTGGAGCAACTGCCGCCATCAGCCCACCCGATGGACGTGATGCGCACCGCCGTCTCCGTACTCGGCTGCCTGGCGCCGGAGAAGGACGACCACAACCATCCGGGCGCCCGTGATATCGCCGACAAACTGATGGCCTCCCTCGGCTCGGCTCTCCTGTATTGGTACCACTACAGCCACAACGGCAAGCGCATCGATGTGGAGACCGCCGACGACTCCATCGGCGGCCACTTCCTGCACCTGCTGCATGGCGAAAAACCGTGCGAGTCCTGGGTGCGAGCCATGCACACCTCGCTCAATCTGTATGCCGAGCATGAATTCAACGCCTCGACCTTCACCTCGCGGGTGATCGCCGGTACCGGCTCCGACCTGTTCTCCTGCATCGCCGGCGCCATCGGCGCGCTACGCGGGCCGAAACACGGCGGCGCCAACGAAGTGGCCTTCGAGGTGCAGAAGCGCTACGACAGCCCGGACGAAGCCGAGGCGGATATCCGCGAGCGAGTAGGGCGCAAGGAAGTGGTGATCGGCTTCGGTCATCCGGTCTACACCGTGAGCGACCCGCGCAACAAGGTGATCAAGGAAGTGGCCCGCGAGCTGTCCGTGGAGCAGGGCAATACCAAGATGTATGACATCGCCGAGCGCCTGGAAACCATCATGTGGGACATCAAGAAGATGTTCCCCAACCTCGACTGGTTCAGCGCCGTGAGCTACCACATGATGGGCGTGCCCACCGCCATGTTCACCCCGCTGTTCGTCATCGCCCGCACTGCCGGTTGGTCGGCGCACGTCATCGAGCAGCGCATCGACGGCAAGATCATCCGCCCGAGCGCCAACTACACAGGCCCTGAAGACCTGAAGTTCGTGCCGCTCAAGGACCGTAAATAAGATGAATGACACCGTGAATAGCCAATACCGCAAGCGCTTGCCCGGCACTGCACTGGATTACTTCGACGCACGTGAGGCGGTCGAGGCGATCCAGGTCGGTGCCTGGGACAAGCTGCCCTACACCTCGCGCGTACTCGCTGAGCAGCTGGTGCGCCGCTGCGATCCGCAGGATCTGAGCGCATCGCTGGACCAGCTGGTCTATCGCAAGCGCGACCTGGACTTTCCCTGGTACCCGGCGCGCGTGGTCTGCCACGACATTCTCGGCCAGACCGCGCTGGTCGACCTGGCAGGCCTGCGTGATGCCATCGCCGACCAGGGTGGTGACCCGTCCAAGGTTAACCCCGTAGTACCGACCCAGTTGATCGTCGATCACTCGCTGGCCGTGGAGGCGCCGGGCTTCGACCCGGATGCGTTCGAGAAGAACCGCGCCATCGAGGATCGCCGCAATGAGGATCGCTTCCACTTCATCGACTGGACGAAAACTGCGTTCAAGAACGTCGACGTGATCCCGGCCGGCAACGGCATCATGCACCAGATCAACCTGGAGAAGATGAGCCCGGTGATCCAGGCGCGCGGCGGCATTGCCTTCCCCGATACCTGCGTCGGCACCGACTCGCACACTCCGCACGTGGATGCCCTGGGCGTGATCGCCATTGGCGTCGGCGGCCTGGAGGCCGAGACGGTGATGCTCGGCCACCCGTCGATGATGCGCCTGCCCGATATCGTCGGCGTCGAGCTCACCGGCAAGCGCCAGCCAGGTATCACCGCCACCGATATCGTCCTGGCGATCACCGAGTTTCTGCGCAAGGAACGAGTGGTCGGTGCCTGGGTCGAGTTCTTCGGTGAGGGGGCGGACAGCCTGTCCATCGGCGACCGCGCGACCATCTCCAATATGTGCCCGGAGTATGGCGCCACGGCCTCGATGTTCTATATTGACGGCCAGACCATCGACTACCTCAAGCTCACGGGGCGTGAGCCGGAGCAGGTGGCGTTGGTGGAGCACTACGCCAAGACCCTTGGCCTGTGGAGCGACGCGCTGAAAACCGCCGAGTACGAGCGCGTGCTGCGCTTCGACCTGGGCAGCGTGGTGCGCAACATGGCTGGCCCGAGCAACCCGCATCGCCGCCTGCCGACCTCGGCGCTGGCCGAGCGTGGCATCGCCGACGAAGCCAAGCTGCAGAGCGGCAAGGTCGAAGAGGCCGAAGGTCTGATGCCGGATGGTGCAGTGATCATCGCCGCCATCACCAGTTGCACCAACACCTCCAACCCGCGCAACGTCATCGCTGCCGGTCTGGTGGCGAAGAAGGCCAATGCGCTGGGCCTGGTGCGCAAACCCTGGGTGAAGACCTCGTTCGCGCCGGGGTCCAAGGTTGCCAAGCTGTACCTGGAAGAAGCCGGTCTGCTGCCGGAGCTGGAAAAGCTTGGCTTCGGCATCGTTGCCTACGCCTGCACCACCTGCAATGGCATGTCCGGCGCGCTCGATCCGGTGATCCAGAAAGAAATCATTGACCGCGATCTGTATGCCACTGCAGTGCTCTCGGGCAACCGCAACTTTGACGGGCGCATCCATCCTTATGCCAAGCAGGCCTTCCTGGCCTCGCCGCCGCTGGTGGTGGCCTATGCCATCGCTGGCACCGTGCGCTTCGATATCGAGCAGGATGCGCTGGGTACCGATGCTCAGGGTAATCCGATCACGCTGAAGGATTTGTGGCCGAGCGACGAAGAGATCGACGCCATCGTTGCCGCTTCGGTGAAGCCAGAGCAGTTCAAGCAGATCTATATCCCGATGTTCGACCTGGGCAGCGTGCAGGAGGCGGAAAGCCCTCTGTACGACTGGCGCCCGATGTCCACCTATATTCGCCGTCCGCCGTATTGGGAAGGCGCGCTGGCCGGCGAGCGCACGCTCAAGGGCATGCGTCCGCTGGCGATTCTGCCGGACAACATCACCACCGATCACCTGTCGCCGTCCAACGCCATCCTGGCGGACTCGGCCGCCGGTGAGTACCTGGCGAAAATGGGCCTGCCGGAAGAGGACTTCAACTCCTACGCCACCCACCGCGGCGACCACCTGACCGCGCAGCGCGCCACCTTCGCCAACCCGCAACTGGTCAACGAGATGGCCGTGGTCAACGGGCAGGTGAAGAAGGGTTCGCTGGCCCGCGTCGAGCCGGAAGGCCAGGTAATGCGCATGTGGGAGGCCATCGAGACCTACATGAACCGCAAGCAGAACCTGATCATCGTCGCCGGTGCCGACTACGGCCAGGGCTCGTCGCGGGATTGGGCGGCCAAGGGCGTGCGTTTGGCGGGTGTGGAAGTGATCGTCACCGAGGGCTTCGAGCGCATCCACCGCACCAACCTGGTGGGCATGGGCGTGCTGCCGGTGGAGTTCAAGCCGGGCACTACCCGTCTGACCCTGGGTCTGGATGGCACCGAAACCTATGACATCGAGGGCGATATCTCGCCGCGCTGCGACCTGACCCTGGTGGTCAATCGCCGCAACGGCGAGGTGGTTCGGGTGCCGGTGACCTGCCGACTGGATACCGCGGCGGATGTCAGCGTGTACAAGGCCGGCGGCGTGCTGCAGCGCTTCGCCAAGGACTTCCTCGAAGGTGCGGTGGCTTGATGTAACGACCGGCCCTAAGGGCACCTCTAAAAACTACCTGCGTTGCCATTGCTGCGTTAAAAACAGGCTCAAAATGCTCATTTACAGCGCGTAAACTGCGCTTTTTCGCCTGTTTTTGCCTTGCACTGGCTGCCTCGCCTACGTTTTTAGAGGCGCCCTAAGCGGGCCGGTACAACCTTCCGTAGGAGCGAGCTCTGCTCGCGAACGAAGCTTCTCCGCGAGGCTATTCGCGAGCAGAGCTCGCTCCTACAAGAAACGGTAGCGCTCGCCCGGATGTGATCCGGGAAAAACCTGCATCATCATTCTTTCAGGACTGCACTCATGGCTTATCTGCCGCAAGTGAAAATCCCCGCCACCTACATGCGTGGCGGCACCAGCAAGGGCGTGTTCTTCCGCCTGCAGGATCTGCCCGAGCGTTGCCAGGTGCCTGGCGAGGCGCGCGACAAGCTGTTCATGCGCGTGATCGGTAGCCCCGATCCGTATGCGGCGCAGATCGACGGTATGGGCGGTGCCACCTCGAGTACCTCCAAGTGCGTGATCCTGTCGAAAAGCACTCAGCCCGAGCATGACGTCGATTACCTCTACGGCCAGGTCTCCATCGACAAGGCCTTCGTCGACTGGAGCGGCAACTGCGGCAACTTGTCCACCGCCGCCGGCGCCTTCGCCATCCATGCCGGCCTGGTCGATCCAGCGCGTATTCCTGAAAGCGGTACCTGTGTGGTGCGTATCTGGCAGGCCAATATCCAGAAAACCATCATCGCCCACGTGCCGGTCAGTAATGGCCAGGTGCAGGAAACCGGTGATTTCGAGCTGGACGGCGTCACCTTCCCAGCAGCGGAGATCGTGCTGGAGTTCCTCGACCCGTCCGATGACGGCGAGGATGGCGGTTCGATGTTTCCCACCGGCAATCTGGTCGATGACCTCGAAGTGCCCGGCGTCGGCACTTTCAAGGCGACCATGATCACCGCCGGCATCCCGACCATCTTCGTCAATGCCGAGGACATCGGCTACCAGGGCACCGAGCTGCGTGAGGCCATCAATGGCGACCCGGCGCAACTGGCGCGTTTCGAGCAGATCCGCATTGCCGGTGCGCTGCGCATGGGGCTGATCAAAACGGCCGAGGAGGCTGCGACACGTCAGCACACCCCGAAGATCGCCTTCGTCAGTCCGCCCAAGGATTACCGCACGTCCAGCGGCAAGGATATCAGGGCCGGCGAGGTCGACCTGCTGGTGCGTGCGCTTTCTATGGGCAAGCTGCACCACGCCATGATGGGCACCTGCGCGGTGGCCATCGGCACGGCGGCGGCGATACCGGGCACTCTGGTCAACCTGGCTGCCGGTTGCGGCGAGCGTGAGGCGGTGCGTTTTGGCCATCCGTCCGGCACCTTGCGGGTTGGTGCACAGGCTCGTCTGGTCGATGGTCAGTGGACAGTGACCAAGGCAGTGATGAGCCGCAGTGCGCGCATCCTCATGGAGGGCTGGGTGCGAGTGCCGGGCGGAAGTTTCTGATGCTCTAACTTAGAAAAGACTCGAGGTTTCGAGTCTTTTTATTTTTAAAACAGCTAGTTACGAAACTTATTTAAGGCGTCGTTCAACACCTTTTTCCACCAAGATCTTGGCCGAAATCTCCTCGACCGAGAAATGTGTGGAGTTGATGAAGGCGATGTTTTCACGGCGGAACAGACCTTCCACCTCGCGCACTTCGAACTCGCACTGGGCGAAGCTGGCGTAGCGGCTGTTGGGCTTGCGCGCGTGGCGGAGGGCGGTGAGGCGATCCGGGTCGATGGTCAGGCCGAACAGCTTGTCGCGGTACTTCTTCAGCGACTCTGGGAGCTGCAGGCGCTCCATGTCGTCTTCGGTCAGCGGGTAGTTGGCGGCGCGGATACCGTATTGCATGGCCATGTACAGGCAGGTTGGCGTCTTGCCGCAGCGCGACACGCCGACCAGGATCAGGTCGGCCTTGTCGTAGTAGTGGGTGCGGGCACCATCGTCGTTGTCGAGGGCGAAGTTGACCGCCTCGATGCGCTCCATGTAGTTGGAGTGCTGGCCGATGGAGTGCGACTTGCCGACGGAGTAGGAGGAGTGCGAGCTCAGCTCCTGCTCCAGTGGCGAGAGGAAGGTCGAGAAGATGTCGATCATGAAACCATTGGCGGTATCGAGAATCGCACGAATATCGCGGTTGACGATGGTGTCGAAGATGATCGGACGGGCGCCGTCCCTTTCGGCGGCGGCATCGATTTGTTGTACCATGGCGCGCGCTTTATCGACGCTGTCGATGTAAGGGCGGGTCAGTTTGGTGAACTGAATGTTCTCGAACTGCGCGAGCAGGCTCTGGCCCAGGGTTTCGGCGGTGATGCCGGTGCCGTCGGAGATGAAGAAAGCGGTTCGTTTCATTTGCGCCAAAGGCCTTAAGCTGAGGTCGATTCTTGGCTATGATAGGCCGCGTTTTACGCCGGGCCCACCGGGTTCGGCATTGTTACTTATACAAGGGCAAGGCCACAATCGCGCGACCTCGGTCGTTCGACATTGCGCAGCCCACTGAGCTTTTCCAATACAGTTAGTGGAGAGATCACCTTGGTAGAGTACGTAGTTTCCCTCGATAAGCTCGGCAATCACGATGTTGAGCATGTGGGGGGCAAGAACGCATCCCTCGGCGAGATGATCAGCAACCTGGCCGGCGCCGGCGTTTCGGTGCCCGGCGGTTTCGCCACTACGGCTCAGGCCTACCGCGACTTTCTCGAGCAAAGCGGCCTGAATGCGCAGATCCACGCAGCGCTCGATGCCCTGGACGTCGATGACGTCAATGCCCTGGCCAAGACCGGCGCGCAGATTCGCCAATGGGTGATGGACGCCGAGTTCCCCGCCGAGCTGGACAAGCAGATTCGTGAAGCCTTCGCCACCATGAGCGCCGGCAACGACAACATGGCCGTGGCCGTGCGTTCCTCCGCCACCGCCGAAGACCTGCCGGACGCTTCCTTCGCCGGCCAACAGGAAACCTTCCTCAACATCCGTGGCGTGGACAATGTGATTCGCGCCGCCAAGGAAGTCTTCGCCTCGCTGTTCAACGATCGTGCCATCGCCTACCGCGTGCACCAGGGCTTCGACCACAAGCTGGTCGCCCTGTCCGCTGGCGTGCAGCGCATGGTGCGTTCGGAAACCGGCACCGCCGGTGTGATGTTCACCCTGGACACCGAATCGGGCTTCCGTGACGTGGTGTTCATCACCGGCGCCTACGGTCTCGGCGAGACCGTCGTGCAGGGCGCGGTGAACCCCGACGAGTTCTACGTGCACAAGCCGACCCTGGAAGCCGGCCGCCCGGCCATTCTGCGTCGCAACCTGGGCAGCAAGGCGATCAAGATGGTCTACGGCGACGAAGCCAAGGCCGGTCGTTCGGTCAAGACCGTGGAAGTCGACCGTGCCGAGCGCGCGCGCTTCTGCATCACCGACGCCGAGGTCAGCGAACTGGCCAAGCAGGCACTGATCATCGAGAAACACTACGGCCGCCCGATGGACATCGAGTGGGCCAAGGACGGTGACGACGGCAAGCTGTACATCGTGCAGGCCCGTCCGGAAACCGTGAAAAGCCGCGCCAGCGCCACCGTGATGGAGCGCTACCTGCTGAAAGAGAAGGGCACCGTGCTGGTCGAAGGCCGCGCCATCGGTCAGCGCATCGGCGCCGGCAAGGTGCGGGTGATCCACGACGTATCCGAGATGGACAAGGTGCAGCCCGGCGACGTGCTGGTCTCCGATATGACCGACCCGGACTGGGAGCCGGTGATGAAGCGCGCCAGTGCCATCGTCACCAACCGTGGCGGCCGTACTTGCCACGCGGCGATCATCGCCCGTGAGCTGGGCATTCCGGCCGTGGTCGGTTGCGGCAACGCCACCCAGGTGCTGAAAGATGGTCAGGGCGTCACCGTGTCCTGCGCCGAAGGCGACACCGGCTTCATCTTCGAAGGCGAACTGGGCTTCGACATTCGTAAGAACTCGGTCGACGCCATGCCGGACCTGCCGTTCAAGATCATGATGAACGTCGGTAACCCGGACCGTGCCTTCGACTTCGCTCAACTGCCGAATGAAGGCGTAGGCCTGGCCCGCCTGGAGTTCATCATCAATCGCATGATTGGTGTGCACCCCAAGGCACTGCTGAACTTCGCTGGCCTGCCGCCGGAGATCAAGGACAGCGTCGAGAAGCGCATCGCCGGATACGGTGATCCGGTCGACTTCTACGTCGAGAAGCTGGTCGAGGGCATCAGCACCCTGGCCGCGGCGTTCTGGCCGAAGAAGGTCATCGTGCGTCTGTCGGACTTCAAGTCCAACGAATACGCCAACCTGATCGGCGGCAAGCTGTATGAGCCGGAAGAAGAGAACCCGATGCTGGGCTTCCGTGGTGCTTCGCGCTACATCAGCGAATCCTTCCGCGACTGCTTCGAGCTGGAATGCCGCGCGCTGAAGAAAGTGCGCAACGAGATGGGCCTGACCAACGTCGAGATCATGGTGCCGTTCGTGCGTACCCTGGGCGAGGCGTCGCAAGTGGTCGAGCTACTGGCCAGCAATGGCCTGGCCCGCGGTCAGGATGGCCTGAAGGTCATCATGATGTGCGAGCTGCCGTCCAACGCCATTCTGGCTGAAGAGTTCCTCGAGTTCTTCGACGGTTTCTCCATCGGCTCCAACGACCTGACCCAGTTGACCCTGGGCCTGGACCGTGACTCCGGCATCGTCGCCCACCTGTTCGATGAACGTAACCCGGCCGTGAAGAAACTGCTGGCCAATGCCATTGCCGCCTGCAACAAGGCTGGCAAATACATCGGCATCTGCGGTCAGGGGCCGTCGGACCACCCGGATCTGGCCAAGTGGCTGATGGAGCAAGGTATCGAGAGCGTGTCACTGAACCCTGACTCGGTACTCGACACCTGGTTCTTCCTGGCCGAGACTCAGCCTGCCTGATGTTCATTGCGCAGGGCGGGTGTAACCCGCCTTGCGTAGAGGCGAAGGTTCAAGAAAAACGCCGCGATTTCGCATAGAAGTTGCGGCGTTTCTCTTGAGCGGCTGGCAACAGGGCCGTTCCTGGCCTGATTTCCTTTGTGGCATAGCGCCATTGCGGTCACCTGATCCATGCAAAGCAGCAGTGAGCTTTTCCCCGTCGCCCTGATCAGCGCCGAATTACGCGGTGATCTGAGCGAGGATGTCTATCTTCTCAAACCCAACAACAGCCCCGACTCCAGCGTCGAATTGGCCCTGACCCGGCTCGGCCGCGCAGGTGCCGAAGGCGAGCGCGGCGTCCCTGTGGTATTGCTGCATGGCAGCTTTTCCAATCGGCGCTTCTGGTATTCACCCAAGGCCATTGGCCTGGGGCCTTACCTGGCGCGTGCGGGGTTCGATGTGTGGATCGCGGAAATGCGCGGCCACGGCCTGTCGCCGCGCAACGAAAACTATCGAGATAACCACGTGGCGCTGTACGTGCGCTATGACCTTCCAGCCATTGCTGATTTCATCATCGAGCAGACCGGGCAAACCTCGCACTGGATCGGTCATTCCCTCGGCGGAGTGATTCTGGCGGCAGCCTTGGGCGGTGGTTATCTCGATGAGGCGCGTGCGCGCTCGGTAGCCTTGTTCGGCAGCCAGATCAGTCGTATCTACTGGCCTCTCAAGTTGCCGCCGGTGGAGTGGGGCGGCCGCCTGCTGTTGCGTGCCTTCCCTTACCTTTCCGGGCGCCGGCTGAAGCGCGGCCCCGAAGACGAACCGACCGGCCTGGCACTGGAAACCCTGCGCTGGCTCAAGCTATTCGGTCGTTTCGGCGATGCCGATCAGGATTGGTGGGCTGGCCTGACTGAGGTGCGCATACCGATTCTGGCCGTAGGGGCGGCAGCCGATCAGCAAGACCCTGCCTGGGCCTGTCGCAAGCTGCTGGAGCAGTGCAGTGCAGCGCCGTCGCAGTTCTTGCTGCTAGGCAAGGAAAACGGCTTCTCCAGCGACTTCGGGCATATCGAAATGCTGGTCAGCAAAGAGGCGCAGCGTGAGGTATGGCCACTGACCGAGTATTGGTTGCAGCATCTGCAACTACCCGCCGGTTTTGCCGAGCAGGCCTCTGCTATAGGATCTTGAGCTGCTGTTTGAGATCGTCCCGGCCGTTTCTTCGGCACGGGCTTAGCGGTAAGATGTGACGCATCATGCGTAGGCGGTCATTTCAGGTTCGCCTGCTTGCTTGTCGTTCATTGTCGGGCGGGTTCGTAGCGATAGCCCGATGCTGAATTGACTCGCTTCAAGCAGGTCCATGAAGGTGGCTGCCTTCTCATCCATTGTCGAAAGGAGCTCTGTCATGCACTACATCACCCCTGATCTGTGCGATGCCTATCCGGAACTGGTCCAGGTCGTCGAGCCGATGTTCGCCAACTACGGCGGCCGCGATTCTTTCGGTGGCCAGATCGTCACCATCAAGTGCCATGAGGACAACTCGCTGGTGAAGGAGCAGGTCGATCTGCCAGGGCACGGCAAGGTGCTGGTTGTGGATGGCGGCGGCTCCCTGCGACGTGCACTGCTTGGCGACATGCTGGCCGAGAAGGCGGCCAAGAACGGCTGGGAAGGCATCGTCGTATATGGCTGCATCCGTGATGTCGACGTCATCGCGCAGACCGATCTGGGCGTGCAGGCGTTGGCCAGTCATCCGATGAAGACTGACAAGCGCGGCATCGGCGACCTGAATGTCCCCGTCACCTTTGGCGGTGTGACTTTCAAGCCCGGCGATTACCTGTACGCCGACAACAACGGCGTCATCGTTTCCCCGCAAGCCTTGAACATGCCGGAATAATCCGATGCAGGATCAGGATTCGGCGCTGTTGCACGCCTTCGTGCTCGATGGTCGTGGCGGTGCGCGTAGCATCAGTCGCGAAGAACTGGACACTCTGCTGCTAGGTGAACAGGAAAGCCTGTGGCTGCACTGGGATCGCAGCCAGGAACAGTCACAACACTGGTTGCGCGAGCACAGCGGGCTGGATGAATTCAGCTGCAACCTGCTGCTGGAGGAAAATACCCGGCCACGTCTGCTGCCTCTGCCCGACGACGAGCTGCTGTTGTTCTTGCGCGGCGTCAACCGTAATCCCGGCGCCGAGCCGGAAGACATGGTATCGGTGCGAATCTTCGCTGATGCCCGGCGGGTGATCTCCCTGCGTCAGCGTCCATTGCACGCAACCGATGCATTGATTGCTGATCTGCTGGCGGGCAAGGGGCCGAAGACGTCGTCCGAGCTGCTCCTGGAGCTCGCCCGTCACCTCACCAGTCGCGTCGATGATCTGATTGCCGAGCTGAGTGAGCAGCTCGACGTCGAGGAAGATGGCCTTGATGGCGATGAGCGCTATCGTCCTGATCACGGTCTGGTGTTGCAGATACGTCGGCGGGCGGCCAGCTTGCGTCGGTTCCTGGCGCCGCAGCGCGATCTCTACGCGCAACTGGCGCGCAATCGACAGCCCTGGTTCGTCGATGACGACGGTGACTACTGGAACGAGTTGAACAACCGCCTGACCCGCTATCTGGAAGAGCTGGAGTTGATTCGTGAGCGCGTCGGCCTGGTGCTGGAGGCAGAAAGCCGGCGTCTTGGTGAGCGCATGAACCGCATCATGTACCGCTTCACCGTGATCACTGGCCTGTTCCTGCCACTGACCTTTCTGACCGGTTTGCTGGGCATCAACGTTGGCGGAATCCCCGGGGCGGAAAACCCCGTTGGCTTCTTCATCGCCTGCGGCCTCATGGTCCTTCTGGCACTGGCCCAATTGCTGCTTTTTCGCCGTTGGCGTTGGCTGTGATGTGTGACTCATCCGCTGGCTACTTCGTCTAGCCGTGACATCCCGTGAGGTGCGCATGCACGATCCATTCGAAGAGTCTCTACGCGATTTGCTCAAGTCCTCGCCGTCCAGCCATGACGACGATGCTTGCCTGCACCGGGTTCTCAAGACCGCCAATCGCCAGGTCGGTGCTGGTGACCTGTTCAGTCTGATAGGCCACTGGGCGCAGGCTCTGATGATCGCTCTGAACAACGGTTCGGCGCATGTCGCGCCGGTTTCGCGCCGTAACCAATCCTCTGCTTCTGCTGATAAGGCCGACTGAAATGGAACTCGATCCCTGGACCCAAAGCCTGATCTCCGCGATGACCGCGTTGTGGACCAAGGTTGCTGGATTCATACCTAACCTGTTCGTTGCACTGGTATTGGTGCTGCTTGGCTTCGTCGTCGCCAAGTTGCTCGACACGCTGCTGTCCAAGCTGCTCGGCAAGGTCGGCCTGGACCGCCTGATGACAGGTACCGGTCTGACCAAGCTGCTGGCGCGCGTCGGCATTCACGCACCGATATCGACCCTGGTCGGCAAGATCGTCTATTGGTTCGTGCTGCTGATCTTCCTGGTGTCGGCCGCTGAATCGCTTGGTCTGCAACGCGTTTCCGCGACGCTCGACGTGCTGGCGCTGTATCTGCCGAAAGTTTTCGGCGCTGCCTTGGTGCTGCTTGCCGGTGTGCTGCTGGCGCAATTGGTCAGCAGCCTGATACGCGGTGCTGCCGAAGGTGTTGGCCTCGAGTACGCCAACGGGCTGGGGCGTGTCGCTCAAGGTCTGGTGATCATCATCAGTATCTCGGTGGCCATCGGCCAGCTGGAGATCAAGACCGATCTGCTCAACAACGTGATTGCCATCGTACTGATCTCCGTTGGTCTGGCGGTCGCGCTGGCGCTGGGGCTGGGCAGCCGCGATATCGCCAGCCAGATTCTCGCTGGCATTTATGTGCGCGAGCTGTATCAGGTCGGGCAACAAGTGCAGGTTGGTGAGGTCGAAGGGCAGATCGAAGAGATCGGCACAGTGAAAACCACCCTGTTGACCGATACCGGTGAGCTGGTATCGGTGGCAAATCGAGTGATGCTCGAGCAACGCGTGAACAGTCGCTGACGCCAATCTGTTATTTTATGCAGCTGCCCGACAGGCGTGACCTGCCGGGCGCTTTTCGTCCTGACCGTCGGCCCGACTCGTTTTGAACAAAGCCCAGCCCTTGCCCACGCGCTATGACCCCCGCGAGCTCACTGATGAAGAGCTGGTGGCGCGCGCCCACGACGAGCTTTTTCATATAACTCGTGCTTATGAAGAGCTGATGAGGCGCTACCAGCGCACATTATTTAACGTTTGTGCACGTTATTTAGGGAACGAAAGGGATGCCGATGATGTCTGTCAGGAGGTGATGCTCAAAGTTCTCTATGGCCTTAAGAACTTTGAGGGTAAATCCAAGTTCAAGACCTGGCTTTACAGCATTACTTATAACGAATGCATTACTCAGTATCGAAAAGAGCGGCGAAAGCGTCGATTGGTTGACGCCTTAAGTTTGGACCCGCTCGAAGAAGCTTCCGACGACAAGACACCCAAAGTCGAGGAGCGAGGCGGTCTGGATCGCTGGTTGGTTCACGTCAACCCGATCGATCGCGAGATTCTAGTGCTACGTTTTGTCGCAGAGCTCGAGTTTCAAGAGATTGCTGACATCATGCACATGGGCTTGAGCGCAACAAAAATGCGCTACAAGCGAGCATTGGATCGGTTGCGGGATAAATTTTCGGAAACCTCCGAAACTTAGTTCAGCATTCCGACCACTAAGGGAGTGGCGAAACCTGATAAAATCGCCAACAAGTTGCCGACTGAATTAACGGTGACTTATTAACCACCAAGATGGGGATTTAACGGATGAAAGTAAAAAACACCTTGGGCGTAGTCATTGGCTCTCTCGTTGCCGCAACCTCCTTCGGCGCGCTGGCGCAAGGCCAAGGCGCCGTCGAGGTGGAGGGCTTCGTCAATCGCTACTTCACCGACGTTCAGCGTGATTACGCGCACAACGAAGGCAACCTGTTCGGTGGCAGCATCGGCTACTACCTGACTGACGACGTCGAACTGGCGCTGTCCTACGGCGAATACCACGACCTGCGTGGCGAAGGTTCGCAAGGCAGCAAAAACATCAAGGGCAACCTGACCGACCTGAAGGCCATCTACCACTTCGGTCAGCCGGGTGTTGGTCTGCGTCCGTACGTCTCTGCCGGTTTCGGCCATCAGAGCATCGGTGATGCCAACAGCGGTGGTCGCAACCACTCCACCCTGGCTATCGCTGGCGCTGGTGCCAAGTACTACTTCACCGAAATGTTCTACGCCCGTGCTGGCGTTGACGCTCTGTACAACATCGACCAGGGCGACACCGAGTGGCAAGCTGGCGTGGGTGTTGGTCTGAACTTCGGTGGTGGCAGCAAGCCTGCTCCGGCTCCGGTCGTAGCTGCTGCACCTGAGCCGATGCCAGAGCCTGCTCCTGAGCCGGTAATGGAAGCTGTTCGCGTTGAGCTGGACGTCAAGTTCGACTTCGACAAAGACCGCGTCAAAGAAGAAAGCTATGGCGACATCAAGAACCTGGCTGACTTCATGAATCAGTACCCGCAGACCACCACCACTGTTGAAGGTCACACCGACTCCGTTGGTAGCGACGCTTACAACCAGAAACTGTCCGAGCGTCGTGCAAACGCCGTTCGTGAAGTACTGGTTAACCAGTACGGTGTTGACGGTAGCCGCGTGAGCACTGCCGGTTACGGTGAAACCCGTCCGGTTGCTGACAACGCCACCGACGCTGGTCGCGCTATCAACCGTCGCGTTGAAGCTGAAGTAGAAGCCCAAGTTAAGCAGTAATGCTTCTGGTGCTTTAAGAAAAACCCGGCCTCGGCCGGGTTTTTTCTTTTCTGGAATAAAAAAGCCCGCCGAGGGGGCGACGGGCAAACAACGGCCTCGCAGGTGCGTGAAGCATTCACGCATGCAGGAGCAGGGGCATGCTGATCTGGGTGCTGGCGCGGGCGACTTCGCCGATCACCAGAATGGCCGGGCTTTTCAGAGCGAAGGCCATCGCGTCGTCCTGCATCGTTGCGAGGTGGCTGCGGCATTCGCGTTGCTCGGGCAGCGAGGCGTTCTCGATCATCGCTACCGGCATCTCATTGCTCATGCCGCCAGCGAGCAGGCCGTCACGAATGTCCGCCAACTTGGCCACGCCCATATAGACCACCAATGTCGTGCCGCTTTGGGCCAGGGCTGTCCAGTTCAATGAGCTGTCATCCTGAGTATGGGCAGTGACCAAGGTGACGCCGCGAGCCACACCACGCAAGGTTAAAGGAATACCGCAGTTGGTGGCGCCGGCCAGCCCGGCGGTGATGCCGTTGACCATCTCCACTTCGATGCCGTGCTCGCCGAGCCAGTCGGCTTCCTCGCTGCCGCGGCCGAAGATGCACGGATCACCGCCTTTGAGGCGCACCACGCATTTGCCCTGGCGCGCATAGCGCAGCATCAGGCGATGGATGAAGGCCTGCGGGGTGGAGCGACAACCGCCGCGCTTGCCCACCGAGACGATACGCGCGCCGGGGCAGTGCTCGAGCACGGCCGGGTTGACCAGATCGTCGATCATCACGATCTCGGCCTGGTTCAGCGCCTTGACCGCCTTGAGGGTCAGCAGCTCGGGATCACCTGGGCCCGCACCTACCAGCCAGACTTTTGCACTCATGTTCACCACCTCTCTCGTGTCACGTGCCGGCGTTTGCCGCTGGTTCCCACGCTCCGGCGTGGAAAGGATTCGGGGGACGCGCTGCGTCCCATGAGACGCGGAGCGTCTCGGGCTGCGTACCCACGCAGAGCGTGGGTACGATCAACTCATGCGTTCACTGCAGTGGGCTGTTGAGCCAGCAGACGTTTGATTTCGGGTACGCAGGAGCCGCAGCTGGTGCCGCACTTGAGCTCCTGCCTGAGGCCGTCCAGGTCCAGGCCGCGTGCGATGCCCGCGCACACCGCGCCTTCGCTGACGTTCAGGCAGTTGCACAGGGTCTTGCCGCGCGTGTTGGCGACTGCATTGCCCGGCGGCGCGGAGACCGGGGCGAGCAGCCAGCGACGCAGCTCGGCGTCGGCCTGGCCGTCCAGCCACAGGCTTCTGAGCCACTCGCTGGCGGCGGTTTCGCCGGCCAGGCGGATGCTGACGATGCGGCCATCCTTGATACGCACACGCTTGCCTACTGCACGGCGCGGGTCGTCGTAGGCCAGCACCGGACCTTCATTCAGGCGCAGCAGGCGGTCGATCTGCGCCAGCAGCTCTGGCTGCGGCGCCACGGCGCTGGCGGCGCGGAGCAGCCGCGCGGGGCGCGCGCGGCCGGTGGGGGTGAGGCTGGCGTAGGCGAACTCCTCGAACAGCGGGCGTAGGGCCTCGAAGCGGCTCTGCACCTCGCCCTCAACCAGGGCGAACAGCTGCCAGGGCAGCTCGACCTTGTCCACCTCGACACCAGCATGCTTGAGCTCCGGTTGTTTGGATAACGGATCGAAAGCCGGCTGGGTCAGAACGTTGGTGCCCAAACCCTTGAGGAAGCGATCGCCCCAGTGCATCGGAAGCCAGGCCTGACCGGGGCGCACCGATTCGTCGGTTTGTACCGGCAGGATCAGGCTGCCGCGACGGCTGCGCAGCTTGATCAGATCGCCGTCCTGCAGGCGACGACGACGCAGCTCGTCCGGGTGCAGGCCGAGCACGGCGGCCTCGACATGGCCGAACAGGCGCGCGGCGGTGCCGGTGCGGCTCATGCCGTGCCACTGATCGCGCAGGCGACCGGTATTGAGGGTCAGCGAGTAACGCGCCTCGCGCTTTTCCTTCGGCGCACGGTAGGGGTCGGCATGAAACTGCGCGCGCCCGCTGGCCGTGGGGAAGCGGCCATTGGCATAGAGCCGCGCGGTGCCGTGGCGTGCGCCGGACGGGAACGGCCATTGCTGGGGACCTCGGTCATCGAGCAGCGCGTAGCTCAGCCCCGAGAGGTCGAGGTCGCGCTGGGCGGTCAGGTGCTTGTATTCCTCGAACAGCGCTTCGCTGTCGGCGAAATCGAACAGGCTGGGCAGGCCGGGGCGGAGCAGGGGTTCCAGGCGACGGGCGAAGTCGCAGGTGATCGACCAATCGGGCCGCGCCTCTGCGGGCGCTGGCACGGCGCGGCGCACATGGCTGACGCGGCGCTCGGAGTTGGTCACCGTGCCTTCCTTCTCGCCCCAGCTGGCGGCGGGCAGCAGCAGGTCGGCGTAGCGGCAGGTCTCGGTGGTGAAGAAGGCCTCTTGAACGACAACGAAGGGGCAGGCGGCCAGAGCCTCGTGCACCTTGTTCTGGTTCGGCAGCGACTGCGCCGGATTGGTGCAGGCGATCCACAGCGCCTTGATGCGGCCGTCGTGCACCGCATCGAACAGCTCGATGGCGGACAGCCCCGGCGTCTCCGGCAGGGCGTCGACGCCCCAGTAGGCGGCGACTTCGGCGCGGTGTTCGGCGTTGCCCGCCTCGCGGTGGCCCGGCAGCAGGTTGCTCAGGCTGCCGGTCTCGCGGCCGCCCATGGCGTGGGGCTGGCCGGTCAGCGAGAAGGGGCCGGCGCCGGGCCTGCCGATCTGTCCGGTGGCCAGGTGCAGGTTGATCAGCGCGCTGTTCTTCGCGCTGCCGGACGAGGACTGATTGAGCCCCATGCACCACAGAGAAAGGAAGGAGGGCGCCTTGCCGATCAGCTCGGCGCAGCGCTGCAGGCTGTCCAGGCTGATGCCGCAGATATCGGCGGTGGCCGCCGGGCTGTAGTCGCGCACCAGGTTCTTCAGCGCCTCGAAGCCTTCGGTATGGGCGTCGATATAGCGGCGGTCGATCCAGCCTTCCCACAGCAGGATATGCAGGATGCCGTGAAACAGCGCCACGTCGGTGCCGGGCAGGATCGCCAGGTGCAGATCGGCTAGCTCGCAGGTGTCGGTGCGCCGTGGGTCGACGACGATGATCTGCATCTCCGGACGGCGCGCCTTGGCTTCTTCCAGACGACGGAACAGCACCGGGTGGGCGTAGGCCATGTTGGAGCCGGCGATCAGCAGGCAGTCGCTTCGCTCGATGTCTTCGTAACTGCAGGGCGGGGCGTCGGCGCCGAGGCTGCGCTTGTAGCCGACCACCGCGCTGGACATGCACAGGCGCGAGTTGGAGTCGATATTGTGGGTGCCGACCAGGGCGCGGGCCAGCTTGTTGAAGGCGTAGTAATCCTCGGTCAGCAACTGGCCGGAAATATAGAAGGCCACGCTGTCCGGGCCGTGCTCGCGGATGGTCTCGGCGAACACCGCCGCGGCGTGGTCCAGGGCGCTGTCCCAGTCCGTGCGGGTGCGGGCCAGGCCTTTGCCCAGGCGCAGCTCGGGGTACAGGGCGCGGGCATCAAGGTCGCCAGTCAGGTGCAGGGTCGAACCCTTGCTGCACAGTTTGCCGAAGTTGGCCGGGTGGCTGGGATCGCCGGCGACGCCGAGAATCTTCTCGCCGTCGTGCTCGATCAGCACGCCGCAGCCCACGCCGCAGTAGCAGCAGGTGGAGGCGGTGACTTGAGTGGGGCTGGCCATGTTCGGAGCTCCTGAGGCGCGGGGAAGTTCTGGTGGGAGGGGCTTCAGCCGCGACCGTCGCCGCTGAAGCGCCTCCTACAGGGCTGGCTAGTTGCGTTGCGCGAATGCCAGCAACACGCGGCCGCTCTCCACCTTGGCATGGTGCCGATGGGCGCAGCCCACGTCCGGCGCCACGGCCTCGCCGGACTCCAGCTCGATCTGCCAGTTATGCAGCGGGCAGGCCACGCGCTTGCCGTAGATCAGCCCCTGGGACAGCGGCCCGCCCTTGTGCGGGCAGCGGTCGTCGAGGGCGAATACTTCATCGTTACTGGTGCGGAAGATGGCGATATCGCCTTTCGGCCCGGCGATGATGCGCGAGCCGAGCACGTTGATCTCTTCCAGGGCGCAGATATCCAGCCAGTTCATACGGTGGCCTCCTCGATTTGCACGACCTTGATGGTGTCGAACTCTTTCTTCAGTTGCGGCGTCTCGATGCGCTCCTTCCACGGGTCCTGCTCGAACGACAGGGCGTAGTGCAGGCGTGCGGCTAGGGCCTTGCGGTTGGCCTCGTCCTCCAGCACCGCCTTCTTGATGTGCTCCATGCCGACGCGCTGCAGGTAGTGCACGGTGCGCTCGAGGTAGAAGGCCTCCTCGCGGTACAGCTGGAGGAAGGCGGCGTTGTACTCGCGCACTTCCTCGGCGGTCTTGACCTTGACGAAGAACTCGGCCACCTCGGTCTTGATCCCGCCGTTACCGCCGATATACATCTCGAAGCCGGAGTCCACACCAATGATGCCGACGTCCTTGATGCCGGCCTCGGAGCAGTTGCGCGGGCAGCCGGAGACCGCCAGCTTGACCTTGTGCGGTGACCACATGTTGAACAGGTCGTGCTCCAGGTCGATGCCCAGCTGGGTGGAGTTCTGCGTGCCGAAGCGGCAGAACTCGCTGCCGACGCAGGTCTTCACCGTGCGGATGGACTTGCCGTAGGCGTGGCCGGAGGGCATGTCCAGATCCTTCCACACCGCTGGCAGGTCGTCTTTCTTGATGCCCAGTAGGTCGATGCGTTGGCCGCCGGTGACCTTGACCATGGGTACGTTGTACTTGTCGGCCACATCGGCGATGCGGCGCAGCTCGGAGGGATTGGTCACGCCGCCCCACATGCGCGGCACCACCGAGTAGGTGCCGTCCTTCTGGATATTGGCGTGGGCGCGTTCGTTGATCAGGCGCGACTGCGGGTCGTCCTTGGCCTCGCCCGGCCAGGTGGAGATCAGGTAGTAGTTCAGCGCCGGACGGCAGGTGGCGCAGCCGTTGGGCGTGCTCCAGTTGAGAAAGGCCATGGTCTGCGCCATGGACGTCAGGTGCTGCTCGCGGATGGCCTTGCGAATCTGCCCGTGGTTGAGGTCGCTGCAGCCGCAGATGGCCTTCTCGCTCTTGGGCTTGACGTCGGCGGCGCCGCCGACCGTGCTGATCAGGATCTGCTCCACCAGGCCGGCGCAGGAGCCGCAGGAACTGGCGGCCTTGGTGTGCTTCTTCACCTCGTCGACCGAGAACAGCCCGTTCTCCTGGATGGCCTTGACGATGGTGCCCTTGCACACGCCGTTGCAGCCGCAGATTTCCATGCTGTCGGGCATGTTGGCGGTCTTGTCGGCGCCCTGGTGGCCGACGTCGCCGATGGCGCCTTCGCCGAACATCAGGTGGTCGCGGATCTCGCTGACGTTGTGGTTCTCGCGGATCTGGCGGAAGTACCAGCCGCCGTCGGCGGTGTCGCCGTACAGGCAGGCGCCGACCAGCACGTCGTCCTTGATCACCAGCTTCTTGTACACGCCGCCGATGGGGTCGGAAAGGGTGATGGTCTCGGTGCCTTCACCGCCCATAAATTCGCCGGCGGAGAACAGGTCGATGCCGGTGACCTTGAGCTTGGTCGAGGTTACCGAGCCCTGATAGCGGGAGAAACCGAGCTGGGCCAGGTGGTTGGCGCAGACCTTGGCCTGCTCGAACAGCGGCGCCACCAGACCATAGGCGATGCCGCGGTGACTGGCACATTCGCCGATGGCGTAGACACGCGGGTCATAGGTCTGCATGGTGTCGTTGACCAGGATGCCGCGGTTGCAGGCGATGCCGGCGCTCTCGGCCAGTTCGCTGTTGGGGCGGATGCCGGCGGCCATCACCACCAGGTCGGCGGGAATCACTTCGCCATCCTTGAACTTCACCGCACAGACGCGGCCTTCGCCGTTGTCCAGCAGCTCGGCGGTGTGCTTGGGCAGAAGGAACTTCAGGCCGCGGTCTTCCAAGGATTTCTGCAGCAAACGGCCTGCGGTGCTATCGAGCTGGCGCTCCAGCAGCCAGTCGCCGATATGCACCACGGTGACATCCATGCCGCGCAGCTTGAGGCCGTTGGCCGCTTCCAGGCCGAGCAGGCCGCCGCCGATGACCACTGCGTGCTTATGAGTCTTGGCGGTGTCCATCATCATCTGGGTGTCGGCGATGTCGCGATAGCCGATCACGCCCTGCAGGTCCTTACCCGGAATCGGCAGGATAAAGGGGTTGGAGCCGGTGGCGATGAGCAGGCGGTCGTACTCGGCCTCGCTGCCATCGTCGGCGATGACCAAGCGCTTCTTGCGGTCGATCTTGACCACCTTGCGCCCGAGCAGCAGCTTGATGTCGTTTTCCGCGTACCAGTTGAGATCGTTGAGCACGATCTCCTCGAAGGTCTGCTCGCCGGCCAGTACCGGCGAGAGCAGGATGCGGTTGTAGTTGGGGTGCGGCTCGGCGCCGAACACGGTGATGTCGTAGAGATCGGGGGCGAGCTTGAGCAGCTCCTCGAGGGTGCGTACACCCGCCATGCCGTTGCCGATCATCACCAGCTTGAGTTTTTGCATGCCGGCCATCTCCTGAAGAAAAATCACGGTCGAAAAAATTGTCGGGAGCAATTTTTAACGTCGCTCCGCGACGGCTCGAAGAGTGGCCGCCAGGGATGGCAGGCCATAAAAAAACAAAAAAGGCGTCCCGCTAGTCACCTAGCGAGGACGCCTTTGTCCAGGTCCCGTTCTATCGGGAAGTGCAGCCTTCGTCGTTGAAGGTCGCGCTTTATGTGGTTTGTGGTAGTTATGAATGCAGCCCTTGTGCCAACTCGATCAGGTCACGGTTTTTCAGGCTTTTCAGTCACTTGGCTGGCGCTGTAGGTTGGGTTTATGCACCGTTGAGATGCGTTTTGCGCTGCTTTGGTGCGGGGTGGGCTATTTGAGCAGCAGGAACGCCAGCAGCAGGTTGAGCAGCAGCGACACCAGCGCCACGCTGCGCCACACCAGCAGCGGCTCGCGCTCCAGCAGCGGTCGTGGGCGGTTGTTCAGGGACTGGCGCTCGCCACTTTCCAGTGCCAGCAGCCACTCCTCGGCGGTCTCGAAGCGCTGCGCTGGGGCGGCGGCTACCGCGCGGTTCAACACCTCATCGAGCCAGGCAGGCAAGTCCGGGCGATAGCGGCTGGCCGGGGTCGGCTGGCCGAAGCGCGGATACTGAAAGGCCTCGACCTCGCCATAGGGATAGTGACCGGTAAGCAGGTGATAGAGGGTCACGCCGGCGGCGTAGAGATCCTGCTGGGCGCTGGGCGGGCTGCCGGCGAAGGCTTCCGGGGCGATATAGCTGGGCGTGCCGGGCAGGGCATGCGCCTCGTCGCGGGTCAGGCCCGGACAGTAGGCCAGGCCGAAGTCCAGCACACGCAGCTCGCCGTCGTCGCCGAGCAGCAGGTTCTCCGGCTTGATGTCGCGGTGGATGATATTGCGCCTGTGCAACAGGCCGAGCGCCTTGATCAGGCGCGGGGCCAGGTCCTGCCAGTCGGCCAGGCTCAGCGGGCCGTGCTGGCGTAGGCGCGTGGCCAGGGTCTGGCCGGCATATTCGCGCTGCACGTAATACAGATGCTGGCGCTGCGGTAGAGCATGCAACTCGGGGAAGTGGCGACCGGCGACGCGGCGCAGGAACCATTCCTCCTGCAACAGCGCCGGGCCGGCCTGTTCCTCGCCGGCGCGGCTGGGCGGCAGGGTCTTGAGCAGCCAGGGCAGGTTGTCAGCATCGCGCACCCGGTAGATCAGCGACTGGCGCGATTCGCCGAGCAGGCCTTCGACCTGCCAGCCTTCGAACTCCTGGCCTTCACGCAGGCGCGGCGGCAGAGGCCAATGTTCGAGTTGGGCCAGGGTGTCGGCCAGCGCGGCTTCTGGGAGCTGCTCGACGTGCACCAGCAGGGCGCTGGCGTTGTCCTGGCTGCCGGCGTGATGCGCTTCGTCGACCAGTGCCTGGCAGATCGCTTCGGCGTCGTCGCCCTGTTGCAGCAGCTCGCCGATGCGCTTGTCGCTGAGGCAGGCCCAGACCCCGTCGCTGACCAGCAGGAAACGGTCGCCGGCCTGCAGCTCGCCGTCGCGGTAGTCCACCACCAGGTGTTGATCCAGCCCCATGGCGCGCTTGAGCACGTGCTGCATGCCCGGCTGTTCCCACACATGGTCCTCGGTCAGGCGCAGCAGCTGGCCGTTGCGCCACAGGTAGGCGCGGCTGTCGCCGATATGCGCCAGGGTGTAGCGCCGCCCGCGCAGCACCAGGGCGGTGAGGGTGGTCAGCAGCGGCTGGCCGCCGCCGTTGGCCTGTAGCCAGCGGTTATGCGCAATGAGCAGGCGGTCCAGGCTGTGCTGAACCGGCCAGGTTTCCGGGGTGGAGTAGTAGTCCAGAGCCAGCGCCTGCAGGGTCGCACGTGCGGCCAGGCCGCCGTCGGCGCACTGGCTGACGCCATCGGCCAGACCGAGCAGGTAGCCCTTGCTGGCAGCCAGGGCTGGCGCCGGGGTAACCACACGCAGGGCGTCCTGGTTCTCGCTGCGCGGGCCGGTGGCGCTGGTTTCGCCGATGCTCAGTTGCAGGGCCATGATGCGGTTTCCGTAGATCTTTGGACCGTAGAGTGCGCCGTGCGCACCAGATTCGACGCAAATCGCTGGGGCGCGCGGCGCACCCTACGGAGTGTGGCCGGTCGTCGAGAACTCGCTCACACCCGTGCGGCGGTCACCGCGGCGCTACCCCAGGTGGTGCGCCAGCGCTGCTTGACCCCATGCAGACCGATCCAGGCCAGCACGCCGAGGCTGGCGAACAGCCAGAGGCCCAGCTGGTAGTCGCCGGTATGTTGCTTGATGGTGCCCAGGCCTGCAGCGAGGAAGAAACCACCGATGCCGCCGGCCATGCCGATCAACCCGGTCATCACGCCGATTTCCCTGCGAAAGCGCTGCGGTACCAGCTGGAACACCGCGCCATTGCCAGCACCAAGGCCGAGCATGGCTGCGACGAAAAAGGCCAGGGCAGCGGTCGCGCTGGGCAGGTTGAAGCCCACCACGGCAATGCACAGCGAGGCGATGGTATACATCATCAGCAGTGTACGAATGCCGCCGATGCGGTCGGCCAGAGCGCCGCCCCGCGGGCGCAGCAGGCTGCCGGCGCAGACGCAGGCGGCGGTGTAGTAACCGGCGGTCACCGGGTTCAGCCCGTACTGGTCGCTAAAGTAGCCGGGCAGGGCGCTGGCCAGGCCGATGAAGCCGCCGAAGGTGACGCTGTAGAAGAACATGAACCACCAGCTGTCGCGATCGCCGAGGGCCTTGAGGTAGTCGCCGAAGGCCTTGGGCTTGGGTCGCTCCGGCGCATTCTTGGCCACCAGGGCGAAGATCACCAGGGTCGCCAGCAGCGGGATCAGCGCCCAGCCGAACACGTTCTGCCAGCCGGACAGCGCGGCCAGGCCGGGGGCGAACAACGCCGCCAGCACGGTACCGGAGTTACCGGCGCCGGCAATGCCCATGGCCTTGCCCTGATGCTGCGCCGGGTACCACTGTGCGGCCCGCGGCACGGCCACGGCGACGGCGGCGCCGGCGAAGCCGAGGAACAGGCCGAGCAGCAGCGCCTGCTCGTAGCTGCCGATGCCGATCTGCCAGGCGCAGAACAGCGCGACGATCACCACCACCTGGCCGAGCAGGCCGGCGGTCTTCGGCGACAGGCGGTCGGCGAGAAAGCCCATCAGCAGACGCAGCACGGCGCCGGCGAGAATCGGCGTGGCCACCATCAGGCCGCGTTGCTGGGCGTTGAGGTCGAGGTCGGTAGCGATCTGCACCGCCAGTGGGCCGAGCAGGTACCAGACCATGAAGCTCAGGTCGAAATAGAGGAAGGCGGCAAACAGGGTGGGGGCGTGGCCGGCTTTCCAGAAACTTGTATTCATCGATCACCTCATCAGCGAGAAGGAGCCCGGCCAGGCGCGGCGAACCGTGGTCGTGGACACGGCGGCCGCGCCTGCCGGGAAGGCCGTGCACTTGTGGTGCAGGGCCCTGCGGCCGAAGCCACAGCAGGTTTGCGCGATTGCGGTGCAGGCTCGGATCGCGATGCCTGCGCCGGCCCCGGTCACTGGGGCGAACACGAAAAAAAAAACGCCGCTTCACCACAGGCCATGAAGGCGAGGTGAGGCGACGTCTTTGTCGTGAGGGAGGTGGCCGCCGTTGGCTACCTGGTGCGAGGGAATAAGCAAGAGCCGAGCCAACCGAGCAGAGGCCCTGGGATCAGGTGCTACGCACCTTCAATACGCGCAGTACTGCCGTAAAACGAGGCGTTTGCGCCGTCTATGCCCCCGAATGGGGCGATCGCTGCGTACTGAGAGTGGCTTGAGACTGGACGCTGGAAAGTTGGGCAACGCTGGTTGCGTGAGTGGGTAGCGGCGCGGTCAGCAGGGCGAGTGCCAGCAGATTGCTGAGCAGCCCCGCCTGACGGGCACGGCGGTAGGTGTCGGTCATCCTCGATCCCCCCTTTTTTCTGTTCTGACCTAGGCGTAGCAGACGAATGACAATGTGTCACGTTATTAGCAGCAATAACTGTGCAAGTTTTGCCAGACGCCTGTTCGCCCGGGGCCCTGAAGCATTGGAATCGCTGAGTCAGTCGAGCCGATTGACCTTGGGGAACTTGGCGCTGAAGGCTTCCGGCATCGGCACCACCTTCGACTGACGATAATCGAAGAACACGAAGCCGGACTTGGCCATGGCCACCAGCGTGCCGTCAGCCGGACGGGTGATGCGGAAGGTGATATCACCGCCATATCGGTTGAAATCCATCACGCCGACCTCGAACAGCAGCTGGTCGCGGGCATGGGCCTCGGCCCTGTAGGTGGTGGCCAGGTCGGTGACGATGATGCCAGTGCCTTTGCCGTCGGTTTCGCGAATGCCGAACTCGAAGAGGAAACGGGCGCGTGCCTCGGAAATCATCGAGATCATCGAGTCATTGCCCAGATGGTTGGCACCGTTGATGTCGGTAACGCGCACGGTCAGGTGAGTGCTGTAGCAGTACTGGTCTTCGGGAAAATCGAGGGTCAGGCGTGCCATGGTCGAGCCTTCGTCTAGGAGGGCGGCGATTGTAAACCGCCGCGTTCCTCAGCGGTGCAGGCTGTTGAGGTGATAGAACGTGACGCGACCACCTTCGCTATCCGCTCCGGAATTGTCCTGGATATAGGCGCCCGCCTTGAAGTACAGGTACTGCTTGCTCCAACTGCTGCTCAACTGGCGGTAGAGCGAGCCATTGTCGCCATCGGTGCTGGCCACGCTGATGCCGATGCGTCCGCTGGGCGTGACGCGCAGGTCGTAGCCGAAGCGCTCGCCAAGCTGGATGTTCTCGGCCAGCAGAATGTTTTGCACGTCGCTGTCGCCTGGGCGAGCGCGCAGCAGCAGCTCCACCCGGCCAACGCCACGTCGATAGTGATATTGCAGCTTGAGCAGCGGGTCGTTCTGGCTGCCCGGCACGTCGGTACTGTGGATCTGGCCGATCACCACCTTGTTGCGACTGGGCACCTGATCAACCTGCAGCACGGCGCTGAGGTAGCTGTCCGAACTGGCATGTAGCCAGTTGTCGAGTCTGCCGTCGTGCTGGGTTTCGCGTAGCTCGCTGCGTGGATAGCGGGTATCGGCTGTGGTCGAGCCGGTGACCGGCACCCAGAAGGTCACGCTGCCGTCGGCATTGCGCCGAAAGTAACGACTTGTATAGCTGTTATTCAGCCGTTCGGTGGTGATAGTGGTCGGCGCTGGTTCGGTGGGAATCGACAGATTCCAGGTGGTGAGGTCGAGCACGGGGTTCTCTGCTTGTCGGTTGAGGGCCCTTGTTCGTCCCTGCAAAGGGCCAGAGGTTCCGCCGCCCCAGCCCTTGAGCCAGAGCGGTTTTGACCCTCAGGCGGCCGGGCGCTGCTGGCGCTGGTAGAGAAACTCCAGCACGGCGGTACGGTAGGCGTGGTACTGCGAGTCATTGGCCAGCGCCAGGCGGTCGCGCGGGCGCGGCAGGTCGACGGCGAGGATTTCGCCGACGGTGGCGGCCGGGCCGTTGGTCATCATCACGATGCGATCGGACAGGAGCACGGCCTCGTCGACGTCATGGGTGACCATCACCACGGTGCTCTGGGTCTGCCCGACGATGCGCAGCAGCTCGTCCTGCAGATGTGCACGGGTCAGGGCATCGAGGGCGCCGAACGGCTCGTCCATCAGCAGCACCTTGGGCTCCATGGCCAGGGCACGGGCGATGCCGACGCGCTGCTTCATGCCGCCAGAGATCTCGTTGGGATGCTTGTGCATGGCATGGCTGAGGCCGACCATGTTCAGCGCCTGCTCGGTGCGGGCCTTGAGCTGGGCCTTGCTTTCGCGCGCGCCGAAGACCTTTTCCACGGCCAGGTGGACGTTGCCGAAGCAGGTCATCCAGGGCAGCAGGCTGTGGTTCTGGAACACCACGGCGCGTTCGGGGCCGGGGCCGTCGATCTCGCGGCCATTGCAGATCAGCCCGCCTTCGTTGGCGTCGAGCAGGCCGGCGATCAGGTTGAGCACGGTGGATTTGCCGCAGCCGGAGTGGCCGATCAGTGCGACGAACTCGCCGCGGGCGATGCTCAGGTTGACGTCTGCCAGTGCCTGGAAGCGGCCTTTCTTGGTGTCGAAGTGCTTGCTGACAGCGGTCAGCTCCACGAATTTGTCCATCGGAGTTCTCCCGTTCTGGCGCTGTGCCCCGGATTTAGTCAGAGGCACTTTAATTTAAAACAACGACTTGGCGTCTACTATTGAACTGATTTGTAAGCTTGCGTAGCCCCGATGCAATCCGGGGAAACGGAGATCGCGTTCCCGGATTGCATCCGGGCTACGGGGTTGGGCGAATGCGCCTCTTCAGCTTGCGTAGTCAAAGCGTTTGGCGATCAACAGCAGCATCTGCTCCAGCGCCAGGCCCACCAGGCCGACGATGATGATGGCGATGAGAATGTGCTCGACGTTGAGGTTGTTCCATTCGTCCCACACCCAGAAGCCCAGACCAATGCCGCCGGTGAGCATCTCGGCGGCGACGATCACCAGCCAGGCCACGCCAATGGCCAGGCGGATGCCGGTCATCAGGTGCGGCAGCACGGCGGGAAACAGGATGCGCGTCAGCACCTTGAACTCCGACAGCTTGAGTACGCGGGCCACGTTCAGGTAGTCCTGCGGCACGCTGGCCACGCCGGCTGCGGTGTTGAGGATGATCGGCCAGATCGAGCTGATGAAAATGACCCAGATCGACGCCGGGCCGGCCGCCTCGAACACCAGCAGGCCGATCGGCAGCCAGGCTAGCGGCGAGACCGGCCGCAGCAAGCTGATGATCGGTGCCAGCATCCCCGCGAGAAAGGCGAAGCGGCCGATGGCGAACCCCAGGGGAATGCCCACCAGCGCCGCCAGGCCGAAGCCGACCCCGACGCGGCCGAGCGAGTTGAGGATGTTCCAGCCGATGCCCATGTCGTTGGGGCCGTTGTCGTAGAAAGGATCAGCGAACAGCACCAGGGCGGCTTGCCAGGTGCTCAAGGGGCCGGGCAGGCCCTCGCTGTATTGCGCCAGCAGCGACCAGAAGCCGATGAAGGCGACGATACCCAGCAGCGGGGCGATGCCGGCCTTGAGCAGGCTACCCAGTGCGGCGGCACTGGGTAGCAAGGCCTGCGCAGAGAGGCGCGGCTTGGCGATTGGCGGCAGTGGTGTTTTCAGGGGCGCATTCATGGTCACCTCCGGTCAGGCTTTGATGGCGAAGGAGTCGGCGTAGGCGGCCGGATTGCTGCCGTCCCAGACCACGCCGTCGATCAACGTGCTGCTGCGCAGCGGGCTGCTCGGCACGGCCAGCTTGAGGGCGCTGGCAGCCTCGGCGTAGAGCGCGGTCTGGTTGATCTGCGCGGCCACGGCGGCGTAATCCGGCGCATCCTTGAGCAGGCCCCAGCGCTTGAATTGGGTGAGGAACCACATGCCGTCGGAGTGATAGGGAAAGTTGACGCTGCCGTCCTTGCAGAAGGCCATGGCATGTTCGTCCTTCCAGCTGTTGCCGAGGCCGTCCTCGTACTGGGCGAGAAAGCGCGGCTCGATCACCTGCACCGGCGCGTTGACGTAGGCCTTGCCGGAAATCAGCTTGGCGGTGCTCTTGCGGTTCTCCTCGCTGGCCTCGATGAAGCGGCTGGCATCGAGAATCGCCATGATCAGCGCGCGCGCCGCGTTGGGATACTGCTCGATAAAGGCGCGGGTGGTGCCAAGCACCTTCTCCGGGTGATCCGGCCAGATCTGCTGGGTGGTGGTGGCGGTGAAGCCGATCTTGTCGAAGATCGCCCGCGCGCCCCAGGGCTCGCCGACGCAGAAGCCATCCATGTTGCCGACACGCATATTGGCGACCATCTGCGGCGGCGGCACGACGATGGTCTTCACATCGCTCATGGGGTTGATGCCGACACTGGCCAGCCAGTAATACAGCCACATGGCGTGGGTACCAGTTGGGAATGTCTGGGCGAAGGTCAGCGGATTGCCGCCTTTTTTCACGTGTTCGGCCAGTTGCGCACCGTTGGTCACACCGGCCTCACGCAGTTGCTTGGACAGGGTGATGGCCTGGCCATTCTGGTTCAGCCCCATCAGCACTGCCATGTCCCGCTGTGGCCCCGCCAGGCCGAGCTGAGCGCCGTACATCATGCCGTAGAGCACATGAGCAGCATCCAGTTCGCCAGTGTTGAGCTTGTCGCGCACGCCGGCCCAGGAGGCCTCCTTGCTCGGATTGATGGTCAGCCCGTACTTCTCGCCGAAACCCTGGGTGGCGGCGACCACCACCGAAGCGCAATCGGTCAGGGGAATGAAGCCGACGTTTAGCGCGGCTTTTTCCGGCGCGTCGGAGCCGGCCGCCCAGGCTGCACTGCGCAGCGAAGCCGGCGCCGACAGGCCGAGTGCGGCGATGCCGCTCACGGCGCCGGCCAGGGCGATGGATTGCTTGAGGAAATTGCGGCGGCTGGTGGCCAGGGGCTTGTTCGAATCACGATCGGTCATGGGTCTAATCCTTGTCAGGCGCATAAACAAAAAACGGCGTACGCCAGGCCGCCTCAATGAGAGGAAGGTGACCTGACGGACGCCGTTGTCCGTGATCCTCGGCCCGCCGCCGTTGGCGTGCTACGCAGGATGGTTGACAGGGACTTAGCAAGGGGCTTGCCAGCTTTTGTGCGCAGCGGCCGAGTAGCGGCATGTGGCACCTGACAGGTAGTGGCCGGATACCAGCTTTCCAGAGGCTAGCTGTTTAGGATCAATAAGTTGCAGCTGTGTTCTGAGAGAATTTTGAAGTGTGTGGAGCGAGCGCAGGCTTGGCTCACCCCACATGCTTCTGAGCCAATGCCGTGCATGAGCGGGCGTCGCTGAGCCTTTTTGGTTCGTAGCGCACTCTCAGGACGCCGGTTGAACGCGCGCCTCCTCGACGAAGTCGCGCAGCCAGCGCAGCACTTCGACGGCTTCCCAGCGAGCCGGATCGAACAGCGCATAGGCCAGACCCTGGTAGCCGACCACATCCAGTTGCCGATGGTAGCCGGCGCGCTGCAGCAGCGCCTCGATCTCGGCGAAGCAGGTATTGAAGTGCTGACGATTGAAAGGGGTGTGGCTCTCGGTGACGATGCCCTCGAGCTGTAGTTCCTCGACCATCTCGCGTACCCGCTCCAGCGGCATGCGGTTCACTCGGTGTTTTAGCTGCAGTACGTCCAGCATGATGGCGCTCCTGTGCAATCGATCATTTACCTGCGATATAGCCTAATCGAAAAATACTGTACAAATAAACAGTATTGGGTGATATTGGCCTCACTTAGGCGACAACAACCCGTCCACCACCTGAAGGTGGGCGCCTTGCGAGGGGGTATTGGCAATGCAACAGATGCTGATGACGATTGTGCTATTGGCCCTGCTGAGCGGCTGCGCGCAACCGCAGATTGATCGACCACAGGCCAACGGTGCCTACCTGGTGATCGAGGGCGAGCAGGCCTGGGCCGTACTGGTCTCCGATGGCCAGCGTGTCGAGGAGACGGGCATAGTGCTCGACGTGATTCGACTGCCCAGCCATCACTCCAACATTGCCGCCAGTTACGTGATCGAAACGCCCAACTGCGGCAAGCTGCAGTGGCTGACCGAGCGTCATGGCGCTGCAGAGGGTGAAACCACGCTGTTGCCGGCCGCCTTCAACGAGCAACTGAGCAAGCCCGGCTGCGTGCTCGCGCAAGGCCTGAGCCGAGCCTGGACGGCCCTGGATTATTCCGGCTGACCCGTAGGGTGCGCCGCGCGCACCGACATTCGCCGGCGGGTTAATTGGCTAGACGCGCAAAGAAAACGCGCCGCGACCTCAACGGAAGCGGCGCTTTTCATTTATGGGTTACCGAATGCTTACAGCAGGTGTTGCTTGTCCATCTCGATGGCGGCATCGAGGGTTTCCAGCAGCGCCTTGCGCACCTTCAGCTTGGTGTTCTTGTGCGCGGTCATGTTGATCTTCTTCATCTGCTGCGCCACCGCCTGAGCGGTAGCCTGCAATTGCTCGGCCGGCACCACCTTGTCCAGGAAGCCGGCATCTACCGCGCCAGCCGGGTCGAACATCTCGCCATTGATCACCGAACGGTGGAACGCAGACTTGCGCAGACGATCACGAGCCAGCTCGATACCGACGTGGTGCATGGTCATGCCGATCTGCACTTCATTCAGGCCGATATTGAACGGACCCTCCACGCCGATACGGTAATCGGCCGACAGCAGGATGAACGCACCCTTGGCCACGGCATGACCGGCACAGGCGACGATGATCGGGTAGGGGTGAGCGAGCATGCGCCGCGCCAGGGTAGAGCCAGCAGCGACCAGGTTGATTGCATTCTGCGGGCCCGAGGTCATCACCTTCAGGTCATAGCCGCCGGAAAGAATCCCCGGCTGGCCGGTGATGACGACGATGGCGCGATCCTGTTCGGCGCGGTCGAGGGCGGCATTGAACGCAGCGATCACGTCAGGCGAGATGGCGTTGACCTTGCCATTGCTCAGGGTGAGGGTGGCGATGCCGTCGTCGAGTTGGTAGCTGATCAGGTCGCTCATGGCGGTTTTCCTTGTTAGAGCCTTGGGGGCGAATGTGGGCAGAAGGTACTCAGCCGAAGCGCTCTGGTAAAGCGCCGCGGCTGACTGGCTGGTCAGTGTTTTTGCCTATCGCGGCAATGCCGGATGGCAATTGGTCGAAAGCAAAGCCAGGCCCTTAAGGTGAGCGGCGAACCGAAGGAGCTGCCCCATGAACACCCTCTACTCCATCCTTTATATGCTTGCCGTGATCGGCCTGCTGCTGGCATCGGTCGTGCTCAGCGAAACCTTCTACCTGCGCAGCCCATCCGGCGTGCTGCTGCTATTCGGCTTGGGCCTGTTCATGTCCCTGGGTTTTCTGCTATTCGGCCACATGCGCTTCGACGAGCTGCCGTGCGAGGAGCACGAGGAAAACCCGCTGCGCTCTTAAGCGCATGAATCCTTTAAAAAAAATTTGCCATCGGGAAAACATTCGACTACATTAGCGCGCCTCGACGGGGTAAACGCCAAAACGTCGAGATCCGGTGAAGTGTCCGAGTGGTTGAAGGAGCACGCCTGGAAAGTGTGTATACGGGAAACCGTATCAAGAGTTCGAATCTCTTCTTCACCGCCACTTTCGCAATACCTAAAGCCCTGAAAGCTGACAAGCTTTCGGGGCTTTTTGATTTCTGGCTTGTCGCTCTTCTCTCGGCTCAAGACGCTAATCAGCCAACTGCTCGCTTCAATTCGATGGAGCAGGTGACTGCCTGGAGTGCCGTACACGTTCGCGCAGGCTAGCGAAATATCGCTGGTTGGCAGGCTTTGCTGGCTTGGATTCGGCACCAGCCAGCAACTGATTGCGTAGTTGCTGGCGTTTGTCGTTTGGCATGGAGGCTCCCTTGAAGAGATTAACCTAAAAGGTTATTTTGTGCGGCATGGAAAAGCGCAAACCCCATTTCAAGCTTGAGCTGGTGAAGCAGGCCGTAGCCGATCAGCGTTATCGCTTCACCCGCGTAGCCCTGGAAGGGGGCGCTGAGCTGGGTATGGAGATGGCCGACATGCTGGCCGTCATCAGTGCCCTGAACAGCCGCGACTTTTTCAAGAGCATGACAACCTATGCGGATCATACTAGCTGGCAGGACGTTTACCGACCCGACACCGAATTCGGGCAGGTCTATCTGAAGTTCACGCTGGTGGCCGATCTGCTGATCGTTTCCTTCAAGGAGAAGTGACCATGAAATGTCCAGTATGCGGCGGGGCGGAACTGGTTCACGACACCCGCGATATGCCCTTCACCTACAAGGGGCAGACCACCCAAATTACTGCAGTAACGGCTGACTGGTGCGATGCGTGCGGCGAGTCCCTGACTGCGCCGGCTGAGAGTGAGCGCGTTATGCGTGCCATGAACGAGTTTCGCCAGCAGGTGAACGCCCAGGACGGCAATCAGGAGCTGATTCGCAGCGTGCGTAAGCAGTTGCGGTTGAGCCAGCGTGAAGCGGCCGAGCTGTTCGGCGGTGGGCCGAATGCGTTTTCTCGCTACGAGCGAGGCAGTACGGAAGCACCGCAACCGCTGGTGCAGTTGTTCAAGATCCTGGGCCGGCACCCGGAGTTGATCAACGAGCTGCGTGCCGGTTGAGTGTCGAAATCATAGAACCGAATAGCGACGAAACGAGCCGGTGAGGGGAGCGGAAAGCCGCTATTGAGCGGGTTTGGCACGGACTGACACGCTACCGAAACGGGTTCGAATCTGTTCTTCACCACCACTTTCGCAAAGCCCCTGCAGGTAAACCTACAGGGGCTTTTGTTTTTCTGGTCCCCACAGTTTTCACGCTATGCGTACCCATGATGCGTACATACACGCCTGTCATCATTCCTTCGTCGTTCCGTCATATCGCTGCCACCGCGATTGGTTGCAATCGCAGCATCGGCCAGGAGGATGCTGCGATGCAGATATGCGTGATTGGAGCAGGGTACGTAGGTTTGGTGACGGCCACCTGTTTTGCCGAGATGGGCAATCAGGTGGTCTGCGTCGAGCGAGATCCGCAGCGCGTCGCGATGCTTGCGCGAGGCGAGGTACCGATCTATGAACCTGGCCTGGAGGCGATGCTCAAGGCGCAGTTGGCCGGTGGGCAGCTCAGTTTCACTTCGCAGTTGAAGGCCGGCATCCGTCGCGCCGAGGTGATTTTCATTGCGGTGGGTACGCCCAGTGGCGAGGACGGTTCTGCCGATCTGAGCCATGTGCTGGCGGTTGCCGACGAGCTGGGTGAACGGCTCGATCATGCGTGCCTGGTCGTGGACAAATCCACGGTGCCGGTGGGCACCGCTGAGCGTGTGGCGCAGCGCATCAACGCTGGTCTGGCGCGTCGGGAGCAACGGGCGCGGGTGACCGTGGCGAGCAATCCGGAGTTTCTCAAGGAAGGCTCTGCCGTCGAGGATTTCATGCGCCCTGATCGGGTGATTGTCGGCTGTGACGAGGAGCGTGGGCGCGAGTTGCTACGCCGGCTGTATGCGCCATTTCTGCGCAATCACGATCGCCTGTTGTGCATGGGCGTGCGCGCTGCGGAGTTCAGCAAGTACGCGGCCAATGCCTTTCTGGCGACCAAGATTTCCTTTATCAACGAGATGGCGGGCATCTGCGCGCGCCTTGGTGTGGATATCGAAGAGGTACGCCGTGGTATCGGTAGCGACCGGCGCATCGGCACGCACTTCATCTATGCCGGCTGTGGCTACGGCGGTTCGTGCTTTCCCAAGGATGTGAAAGCGTTGATCCGCACGGCTGAGCACGAGGGCATTGAGCCCGGCATCCTGCGTGCGGTCGAGGCGCGCAATGCGCTGCAGAAGACGCTGCTGTTCCAGGCTTTGCGCGAGCATTTCAATAGCCACTTGCAGGGGCGGGTCGTCGCGCTCTGGGGGTTGGCATTCAAGCCCGGTACTGACGATCTGCGCGAGGCGCCCAGTTTGGTATTGCTCGACGCGCTGTTAACGGCGGGTGCCAAGGTGCAGGCTTGCGACCCTGCCGCCACGGCAGCTGTGGCTGCGCGCTATGCGTCGGCCGTGGAGGCGGGGCAGTTGATGCTCAGCGAATCGCCCTATGCCGTCGCCCAGGGTGCCGATGCGCTGGTGCTGGTGACGGAGTGGAAGCAGTTCCGTCAGCCAGACTTCCCGCGTATTTGCGGCGTGATGCGCATGCCGGTGCTGTTCGACGGGCGCAACATCTATGACGCCGATCAGCTGGCGGAGCTGGGTTTTCTTTATCGCGGCATCGGTCGACCTGCAAGCGGCAGTTGTAAGGCTAGCGCGGCTTGATAGACTGAGCGCGCATTCCAACCATCCCCACTAGGGAGTCCCATGATCAAGAAATGCCTGTTCCCCGCTGCCGGTTACGGCACGCGCTTCCTGCCTGCTACCAAGGCAATGCCCAAGGAAATGTTGCCGGTGGTGAACAAGCCACTGATTCAATATGGGGTTGAAGAGGCACTCGAGGCTGGCCTCAACCAGATCTCCATCGTCACCGGTCGCGGCAAGCGTGCGCTGGAAGACCATTTCGACGTGAGCTACGAGCTCGAACACCAGATCAAGGGCACCGACAAGGAGAAGTACCTGGTTGGCATCCGTCGTTTGATCGACGAGTGCAGCTTCTCCTACACCCGCCAGGTCGAAATGAAAGGCCTGGGCCACGCCATCCTCTGCGGTCAGCCGCTGATCGGTGACGAGCCGTTCGCTGTGGTATTGGCTGACGACCTGTGCCTGAACCTGGAAGGCGATAGCGTGTTGGCGCAGATGGTCAAGCTGTACAACCAGTTCCGCTGCTCCATCGTGGCGATTCAGGAAGTGCCGAAGGACGAGACGTCCAAGTATGGCGTGATCGCCGGCGAGATGATCCGCGATGACATCTACCGTGTCAGCAACATGGTGGAGAAGCCCAAGCCCGAGGACGCGCCGTCGAACCTGGCGATCATCGGTCGCTACATCCTCACCCCGGATATCTTCGATCTGATTCGCAGCACGCCGCCGGGCAAGGGTGGCGAAATCCAGATCACTGATGCGCTGATGCGCCAGGCCCAGCAGGGCTGTGTGATGGCGTACAAGTTCAAGGGCCAGCGTTTCGATTGCGGCAGCGCCGAGGGTTACATCGACGCGACCAACTTCTGCTTCGAGAACCTGTACAAGACCGGCAAGGCGTTCTGATACGCCTTCAGGTAAACGAAACGCCACCTTCGGGTGGCGTTTTGCATTTCAGGGGATGGGCATTTTCTCGGAGCCAGGCCCGAGCGGCTGGCCGTAGCTGAACTCGACGTAGTTGCCGGCCGGGTCGCGCAGGCCGCAGTAATAGCCAACCGGATAGGGTTCGTCGCGTGGTGCCCAGATCAGGCAGCCGTCGTCTTCGGCCATGGCGGCGATGCGATCGACCTCTGCGCGGCTGCCCAGGGCAAAGCCGAAGTGGCTGTAGTCATTGGCAGCCAGGCTGCGGTCTTGCCCACCCGGCATGATCACGAAGATGAACTGGTGTTCCTTGCCTGGCTCGGCCATCCAGACGATGCGTGTGCCCTTGCCGGGGCGCTCGTGGATCACCTGCATGGCGCAGAAACGTTGATAGAAGGCGATGCAGGCGTCGAGATCGGGGACGTGCAGGGCCAGATGAGTCAGGGTCGGGCGCATGTTCTCCACCTCCGGCGTTCAGCTTAGCGCGGGCCTTTACGGTATGCTCCTCGTCTGCCAAGGAGATACCCCATGAGTTACGACTTCGACCTGTTCGTGATCGGCGCCGGTTCCGGCGGCGTACGTGCGGCGCGCTTCGCCGCTGGTTATGGTGCCCGCGTTGCGGTCGCCGAGAGCCGCTATCTGGGCGGCACCTGCGTCAATGTCGGTTGCGTACCGAAAAAGTTGCTGGTGTACGGCGCGCATTTCTCCGATGACTTCGAGCAGGCCTCCGGTTTCGGCTGGTCGCTGGGGGAAGCGAATTTCGACTGGGCGACATTGATCGCCAACAAGAACCGCGAGATCGAACGCCTCAATGGCATCTACCGCAACCTGTTGACCAACAGTGGTGTCAGTCTGTTCGAAGGTCATGCGCGTATCGTCGATGCGCATACCGTCGAAGTGAACGGCCAGCGTCATAGCACTGAACGCATTCTGATCGCCACTGGCGGCTGGCCGCAGATTCCCGACATTCCAGGTCGCGAACTCGCCATCAGCTCCAACGAAGCCTTCTTCCTCAAGCAGTTGCCCAAGCGCGTACTGGTGGTCGGCGGCGGTTATATCGCCGTGGAGTTCGCCTCGATTTTCCATGGCCTGGGCGCGCAGACTTCGTTGCTGTATCGCGGTGACCTGTTCCTGCGTGGCTTCGATGGTGCGGTGCGCGAGCACCTGCGCGATGAACTGAGCAAGAAGGGCCTGGACCTGCAGTTCAACGCCGACATCGCCAGCATCGAACGCAACGCTGACGGCAGCCTGGCCGCGACGCTCAAGGATGGTCGCGTACTGGAGGCCGATTGCGTGTTCTACGCCACCGGTCGCCGGCCGCTGCTCGATAACCTCGGCCTGGAAAACGTCGAGGTGAAACTGGACAAGCGCGGCTACGTCGAGGTCGACGACCTGTTCCAGACCTCCGCGCAATCGATTCTCGCCCTTGGCGATGTGATCGGCCGCGTGCAGCTGACCCCGGTCGCACTGGCCGAAGGCATGGCCGTGGCGCGCCGGCTGTTCAAACCCGATGAGTACCGGCCGCTGGATTACAGCATGATCCCCACCGCCGTGTTCAGCCTGCCGAACATCGGCACCGTTGGCCTCAGCGAGGAGCAGGCTATCGAGGACGGGCACAAGGTGAAGATCTTCGAGAGCCGCTTCCGCCCGATGAAGCTGACGCTGACCGAGAACCCCGAGCGCACGCTGATGAAGCTGGTGGTCGATGCCGACAGCGACCGCGTGCTCGGCTGCCACATGGTCGGCCCGGAGGCCGGCGAGATCGTCCAGGGCCTGGCTGTTGCGCTGAAAGCCGGTGCGACCAAGCAGATCTTCGATGAGACCATCGGCGTGCACCCGAGCGCTGCCGAGGAGTTCGTCACCCTGCGTACGCCGGTCAGCCGCTGAGGACAGCATGGAAAAGCTTTTCTATGTCGCCGACCTGTTCGGCGTGGCGGTATTTGCCATCACCGGTGCGCTGATGGCGGGGCGCAAGTCCATGGACTTGTTCGGCGTGCTGGTGATGGCCATCGTCACCGCGCTGGGCGGCGGCACGCTGCGCGATCTGATTCTGGACAATCATCCGGTCAGCTGGATTCGCGATGACACCTACATCCTGGTCGCCTCCCTGGCGGCGCTGGGCACGGTGGCCTGGGTGCGCATGACCCGGCCTATTCACGAGAAAGGTCTGTTGATCGCCGACGCCTTCGGTCTGGCCGTGTTCACCGTGTATGGCACCGAGCTGGCGCTGCAGCACGGCACGCCGATCAGTACCGCCGTGATCATGGGGGTGATGACCGGTGTGGTTGGTGGGGTGATTCGCGACGTGCTGTGCAACGAGATTCCGCTGATCTTCCAGAAGGAAATCTACGCCACGGCCTGCATCGCCGGCGCGCTGACCTTTATCGGCCTGCGTGCCCTGGGCACGCCGCACTGGCTCGACACCGCAGCGGCAATGTTCGTGGTGCTGGCCGCTCGTCTGGCGGCAATCCACTGGCACCTGGGGTTGCCGCGTTTTCATCTTCTGGACAGGCATTGAGCATGATCGAGAGACTGGACCATCTGGTACTGACGGTGGCGGATATCGACACCACCGTCGACTTTTACCAGCGCGTACTGGGCATGCGCCACGAGCGTTTCGGCGCCGGGCGCCGTGCTCTGCTATTTGGCCAGCAGAAATTCAATCTGCATCAGGCCGGGCGTGAGTTCGAGCCCAAGGCGATCAAGCCGACCCCAGGCGCCATCGATCTGTGCCTGATCACCCTGTGGCCGCTGGAGCGAGTCATGGCTCATCTGGCCGAGCAGGGCGTGACAGTAGAAGAGGGGCCGGTGGCGCGCACCGGCGCCATTGGCCCTATCGAGTCGGTGTACTTTCGCGACCCGGACGGCAATCTGATCGAAGTGAGCCGTTATCCCGCATAGGGAGGGCTTCTTGCTTGCAGCGGCACCTCGGCATCCACGTGCTGAGGTCGAGGTGCCGAACGTCGCAAAACGTGCAGCAGCGAAACGGCGCCTGCTGAAATATCTTGAACCGTAAAGGTTCTAAACGGGTCAGGTTCTATTACCGAGTCACTCAATTGGTATAGAACTCATGATCAAGAAATGTTTGTTTCCCGCAGCCGGTTACGGCACCCGTTTTCTTCCCGCTACCAAGTCGATGCCCAAGGAAATGCTGCCGGTGGTCGACACCCCGTTGATCCAGTACGGCGTCGAAGAAGCACTGCAGGCCGGGCTCAATGAAATCGCCATCGTCACCGGTCGTGGCAAGCGCTCGCTGGAGGATCACTTCGATATCAGCTACGAGCTGGAGCACGAGATATCCAACACCGGCAAGGAAAAATCCCTCAGTGGTGTTCGTCACCTGATCGATCAATGCACCTTCTCCTACACCCGTCAGGTGGAAATGAAGGGCCTGGGCCACGCCATTCTGACCGGCCGCCCGTTGATCGGCGACGAGGCCTTCGCCGTGGTGCTGGCCGATGACCTGTGCCTGAACCTTGACGGCGACGGCGTGCTGACCCAGATGGTCAAGCTCTACGAACAGTTCCGCTGCTCCATCGTCGCCATCCAGGAGGTGCCGATGGACGAAGTCTCGCGCTATGGCGTGATTGCCGGTGAGGCGCTGCGCGACGATATCTTCCGCATCGACAGCATGGTGGAGAAGCCCAACCCGGAAGACGCACCGTCGAATCTGGCGATCATCGGCCGCTACATCCTCACACCGGACATCTTCTCGTTGATCGAGCAGACCGAGCCGGGCAAGAGCGGCGAAATCCAGATCACCGACGCGCTGATGAAGCAGGCCCAGCAGGGCTGTGTGCTGGCCTACAAGTTCAAGGGTCGCCGCTTCGATTGTGGTTCGGCCGAAGGCTACGTGCAGGCCACCAACTTCTGCTTCGAGAACCGCCACAAGACCCATCCAGTGATGACTGCGAGCCCGCAACTGAAGGCCGTCTGAACGCCAGCGAAAGGAGGAGTGAAGGATGAACGACAAGACCCTGCCGCCTCAGCATCAGCAGCGGCAACCTGGTGTCGAACACGCCATGCACCCTGAGCCGATCTACCTTGCCGATGATTACCGCGCCGCCGGCAAACTGACCGGCAAGGTGGCGATCATCACCGGCGGCGACAGCGGTATTGGCCGCGCTGTCGCCGTGCACTACGCCCTGGAAGGCGCCAAGGTTGCATTGGTTTACCTGAACGAGGATGAAGATGCGCAGAAAACCCTCGACGAGGTGAAACATCACGGCGGCGAAGCCATCGCCCTGGCTGGTGACGTGGGCGACGGCGGCTTCTGCCAGTGCGTGGTCGACGCGGTGATCGCCAAGTGGGGACGTATCGACATCCTCATCAACAACGCTGGCGAACAGCATCCCGAGCATAACCTCGAGGCCGTCGACCAGGCGCAGTGGGAGCAGACCTTCCGCACCAATATCTTCGCCATGTTCCACCTGACCAAGGTCGCGCTGGAGCATCTGCAGCCGGGCTCGAGCATCATCAATACCAGTTCGGTGACGGCCTACAAGGGCAACCCGATGTTGCTCGACTATTCCTCGACCAAGGGCGCGATCACCTCGTTCACCCGCTCGCTGTCGATCAATCTGGCGCCGCGTGGCATTCGCGTCAATGGCGTTGCACCCGGGCCGATCTGGACGCCGCTGATCCCGTCCACCTTCAGCGCCGAGAAGGTCTCCGAGTTCGGCGCCGACACGCCGCTGGGGCGCCCCGGACAACCTGCAGAGGTTGCCCCGGCATTCGTTTATCTGGCCAGCAACGATGCCTCTTACGTCACCGGGCAGATGCTGCATGTCAACGGCGGCAGCGTGGTCAACGGCTGATGAAAAAAGCCTGAACGACTCGTGGCAGAGCCTGCCTCATTTATGTAGAGGCAATAACGCCTCGCGAGTCACTATCAGGAGGTACCAGCAATGGCGACCAGTAAAAATCCGGGTAACTTCGCAAACGATCGTCAGAAAGCATCCGAGGCCGGCCGTAAGGGCGGTCACAACAGCGGCGGCAACTTTGCCAATGACCGTCAGAGAGCCGCCGAGGCCGGACGCAAAGGTGGTCAGAAAACCAAAAGCAGCCGCGAGTCGTGACTGTCATACCGGGGCCCGCTTTGCAGCGGGCCCTGGCATTTTTGTAGATGTGATTGGTAGACCTGAGGAGAGCAACACGATGAATGCCATCGAACTGCTGAAGAAGGACCACGAAACCGTCAAAGACCTGCTGAGCAAACTGGAAGGAACCACTGAGCGAGCGGTGCAGACGCGTAAAAAGCTGCTGCTCAAGATCGAGCAGGAATTGAAGGTCCATACCGAACTCGAAGAGCAGATTTTCTATCCCGCCTTCAGGCGCGCTGGCAGCAAGGATGACGCCGTGCTGGCCATCGAAGCGAAGGAGGAGCACCGTGCCGTCGAGGCGCTGGTACTGCCCGACATCAAGAAGACGTCGCCATCCACGCTCGAATTCGCAGGCAGGGTCAAGGTGCTCAAGGAGCTGCTGGAGCACCACATCGAGGAAGAGGAGCGCGACATGTTCCCGCAGGCCCGCAAGCTGCTGAGCAAGCAGCAACTGGAGCAACTGGGCGAATCGATGGAAGTGCTGCGCAAATCCCTGAAGAGCGGCGCGCAAGCCAAAGCGGCTTGAGTACAAGTGGTGGCCTGCGCCTACGTATGTTCGGCGCAGGTACTACAACCTTTTTCTTACAGCGCCTAGCGCTGGCGCAGACCAGGCTGATAGGTCAGGCGCAACGCCACGCAGGCAATACGCTCAGCCTGGGCATACTCGGCTTTCTGCAACTCTTCACCGAACACGTCCGGATCGATCTCTTCGTAGTCCCAATCCCAGCAGGTGTCACGCAGCGATAAGCGTATGGCATTGAGCAACGGATCCTCGCCATCGACGATCGCTACCCCGGTGTAGAGCAACAGCGTGCCGCCGGGCGCCAGTCTTTCCATCGCCGTATCGAAAATCGCCAGGGACAGCCCGGCGCCGTGCTTGCCGCCGCCGTGGCGATAGGTGCGCTGCTGTGGATCGAGCATATAGGGCGGGTTGGCGATGATCAGATCGAACTGTCCATCCACATCGCGCAGCAGATCGCTGCTCTGTATGCGCAGGTTGTAGATGCCGGCCAGTCGGGCATTCACGGCGGTCAGGTTCAGCGCTTTGGGGTTTATATCCAGTGCCATCACTTCAGCACCCGGCCGCAGCAAGGCCGCCGTGATCGCGCCTGGGCCGGCGCCGCAGCCTATATCGGCAATACGTCGTAGCGGCTGATTGCTGTGCGTCAGGTAATCGCGCAGCAGGCGGGTGAAACGGTAGGTATCGGGGCCGAAGAACACCGCGTCGCTTTCCTCCGTTGGAAAACGCGAGTGCACATAGAGCCCGTCGCCCAGGCTGGACCAGCGCACCTGGCTGATCCAGCCTTGCGCGTGAGATTGCAGCACTTCGGCCTCGCCCATGCATTCGACGATTTCCTCATCCAGCACGCCGTCAGCGAACGGCCGGCTCCAGCCGAAAACATCGCGCAAGTCCTTGGCCAACGCATTACCCGGACGCTGGTTGACGCGCTGATGAGTGAGCGGCGTCGGGGTGACGAAGCGATAACCGCGGGCACGCAAGAGCGTACCCAGGCGTAGCAGGGCGAGACTCTGCGGGGCGTTGAAGGCGGGTTCGAGCATGCGCGGGTTCCAGGGGCAGGGCGGCTACTGGATCAGCGCCGCGAAGGTACGAGTGGCTGCCAGGCCAGCACTGGACCAATGCTGTGCGGGCGCCTGCAGGCCGATCAGACGAGCTTCGCGGCGATAGACGTCCATACCTTGCAGCTCCTGAATCAGCTCGCGGCGTTCGCGGTCCAGTTCGCCATGCTGCGTACCGCCTGCGAGCGAGAGTGCGGGTTGTGGCCGGCGCCGTGGACGGAAGGGTTTCGCTGGCGCGTCCGGTTGCCAGCTGCCGGCAATCCAGTCGTGCAGCAGCTGGCGCTCGTAGTTGCTGAAAACACCGAACATGGCGGCGCCAGGGCCTTGCATCAGGCGCCAGAAACGGCTGCAGGCCGGGTCCGTGTCGCGGCGTATCCAGTTATTGCTTTGCAGCGCTTCGAGAAAGCTCGCCACACTGCTGGTGCTGCCCAGCCATTCATTGACCGTGCGACCGGCGATGCGGCAGTAGTCAGAATGCACCTGGCTGGCAACCGCACGCTTTTGCTCGAACATCTGCAGCAACTGTTGCTCCAGGTCGAAGCTTTCGATCACGTCCGTCGAGCCCACACCCAGCTCATTGAGCATGTAGCCACGCAGCACACGCTGGTAGAACACCTGGGCGTCGCCCACGCGCGGCAGGTTGGTCAGCACGCTCTGTACGGCCTTGGCAGCGTGGCCGCTGGAGCCATTGTCGATGGTGACGTGCAGCTTGAAATAGTAGGCGTCGATGTCCAGCTCATTGAGCTCGAAGGCACTGATCAACAGGTGCAGCGGCAATTGTTCGTAGCCGAGGTTGTAGCCGATCACTTCAGGCAGAAACTCGTCGGCCAGCAGGCCCAGCGCCAGTTGGATCGCACCCTGGCGATACAGGCCATCATCCAGTTCCAGTGTGTCGTCACAGCCCTGGCCAGCCAGCAGGCGCTGGTAGATCAGTACGTGATTCTGCGCCGCGAGCCCATCGCCAAGCTCTTCCAGGTAGGTGCGCACCAGCGGATACACGCGATAGTCGCGCCAGTGCGGCAAAACGCCGTACAGCCAGGCACCGTCGACCAGTTTCGTTGGTGCCACGGCTCGTAGAAAGTGCAGGGCATCCGCTTTGCGCGGGAAGTAACGGCGGCCTTCACCGGCATGTCGCTTGGCGAGATAGTCAGCGTAGTCCGCTGCTACCTGCTTGTGATGACGTTGCGACCAGGCCGCCAGTTCAAAGGGGCTTTGTGGCAGCTCGCAGGGTAGCTCCGCCACTTCCTGCAAGCACTCCAACAGAAACTCGCGCGCCTGCGGATGGCCCGGTTCGGGCTCAGCCAACAGCTGCTGATAAAGGCTCTGAAACGGGCCTGAAACGGGAGCGAGCGAAACGGGCTGGGCTCCGGGGCTGTCGATGAAACTGGCTATCGACATGGGGCAGATCTCCTGAATAAGTCCATCTATAAGAGGGCGATGTGTTGCATAGGAGCTGTTCACCCGAATAAAGATTCCCCATGAATTTTCGCTGCCCGACAACTGATCAAAGAGGTTGAACTCAGGCCTCCCGACGGTTCTCAACTACAGGAATAACGGGAGCAGGCGAGTCATGGCAGCGAGCACATTCGGCATCGAGGAAGAGTATTTTCTGACAGACCTGGCCAGCCGCCGCGTAGCGCAGCACGGGGTCGAGGCATTCGCCATATCCAGTCGTCGCGCGCTGGGCCAGCGAGTGACGCGAGAGATGTTCGCCGCGCAGTTCGAAGTGGTGACTCCAGTGCTGCACAGCCTCGATGAGGCGCGCGACTGTCTGGGTCAGGCGCGCACGACCATGGCCGCGCTGGCCAGCGAGTTCGGCTGCGGCATTCTCGCTGCCGGCACCCATCCGTTGGGGCAATGGCGCAGCGTGCAGGCGACCGATATGGCGCGCTACCGGGCGATCTTCGACGACTATCGGATCGTCGCCAGCCGCAGCGTGCTGGCCGGTCTGCATGTGCATGTCGGTGTGCCAGAAGGCGTCGATCGCATCCGCCTGATGAACCGGCTGACACCTTGGCTGCCACTATTGCTGGGGCTAAGTGCGTCCTCGTCGTTCTGGGATGGCCGCCCGTGCGGTTTGATGAGCTATCGCCAGGCAGTGTGCGATGAATGGCCGCGCATGGGTATTCCCGATCACTTTCGCGATGACGCCGAGTACCGGCGCTACTTGAAGGTGATGACCGATACCGACTGCATCGGCTCGGCCCTCAATCTGTGGTGGAACATTCGCCCGTCATTGCGTTTCCCCACCTTGGAGCTGCGCATCGCCGATGCCTGCCCGCGTCTGGACGATGCCCTGTGCATCGCCGGGCTGTTTCGCGCCATGCTCGGCCATGCCCTGGAAGCCCCGCACGATGATTGGTTCGATGACCCGCTGACCCGCATCCTTACCCTGGAAAACCGCTGGCGCGCAAAGCGCCGGGGCCTGCGCGGGCTGTTCATCGAACCGCGTAGCCAGAGCACCTTGCCATTCTCGGCCTGGCTGGACGAGGTGCTGGCCTGCATCGGTGAGCAGATTGCGCCCAAGGACAGCTGGATCATTAGCCACGCGCGCAAGCTGGCGCGTGTCGGCGGCAGCGCCGAGTCCCAGCTCATTACCTACCGCCGCGCTCGCAGCGGTGGCGCCGAGCATCGCGCCGCGCTGTTCGACGTGGTCGACAGGCTGATGCAGCAGACCGCCCTGCAGGACGTTCGGCAAATAGCCTGAACCTTTGCCGTGCACCTGACTTTCTAAATCTCACGGGGGCCGCAATGGGCTCCTCCATCCAACGCTAAGGAGAAACGCCATGTCACTGACCCATAACGTTCATCGTCTGGAACGTGCCATCTCACTCGCCTCCGGCGCCACCGCCATCGTCGCCGGCGTTTGCCAGGGCGGCTCGTCAGGCGTGCTCAAGGCCCTTGGCGGCGCTGCGCTGCTGCAGCGCGGGATCAGCGGACATTGCGTGGTCAAGGGCTTGATCAGCGACCCCAAGAGCGAACTCCAATGCCTGCGTGAGTGCGTGGCCGATCTGCGCGCGGCGCTACCGAAACTGCAGAAGGAAATGGAGCGGGTCAAGGGGCGCCAGGAAAGTCGGCTGAATCATGCGCTGGAAGAAACCTTTCCTGCCAGCGACCCGATTTCGCCTTGAGTCGAGCGCACGGGCGATGGTGCATCTGCGTCGTCGCCATGCGCGGCCCATATCGTTCGAAGGAGGTATCCCATGAAAGACACTACTCCAGGCTCCACCGCGGAACGAATCGATGACCAACCACTGGACTTCAGCGATGACGAAGACAGCCTCGGCACCGGCGAGCCCACCTTGCAGCCGACCGCGCGTCCATCGTCCAACCCAGAGGATGAAATCGGCCTGACCGGCGCGGCGACTCTCGGCGAAAGCGAGCATGAGGACAACGTCAGCCTCGACGATCTCAGCCCGGATACGCTGATCGATGACAGCGGTGCACGCTCGCCGCTTGAGCGTGGCGGCGATGGCGCTCTCGATGAAGAGCTGAGCGTGGTCGAGGAGAGTGAGGTCGGTGGCGGCTTTGGCCTCGACGAAGCGGAACTGGCGCGCTCGGCTCCGCTCGATGGCAAACCCTGGACCGATGAAGTGGTATCCACCGACGAGGAGGGCGAGCCATGAACGCACATACCTGTGCATGCCCACATTGCGATTGCGCGGTCGAGTCTCGCGAGTGGGTGCACGAAGTGGCGGGCGAAGATCTGCTGTATTGCTGCGAAGCCTGCATGCAGCGTCACCCCAAGGGCATGGTCCCGTGCCAGAGCGCTGGCTGCGATTGCGGCGAGCGCGTGGAGCGTGAGCGAGAACTGGTGTCTTGATGGACGTCACTCCCGCGTAGGCGGGAGTCCGGCTCGCAGGGCGTTCTGGGTTCCCGCCTGCGCGGGAATCCTGCGCGAGAATGACGAGACCTTCAGGCCGGCCTAGTCATTGCCCGCCGCCTCAGGCGCTGGCCTTGCGTAGCGCCTGCAGCAGCTCGTCCTTGCTCATGCTGGAGCGCCCGCTGATATCCCGCTTGCGTGCCAGGTCCATCAGCTCGGTCTTGGTCATCGTTTCCAGGCGCCGGCCGGGCCGGGGCACGCCCTCGCGGGTCGCCACCGCACGCCGTGCCGAGGACTTGCGAGCAGCCTCCTTGCTGGCCGCGCTGGTCTTCTGCCCGGAACCGCCGGCTTTTTCACCACCGCCGGACTGCTTGTTGACCGTGGCCCAGGCGCGCGCCTCGGCCTCGTCTTCGGGTACGCCGCGCTCCTTGTAGCTGTCCTCGATGTGTTCGGCCTTGCGTTTCTGCTTAGCAGTGTATTTGTCTTTGCTGCCACGTGGCATGAGCGTTCTCCCTACTGGTTTGGGTCTCTAAGGGAACTGAATGCCTTATGGAGCACAGGTTCCCGGTTTCGGATAACCGGCGGCAACGATGACTCGAACCTCTGCGCACCGGATTCGCTCTGATGCAAAGCATCCATGGAGATTGAACGACGATGGACGTACTCGAACGAATTCTCACGACCCTGGCGCAGGAGTTTTCTGACCTCGGCCAGGTAGAGCACATCACCCGCGCCACGTTGCGCCTGATTCTGGCCATGTTCCTCGGCGGCCTGCTCGGCTACGAACGCGAGGTGATGGGCAAGGCCGCCGGCATGCGCACGCACATGCTGGTCTGCCTCGGCGCAGCGATCTTCGTCATGGCCCTGGAACAGGACGGCGCCGAAGCCGATGCAATGAGCCGGGTGATCCAGGGCATCGCCGCGGGCGTCGGCTTTCTCGGCGCCGGCACCATCCTCAAAGGCCAGAACATTTCCGACGTCAAAGGCCTGACCACCGCAGCCGGCCTGTGGGCCTCGGCCGCCATCGGCGTGGCGGTCGGCCTCGGGCGCGAGGCCACCGCCGTGCTGTCCACGGTGATTGTGCTGGTGGTGCTACACCTCATGCCACTGATGGTAGATCCAGGCACCAGAACCAAGCCGGACGACCAGGCCGATGAAAAGCCGGGCGACAGGCAATAGCCGTCAGCCCGGTGAACGGGCAAAAACTGCCTGAACTTTTCCCACTGCCTCCGCCTCGGAATTTCTGACAGGTGCAGCGCTTCGCGCGCTGTCGCAAACCTGTCTGCCCATCCCTTCGAACACGTCTGCCAGGCGTAGAGGAGCCAGGAAAGATGCCGTCCCCGCAGCATGCCGACCAGACCGTCAGACACGCCATTGCCCAGCCCAGAATCGCCATTGAAGCGGTACAGCCGATCATTGAAGGTGGCCGCTTCGCCAGCAAATGCCTGAGCGGCCGGCCGTTGCCGGTCAGTGCGGTGATATTCAGCGATGGACATGAGCAACTGGCCGCCGACCTGCTGTGGCGCGCAGGTGGCGAAGCCACTTGGCAGCGCAAGCCGATGCAGGCGCTGGGCAATGATCACTGGAGCGCAGAGCTGCGCATCGACCAGCAGGGCCGTGGCGAATTCGCCATCGAGGCCTGGCTGGACGTTTACGCCAGCTTCCGCCAGGAACTGGTGAAGAAGCTCGGTGCCGGTGTGCCGGTAGAACTCGAACTGCAGGAGGGCGCGCAGCTGGTCCGGCGTATCGCCGCGCAGGCCCCGGAACCATTGCGTGCCGAGCTTACAGCGCTGATCGAACGCATGGAGGCCTCGCAATCGCAGTCTGAACGCGAGGCGGTGCTGATCGATCCTTCGGTCAACGAGCTGATGCGCCGCGCCGAATATCGGCCGCACCTGCTGCGCACGCCGAACTACCCGTTGGACGTCGAGCGCAGCCTGGCCGAATTCGCCAGCTGGTATGAGCTGTTTCCCCGCTCGCTGGGCGACGAGCAGCGCCACGGCACCTTCGCCGACGTGCACGCACGCATCCCCGAGATCGCCCGGATGGGCTTCGATGTGCTGTATTTCCCGCCGATTCATCCCATCGGCCGGGCGCACCGCAAGGGGCCGAACAACAGCCTCAAGGCCGGCCCAGGCGACCCCGGCAGCCCATACGGCATCGGCGGCGAGGAGGGCGGTCATGAGGCCGTGCACCCGCAGCTCGGCAGCCTCGAGGATTTTCGCCAACTGGTACAAGTGGCCCGCGAACATGGCCTGGGAGTGGCGCTGGATTTCGCCGTGCAGTGCTCACCCGATCACCCCTGGCTCAAGCAGCACCCCGGCTGGTTCAGCTGGCGCCCGGACGGCAGCATTCGCCATGCCGAGAACCCGCCGAAGAAGTACGAGGACATCGTCAACGTCGAGTTCTATGCCGAAGACGCCATGCCGGATCTGTGGCTGGCGTTGCGCGATGTGGTGCTGGGTTGGGTGGAGCAGGGCGTGACGCTGTTTCGCGTCGACAACCCGCACACCAAGCCGATGCCGTTCTGGGAATGGCTGATCGCCGACGTGCGTGAACCCCATCCCGAGGTGATCTTCCTCTCCGAGGCCTTCACCCGCCCGGCCATGATGGCGCGCCTGGGCAAGCTCGGCTTCAGCCAGAGCTACACCTACTTCACCTGGCGCAACACCAAGGCCGAGCTGCAGGCCTACTTCGAGGAGCTTAACCAGCCGCCCTGGCGCGATTGCTATCGGCCGAACTTCTTCGTCAACACGCCGGATATCAATCCCTATTTCCTGCAGCGCAGCGGCCGGCCCGGCTTTCTCATCCGCGCTGCGCTGGCGACCATGGGCTCCGGCTTGTGGGGCATGTATTCGGGCTTCGAGCTGTGCGAGGCCGAGCCGGTGCCGGGCAAGGAGGAGTACTTCGATTCGGAGAAGTACCAGCTGCGGCCACGCGACTACCAGGCCCCCGGCAACATCAACGCCGAGATCACCCGGCTCAACCAGATTCGCCGCGAGAACCCGGCGTTGCAGACCCATCTGGGCTTCCAGGCCTACACCGCGTGGAACGACAACATCCTCTACTTCGGCAAGCGCACGGCTGATCTGAGCAACTTCATCCTGATCGCCATCAGCCTCGATCCGCATCACGCCCAGGAAGCGCACTTCGAACTGCCGCTGTGGGAGCTGGGCCTGCCAGACGATGCCTCGGTGGCCGGTGAAGACCTGATGAACGGCCACCGCTGGACCTGGCACGGCAAGGTGCAGTGGATGCGCATCGAACCCTGGCACCTGCCTTTCAGCATATGGCGAGTCCAGACCGCCCGGTGAACAACGGAGTATCACCATGGCCAAGCGCAGCGCCGGCAAGACCTTCCTCAACGACCCGCAGTGGTACAAGGACGCGGTGATCTATCAGGTCCACGTGAAGTCCTTCTTCGACGCCAACAACGACGGCATCGGCGACTTTCAGGGCCTGATCGACAAGCTCGACTACATCGCCGAGCTGGGTGTGAATACCCTTTGGCTGCTGCCGTTCTATCCCTCGCCACGGCGTGACGACGGCTATGACATCGCCAAGTACAACGATGTCCACCCGGACTATGGCAGCCTGGCCGACGCCCGGCGCTTCATCGCCGAGGCGCACCGGCGCGGCCTGCGTGTGATCACCGAGCTGGTGATCAACCACACCTCCGATCAGCACCCCTGGTTCCAGCGCGCACGCCGGGCGAAGAAGGGCTCCAAGGCTCGTGATTATTACGTCTGGTCTGACAGCGACGAGAAGTACGCCGGCACACGGATCATCTTCATCGACAGCGAGAAGTCCAACTGGACCTGGGACGCGATGGCCGGCCAGTACTTCTGGCACCGCTTCTACTCGCATCAGCCGGACCTCAATTTCGACAATCCCAAGGTGCTCGAAGCCGTGCTCGGGGTGATGCGCTTCTGGCTCGACATGGGCGTCGATGGCCTGCGCCTGGACGCCATTCCGTACCTGATCGAGCGTGACGGCACCAGCAGCGAGAACCTGCCGGAGACCCATGCCGTGCTCAAGCGCATCCGCGCCGAACTGGATGCGCGCTATCCGGATCGCCTGCTACTGGCCGAGGCCAACCAGTGGCCGGAGGACACCCGTCCGTATTTTGGCGAGGACGACGAATGCCACATGGCCTTCCACTTCCCGCTGATGCCGCGCATGTACATGGCCATCGCCCAGGAAGACCGCTTCCCGATCACCGACATTCTGCGTCAGACGCCGGAGATTCCGCCCAGTTGCCAATGGGCCATCTTCCTGCGCAACCACGATGAGCTGACCCTGGAGATGGTCACCGACGACGAGCGCGACTACCTGTGGAACTACTACGCCGCCGACAGTCGCGCACGGATCAACCTCGGCATTCGCCGGCGCCTGGCGCCCCTGGTAGGGCGTGACCGGCGGCGCATCGAGCTGCTCAACAGCCTGCTGCTGTCGATGCCCGGCACGCCGACGCTGTACTACGGTGACGAGCTCGGCATGGGCGACAACATCTACCTCGGCGACCGTGATGGCGTGCGTACGCCGATGCAATGGTCGGTGGACCGCAACGGCGGCTTCTCCCGCGCCGATCCAGCGAGCCTGGTACTGCCGCCGATCATGGACCCGCTGTACGGCTACCAGACCATCAACGTCGAGGCGCAGGCGCGCGACCCGCATTCGCTGCTCAACTGGACGCGGCGCATGCTCGCCATCCGCAACCAGCACAAGGCTTTCGGCCGTGGCGCGCTGACGATGCTGGCGCCGAGTAACCGGCGCATCCTGGCCTACCTGCGCGTGCATCGAGGCGAGGATGGCAGCGAGCAGCAGATCCTCTGCGTGGCCAACCTGTCCAGCGCGGCCCAGGCCGTCGAACTGGAACTGGCTGAGTACCGCGACCGGGTACCAGTGGAGATGATCGGCGGCGCCTCGTTCCCGCCCATTGGCCAGCTCACCTACCTGCTGACGTTGCCGCCGTACGGTTTCTACTGGTTCTACCTGGCCGACGCCTCGCAGATGCCCAGCTGGCACCTGAAACCGGTGGAGCGTATGCCGGAGCTGCAGACCCTGGTGCTGGGGCGCGCCCTGAACGAAGTGATGGACGGGCGCGCACGGCAGACGCTGGAGCGCGAGTCGCTGCCGTTGTATCTGCCCAAGCGCCGCTGGTTCGCGGGTGAACAGCGCCCGGCCGTCAGCGTGTTGTACGCGATGCCACTTGGCAACGATGCCAACGCGCCGCTGCTAGCCGAGGTACAGGTGACGGGGGCTGGTGGCGTCGAGCATTACCGCTTGCCGCTGGCGGCTGTGCCGGAACGCGCCGAGGGTAACGACCTGCCGCAGCAACTGGCACTGGCCCGGCTGCGCCGGGGCCGCCATGTGGAGCTGCTGACCGATGCCTTCAGCCTGCCGCAGTTCAGCCAGCAGGTCCTGCGCCTGCTGCGTGAGCAGGCAGTGCTGCGCAGCGCTGGCGGCGAATTGCAGTTCCGCGCCGAGGTGGCGCTGCTGGTGCTCGACGGTATCGACGAGAACGACTTCAAGCTGCTTTCGGCCGAGCAGTCCAACAGTTCGGTGCTGATCGGCGAGCAGCTGTTGCTCAAGCTGTTGCGCCGCGGCTTCCCCGGTATCCACCCGGAGGTGGAGATGGGGCGCTTCCTGACCGATCACGGCTACGCCAATGTCGCGCCATTTCTTGGCGAAGTGGTGCGGGTCGACGAGCAAGGCCAGCCCCATACACTGATGGTGATGCAACGTTATCTGGACAATCAGGGCGACGCCTGGCAATGGACGCTCAACACTCTCGACCGCGCCATCCGCGATCAGTTGGCCGGCGGCACCGTCAATCCGGATGTCGATGCGCTAGGCGAACTGCAGCAGTTCGCCGGCGTACTCGGCAAACGCGTCGGCGAAATGCACACGGTACTGGCGCGGCCGGTTGAGAATCCGGACTTCGGTTATCAGCTCAGCGGCGAGCGCGACAGCGCCCACTGGGCCAAATCCATCACCGCGCAGCTGCAGGAAGCCCTACAGGCTCTGGCTCGTCAGCGTGACGCCCTGAGCCCGGCGACAGCCGAACAGGCCGACTGGCTGCTGGCCAGGAAAAAACCGTTGCTGGAAGCGGTCACCCGCCTGGCAACGCAGGCGGCAGGTGGCCTGCGCATACGGGTGCATGGCGACCTTCACCTGGGCCAGGTCCTGGTGGTGCAGGGCGATGCCTACATCATCGACTTCGAGGGTGAGCCCAACCGCTCGCTGGAGGAGCGCCGCCAGCGCCACAGCCCGTTCAAGGACGTCGCCGGCATGCTGCGCTCCTTCGACTACGCGGCAGCGGTAGCACAGCGTAACGCCGGTGGCGTGGAAGGCGCGGCGAACGCCCAGCAGGTAGTTCGCGACGTGGTGTCGCGCTACCGCGAGCAATCGTGCAGTGCCTTTCTCGATGCCTATCGTCTGGCCGCCAACGGCTTGCCCCACGAATGGCACCAACGCTACGGCGAGGGCGCCGCCCTCGACCTGTTCTGCCTGGAAAAGGCTGTCTATGAAATCGTCTACGAAAGCGGCCACCGCCCCGACTGGATCGATGTCCCGTTGCAGGGGCTGGTGGATCTCGCTAATCAATTGCCGGGAGTGCGACCTTGAATCAGAACAGAGTGCAGCGCCTGCAGCGCGCCGAAGATGGCGATCCTTTCAGCTTCCTCGGCCCACACCCGCAAGGCGACGAGAGCCTGGTGCGAGTCTGGCTGCCCGACGCCGACGCGGTGGACCTGCTGGCCCGCAACGGCTCGCTGCTGGGACGCATGCACTGCAGCGACCCGCAGGGCCTGTTCGAATTGCAACTGCCCCAGGCGCAGCGCTACCGCCTGCGCATCCACTGGCCGGGCAGCGTGCAGGAGACGGAAGATCCCTATGCCTTCGGCCCGCTGCTGGGTGACACCGACCTCTACCTGTTCGCCGAAGGCAACCATCGCCAGTTGTGGCGCTGTCTGGGCTCGGCACCGATGGAGCACGAAGGCGTGCCTGGGGTGCGCTTCGCCGTCTGGGCGCCCAATGCGCGGCGGGTTTCGGTGGTTGGCGACTTCAATAGCTGGGACGGCCGCCGCCACCCCATGCGTCTGCGCTACCCGGCCGGCGTGTGGGAGCTGTTCATCCCGCGGCTGCAGCCCGGCGAGTGCTACAAATACGAAATTCTCGGTGAGCACGGTGTGCTGCCGCTGCGCGCAGACCCCATGGCGCAGGCCACCGAGGTGCCGCCGGCCACCGCTTCACGGGTGCCACAAGCTGAAGCCTTCGTCTGGCAGGATCAGCAGTGGATGAGCGAGCGCGAACAGCGCCATGCTTCGCAGGCACCGCTGGCGATCTACGAGCTGCACGCCGGCTCCTGGCAGTGGCATAACGATCACGCACCAGACTGGGACGAATTGGCGGAACGGCTGATTCCCTACGTGCAGGACCTGGGCTTCACCCATATCGAGCTGATGCCGATCATGGAGCATCCGTTCGGCGGTTCCTGGGGCTATCAGCCGCTGTCGATGTTCGCGCCCACCTCACGCTTCGGCAGCCCGCAGCGCTTCGCCGCCTTCGTCGATCGCTGCCACCGCGCCGGCATCGGCGTGATTCTCGACTGGGTGCCGGGGCATTTCCCCAACGATGCCCACGGCCTGGCCGAGTTCGACGGCACCGCGCTGTACGAATACGCGCACCCGTTCGAGGGCTTTCACCCGGACTGGAACACCTGCATCTACAACCTCGGCCGCACCGAGGTGCACGGTTTCATGCTGGCCAGCGCGCTGTACTGGCTGCGCGAGTACCACGTCGACGGCCTGCGCGTGGATGCGGTGGCATCGATGCTCTACCGCGACTATTCGCGTGAAGCGGGGCAGTGGATTCCCAACCGCCACGGCGGGCGCGAGAACCTGGAGGCCATCGAATTTCTCCAGCACCTCAACGAGGTGGTGCGCAGCGAAGTGCCCGACGCGTTGATGATCGCCGAGGAATCCACCGCCTGGCCTGGCGTCAGTCGCCCGGTGCAGCAGGGCGGCCTGGGCTTCAGCCACAAATGGAACATGGGCTGGATGAACGACAGCCTGAGTTACATCCAGCAGGACCCGATGTACCGCCTGCACCATCACCACCAGATCACCTTCGGCCTGCATTACGCCTTCTCCGAGCGCTTTATCCTGCCGATCTCCCATGACGAGGTGGTGCACGGCAAACGCTCGCTGCTCGGGCGTATGCCCGGTGATCGCTGGCAGCAATTCGCCAACCTGCGCCTGTTCCTCGCCCTGATGTGGAGCCACCCAGGCAAGAAACTGCTGTTCATGGGCTGCGAGTTCGGTCAGTGGGGCGAGTGGAACCACGACCAGCAACTGGACTGGTACCTGCTGCAGTACCCAGAGCATGCTGCTGCCCAGGCGCTGGTACGCGAGCTGAATCGCTTGTACCGCGAAGAGCCGGCGTTGCACCGCCTCGATGACCAGGACAGCGGTTTTCAATGGCTGGTCGGCGATGACGCGCGCAACAGTGTGTTCGCCTGGCTGCGCAAGGGCGGTGAGGGTAGTGCGCCGCTGCTGGTGGTGCACAACTTTACTCCGCAGGTATTCGACGGCTACCGCATCGGCGTGCCGCAAGCTGGCCGCTGGCAGGTGCTGCTCAATACCGATGACAGCTGCTGGAGCGGTTCAGGCGCTGGCACGCAGGGTGAGCTGCACAGCGAGCAACTGGCCGCTCATGGCCAGTCCGATTCGTTGAATCTGCAATTGCCGCCGTTGGCGACGCTGATTCTGCGGCCTGCCCAATAAGCGTCGCCGCTGAAGCGCCTCGCACGAAGGGCGAGGTGCGCTTTGGAGTGATGATTCTGGTCCAGCCAAATCCATAGTGGGAGAGGTTTAGCCTATCGCGGCTAAAGCCCCTCCCACAGAGGGTTAGTGAGCGGAGGTCACGCCGCGCAGCACGGTGTCGTTGGCCATCCGGCTGTGACCGGAGGCGATATTGCCCAGCGAAACGATGCCAACCAGACGTTTCTCACGGTTGAGCACCGGCAAGCGGCGCAGCTTGATATCGGCCATATTGGCGGCCACATGCTCGATGTCCTCGTCGTCGAAGCAATAGCGCACATCGCTGCTCATCACCTGGCGCACCGGTGTGCTGCCGTCCAGGCCAGCGGCCACGGCGCGCACAGCGATATCGCGGTCGGTAATCATGCCGATCAGACGGTCGCCTTCGTTGATCAGCAGTGCGCCGCTGTCGATATCGGCCATCAGCGTGGCGGCCTCGCGAATGCTGCGCTCAGGTTCGAGGGTGCGGACGTTGCGGGTCATGATTTTGCTGATTTTCATCGGTGTCTCCTTTTGCAGGCTGAGTGGGCGAATGCCCAGAACGAACCGCGGCATCGAAGGCTCAACGATTCAGGAATAGCGCACCAGGTGATGCGGGTAATCGCCTACCCGCGCGCCCACCACCATTTCGCTGACCCAATCGATCAGGATGCGCGTATAGGCTTGCTGATGACGGTCCTCACTGAGCCCATGGTCGGCACCAGCCATGGTGCGATGGGTCAGCGAGTGCGCCTTGTCAAAAGCATTGCGGTAGCTCATCAGCGTGGTGTGCGGGACGAAGTCGTCATGCTCGGACTCCACCAGCAGCACGTCGCCGCGAAATTCGCAGCAGGCAGCGAGCGCCAGATTGTCCTGCGCGCGCTGCGGCGTGCGCCGGTACTCGGCGAGCCGTGCAACGTCCAGTAGGCGTTTGGGCAACTGCCATTGCGCGTCCCAGTACAGCGCCGGCACGCGCAGGGCCAGCCAGCGCACCGGGCGCCGCACGCTGAGCAAGGTAGCGAGGTAGCCGCCGTAGCTGGTACCGATCACTGCGATGCATTCGGGGTCGACCGCTTCGTGCGCGGCCAGCAGGTCGTAGGCAGCGAGAATGTCGGCCAGGTTGTCTTCGCGCGATACGCGCTCCTGGGCTTCGACGTTGCGTTCGTGCCCGCGCAGGTCGAAGGTCAGGCACACGCAGCCCAGCCCGGCGATACCACGGGCACGGGCCAGGTCGCGTTGCTGGCTGCCGCCCCAGCCGTGGACGAAAAGCACGCCGGGAACTTTGCTCGGTGGGGTCAGCAGGGTGCCGGCGATGTGCTGGTCACCCACCAGAATGTCCAGGCTCTGGCTGCAGGCACTCATGACGGCCCCACTTTGACGTATTTGGCCAGCGGGCCGTCCTCGCTGTCCTGGCCCTGATACAGGCAGATCGAGTCTGGCGGCGGTGGTGCGTCCCGATAGTATTCATGGGTCGATGCCTGCAGCGTGTGCAACTGCGGATTCTTGATGAACGCTCCCAGGGCGAAGATTTCCGCCGCGCTGGCCCCGCCGACGCGCCAGGATTGCTCCAGCACGCCACTGCGTGTCTGCCCTCGTGCGTTCAGCCCCTGAGCCACGTCGTAGTTGCGCCGCGAGGCCTGAATGGAGGGGTAGACCTCCAGCGCCGCTATCTCGAAGATGCGCGCCTGCTGCACGGCCAGACGCACGCTTCGCGGCAGGTCGAGGGTCATCAGTGCCGAGTAGTCACCGCGCACCAGTGTCAGGCGCGAGCCGCCGTAGACCTGGTTACCCTTGCCATCCTCGGTCAACTGCTGGGTGCCGTGGTAGCTCAAGGTGATACCCGCCACCCGGATCTGGCCGACGCTGTAGGTAGTGGGCTGCTGCAGGTCCTCTTCCAGCACCAGGCCCTGTTCCCTCACACGCGGCTCATCCAGTGCGGCCAGGGCGTTGTCCAGCTCATCAGGCGAACGCACGACCTGCTGGCCTCGGCCGCCGGTGCCGTCCACCGGTTTCAGGCGAATCGGCCCGGCGCGTAACAGGTGTTGTCCGGCCTCTACGGCATCCTCCAGAGCAAAGACGCTGAAGCCCTGCAAGGTGACGCCATCGACCTGTCGGGCGAACCGCTCGGACCAGCCCACAGGCAAATGGCGAGGAGCGTCGAGGGCAGGATGACTGATGGCCTTGGTGGCGAGAAAGGCATGTTCGACCAGGCCGCCGAAGAAATCGTCCGGCCCGCCGATGTCCAGTGCGCCGACATCGCCGATCAGGGTGTCTTCAGGCAAGAAATAGTGGCGCCCGCGAACCTGCGTGCCCAGCTGATGCGGGCCGAGGAAGGGGCAACCGAGCAGGGCGGCGAGTTTCTCGCCGAGCTGACGCCTCACCATGCGTTCATGGGCCATGTGCTGAGCGGTGCCCGGCAGCAAAAGCAGGCCTTTGTACGCGCCCATCATTTGTCCCGCCAGGTGCCGCCAGAATTCTCACAGTCGATGCGCACCTGCTTGAGGTCGCCTGCCCGGTAATAGTGGGTGAGCACCTTGGCCTCATTGGGCACGGCGGGGCGCGCCTCGCCGCGATCGTCGTCGCCGGAGCGGTAGTTGGTCAGGGTTTCCTGGGTCAACGCCGCTTCGCAACTGCCCAGTTTGGCCTCGGCACAACTGGCGACCTTGCGTTGCTCGCTGTTGATCATGTCGCCGGTTGCGTTATTGCACGACCAGTCGATGGCGCCCCTGTCCATGCCGGTGAACTCGTAGCAGAACTCCTGTTCGACCTCCGCAATGGCATCGCTGGATGCGCTGGCACTGACGTAGCAGGCCTCGGCCAACGCGTCGCCGGCCGCTAACGCGCCGACCAGAAGGCCGGGAATGATGGCTCGCATGATGATCTCCTCGACAGTGGCGTTCATGAGTTGTGAGGGGAGCCGCCAAGTCGAAGTTCAGGCTTTTTGATCAATGGGGCGCAGGCAGAAAAACCCTGAACTCATCAGCGTTGCGAAGGCCACAAAGAAAAGCCGAACCCATCGTTTCGGCTGTAATCTACGCGCGCGTTAGGGGATCGATATGAGCGAATCGCACAGCGAGGCCGGGAGTGCCGTAGCAGCGTTCAAGGCGGCCATCCTGGCCAAGCTGCGTTACGCCGTGGGCAAGGACCCGAGCACAGCTTTCGACCATGACTGGTTCGAGGCGCTGGCGCTGGCCACGCGCGACCATATGATCGACCGCTGGGAAGAGTCCTCCGCCCAGGTCGAGCGCCAGGGCGCCAAACGCGTTTATTACCTATCCCTGGAGTTTCTGATCGGCCGCTTGCTGGTGGACAACCTGAGCAACCTTGGCTTGCTCGACGTGGCGCGCCAGGCCATGGCCGAACTCGGTGTGGAGATGGAACACATCCGTGAGGTCGAGCCAGACGCGGCGCTCGGTAATGGCGGGCTAGGGCGTCTGGCCGCCTGTTTCATGGAAAGCATGGCAACCCTGCGTTTGGCCGCTCACGGCTACGGCATTCGTTATGAACACGGGCTGTTTCGCCAGGCGATCGTCGATGGTTGGCAGGCCGAGCAGACCGAAACCTGGCTGGATTTTGGCAATCCCTGGGAGTTCGAACGCCCGGAAGTGGCGTATCGCATCGGCTTTGGCGGGGGCGTGGAGCCCCTGGACGACGGTGCAGGCGGCACACGCCAGCATTGGCATCCGCAGGAGAGGGTGCGTGCCATCGCCTACGGCACACCGGTGGTGGGCTGGCGCGGCGCCTCGGTCAATACCCTGCGACTGTGGCGTGCGCGCGCCGAGGAAAACCTGCAGCTGGATCGCTTCAATGCCGGCGATCACTTCGGCGCGGTGGCCGGCGAAGTGCGCGCGGAGAGTATCTCGCGGGTGCTCTATCCGGCCGACGATACCGAGGCAGGCCAGGAGCTGCGCCTGCGTCAGGAATACTTTCTGGTTTCCGCCTCGCTGCAGGACCTGATCGAGCGCCACCTGCGACTGCATCAGGACCTGCAAAGCCTGCCGCAGCAGGTGGCGATCCAGCTCAACGACACTCACCCGGCCATCGCCGTAGTCGAGCTGATGCGCCTGCTGGTGGACGAGCATCGCATGCCCTGGGCGCAAGCCTGGCAACTGACGGTGGCCACCACTGCCTACACCAACCACACGCTGCTGCCAGAAGCGCTGGAGTCGTGGCCGGTATCGTTGATGGAGCGTCTGCTGCCACGGCACCTGCAGATCATCTACCTGATCAACGCCGAACATATCGATGCGCTGCGCGCCAAGGACATCCATGACTTCCGCCTGCTGCGCGCGGTGTCGCTGATCGAGGAAGACTACGGCCGCCGCGTGCGCATGGGCAACCTGGCGTTCCTAGGTGCGCACAGCATCAACGGCGTTTCAGCGCTGCACACGCGGCTGATGCGCGACACGGTGTTTCGCGACCTTCATCGGCTCTACCCCGACCGAGTGAACAACAAGACCAATGGCGTGACCTTTCGCCGCTGGTTGTTCCAGGTCAATCCGGGGCTTACTCATCTGCTGGTCGATGCGCTGGGCGAGCAGGTTCTGCATCGCCCAGAGGATCATCTGCAGGCGCTGGAACCTTTCGCCGAACGCCAGGATTTTCGCAACGAATATGCGCTCTGCCGCCAGCGCAACAAGGAGGCGCTGGCCGCACGGGTCCGGCAAGTGCTGGGGATCAGCCTAGACACCACGGCCATCTTCGATGTGCACGTCAAACGCATCCACGAGTACAAGCGTCAGTTGCTGAACCTGCTGCACACCGTGGCGCTGTACCAGGCCATCCGCAACGATCCGACCACCGATTGGGTGCCGCGGGTGAAGATCTTCGCCGGCAAGGCGGCGGCCAGTTATCGCCAGGCCAAGCTGATCATCAAGCTGGCCAACGACATCAGCCGCACCATCAATGGTGACCCCACCGTACGTGGGCTGCTCAAGGTGGTGTTCATCCCCAACTACAACGTCAGCCTGGCCGAGACCATCATTCCTGCAGCCGACCTTTCCGAGCAGATATCCACCGCCGGGCTGGAAGCTTCCGGCACCAGCAACATGAAGTTCGCCCTCAATGGCGCGCTGACCATCGGCACACTGGACGGTGCCAATGTGGAAATATGTGAGCGGGTCGGCGAAGAGAACCTGTTCATCTTCGGCATGACCGCCCAGCAGGTTGCCGCCCGGCAGCGCCAGGGCCTGGAGATGAGCGATGTGGTGGCAGATTCGGAACGACTGGAAGCCGCCCTTGGCGCTATTCGCGGCGGGGTATTTTCGCCGGACGATCCAGCGCGCTACGTGGGGTTGGTGGATGCGTTGCTGTACGAGGACCGCTTCATGGTCTGCGCCGACTTCGATGCCTACTGGAAGGCGCAGCGCCAGGTCGATCAACGCTGGCAGCGGCCCGAACAGTGGTGGCGTTCGGCGGTGCTGAATACCGCGCGGATGGGTTGGTTTTCCTCCGGTCGCACCATCGCCGAATATGCCAAAGATATCTGGCAGGTACCGCTGCCGCAGCGTGAGGGAGACTAGGCGCGTCCTGTTCAACCTCTTGCAGCGACCCACTGCAAGAGGTTGAACAGGCTTTCAGCGCTGTACGCGGTGCGCAGGCGTGCTGCCGCCTTTCTTCGGATGCAGGATGCGCGTGACCTGCACGTCGGTGAACTCGTTGGGCCACTCGAAGGTGTGCAGGGCGCTGAGGTAGAAGCGCGCCTGGTCTGGCGAGAGTTGCTCGCGCTCCGACTCCACTTCGACGCTATGGGGCTGGTTGTGCAGGATGTAGCTGATCAGATGCAGTGGCTTGGCCATGGGAGGCCTCCGTTTTTGCTGAGTGATGTGAGGTAGACCCGCCCACCTCGCTTGCAAGTTCCCGCCATCCGCCGGATGGCACCTACGGGGTACCGCAGCCTCTGCATCCGTGGTGCCGGGCGCAATTGCACCAGGCATCGCTTGTTCGCTATTCGCTAGCCGGGCTGGGTCTCGATGTGCTGCTCACCCTGCTTGCGCAGGGTTTTCGCACGCTTCTCCAGCACCAGGTAGGTGACGCTGGCCAGCAGCAGAGGCAGCAGGTAATAGAGCACACGATAGGCGAGCAGGGCGGCGATCAGGCTCGCCTGGCTGTACTGATGCTGCAGCAGGGCGAGAAATACCGCCTCGAGCACGCCCAGACCGGCGGGGATATGCGCCACCACTGCGGCCATGCAGCTGATCAGCAGCACGCCGAGTACCGAGGTGTAGGCCGCACCCTCCGGCAACAGCCAGAAGATCAGCGCCGCCATCAGCGCCCAGTTGCTTGCGCCCAGGCACAGTTGCAGCAGTGCCATCTTCAGTGAGGGCAGGGTGATCGACCGCTCGCGCAAGTGCCACACGCGTTGCCGCGAGAAAGCGCAGATGCCGATGTAGGCACTGACCACCCCCAGCAGCGCGAACCCCACCAATTGCAGGCCGGTGACGCCCAGGCCCCAGTTGTCGGGCAACTGCACCAGGCGCATGGAGAAGATCACCCCGGCCAGCGCCATGTAGCCGGTCCAGTTGGTGAGCAGGCTGAGGCTGAGGATGCGTGTCACCGTCGAGGCGCTCAGGCCAAGGCGCATGTACAGCCGGTAGCGCATCGCCACGCCGCCAATCCAGGTGGTGAAGTTCAGGTTGAAGGCGTAACAGACCATCGCCACCGGCATGACCTGGCGCGCAGGCAGATGATGGCGGCTGTACTGGCGGCCAAGCAGGTCATAGCAACTGAACACCAGATAGCTGGCGCAGGCGATCAACGCACCTACTGCCAGTGTTTGCACGCTGTAGTCGCTGAGCGACTGGCGCACTTCGCCCCAGTCCAGATTGCGCGCGAGCATGTACAGCAATGCCGGTATGGCCAGTAGAAAGAACAGGGTCAGTGCGCGTTTTCCCCAGCGCATCCAGGGGTTGTTCTGGGCACCATTCATCCAGTTTTTTCCTCTTCATAGCCGCTGGCCTTGTCGGCTGGCTCCAGCGGTTTCAGTCTCTTGCGGTGCGCCGGCAGCCAGCCGGCGATGGTCGGGAAGCGGCGCAGAAAGTGAAAGCACAGGAACACCAGTGGCGCGCGCCACCAGTAGCCGCGTATCACGCGTTCGAGTTCGATGCGCTTGCAGTGCTCGGCGGACAGCTCGAGCAAATGGTCATGCAGGTAGTGGTTGAAGGCCTGATCCTGAATCACCAGGTTGGCTTCCAGGTTCAGCGCCAGGCTCAGCGGATCGAGGTTGCTCGAGCCCACCGTGGACCATTCGTCGTCCACCAGCGCCACCTTGCCGTGCAACGGGCGCTGGCAGTATTCGTAGATCACCACGCCATCGCGTAGCAGATAGTTGTAGAGCAGGCGCGAGAAGGCCTGGACCCAGCGCATGTCTGGCTGGCCCTGCAGGATCAGGGTGACCTGTACGCCACGCTGCGCCGCATTGCGCAAGGCGCGCAGCACGCGGTAACCAGGGAAGAAATAGGCGTTGGCAATCACTACGCGTGTGCGCGCCGATTCGAAGGCGCGCAGGTGTTCGTCCTCGATATCAGTGGTGTGGCGCTCGTTGTCGCGCTCCAGCAGCATCACGCGCGCATCGCCCACCGGCTCTCTGGATGGCTGCGCCGGGCTCGGCTCGCTTAGCGCCGGACGTAGTAAGCGCTGCATGGCTACGTGCAGGTCGCTGAGGATAGGGCCTACCACTTCGACGGCGTAGTCCTGCTTGGCCATTTCACCGAAGTCGCCGAGATGGTCGGCCGAATAGTTGATGCCGCCGACGAAGGCGCGCTGGCCATCGATCACCACCAGCTTGCGGTGCAGGCGACGGAACAGATTGGTACGCATGCCAAAACGCCGGGGGCTGGGATCGAAAACATGGATCTTCACGCCCTCGCGGGTCAGTGCGGCGACGTACTCATGCTGCAGGTCGGCGGTGCCGTAGCCGTCCACGGCGAGGACGATGCGCACGCCACGCCGCGCCGCTTCGATCAGTACCTCCTGCAGTTCGAGGCCGACCTTGTCTTCACGGATGATGAAGGTTTCCAGCAGCACCTCGATGCGCGCCGCGCGAATGCATTCGAACACCCGCGGGTAATAGTCTTCGCCATTGATCAGCAGGCGCAGCTGGTTGCCGTCTCGCCATATGCCACTCACAGGTGAATCTCCGCTGCCAGTGGCGCGTGATCGGAGAGGTGCGACCAGGGCCGAGTGGACAATACCTGTGGCTCGTGCGCCGAGGCATTGCGGGTGTAGATCCGATCCAGGCGTAGCAGCGGCATGCGTGCCGGGAAACTGCGCGCAGGTTTGCCGTGGCGATGCTCGAACGCTTCGCGCAGGCCATGGGGGGCTAGCAGGTCGTCCGCGCGCAGGCGCCAGTCGTTGAAGTCACCGGCGACTATCACCGGTGCACTGGGTTCGAAGGTCGCCAGCAAATCCAGCAACAACCCCATCTGCTGACGGCGGTGCGCCTCACGTAACCCCAGGTGCACGCATACCGCATGCACGGCATCGTGCCCCGGCACGTCGAGACGGCAATGCAGCAGGCCGCGTTGCTCGGTGCCGCTGACCGTCACGTCGAGGTTGTGATGTTCGAGAATGGGAAAGCGCGAGAGCAGGGCGTTGCCGTGGTGGCCGTCCGGGTAGACGGCATTGCGCCCGTAGGCGAACTGCGGCCACATGCTGTCGGCGAGAAATTCGTATTGCGGCACGCTCGGCCAGTCATGGAAGCGTTTGGCGTGTAGGGCATGGTCGCCGAGCACTTCCTGCAGAAATACCAGGTCCGACCCGGTGGACTGCACGGCGCTGCGCAATTCCGGCAGGATGAAACGACGGTTGAGAGCGGTGAAGCCCTTGTGCGTGTTGATCGTCAGCACGCGCAGGCGCTTGACCGGTGTCACTCGGTCGATGATCACCTCCGGTTTGGCAATGGTGTTGTTCATGTTCGGTCACGCTCGCTCACAGGCTGCCGGGCTTTTTCGAGCGCGACTCACCGAGCGGATCGGCGTCGGCGATAGCACGATCGAGAAGCACCTCGCCATGCACCTGCTCTTCGCTGCCGTGGCTGGCGTCGTTCTTCGCCGGCTGCAGTTGCACCTTGATCCAGCCGCTGTCACGTCGATCGAAGGCCTTAAAGGCTTCGATGGCGTCACTCATGGGCTTGACCTGGGTGAGGATCTTCGCAGGGTCGATGCGTCCAGCCTGGACCATCTCGATCAGTTGCGGGATGTAGCGGCGGTGGTTGCAGTTGCCCATGTTGATGCTGAGGTTCTTGTTCATCGCCTGGCCGATGGGAAACTCACGTGCCTGGTGCGGATAAACGCCGATGATGCCCAGCGTGCCGGCCTTGGCCAGGGCATCGACGGCCCACTGCAAGGCCTGCTCGGGCGCATCGCCCGGTTGCCATTCGTGGCCTTCTGGCTGGCGCGGCGAGTGGCCGTGGGCAGGGCACTGGGCATCGATGCCCACGGCATCGATGGCACGGTCCACGCCAATGCCGTTGGTCAGCCGACGCAGGGTGTCGACCGGATCTTCGCGGTCGAAGTTGATCACTTCGGCGCCCTGGCGGCGGGCCATGTCGAGGCGATCATCGAGGTGATCGATGGCGAATACGCGTGCGGCACCCAGCAGTTTGGCGCTGGCGATGGCGAACTGGCCGACCGGCCCGGCGCCGAAGACGGCGACGGTATCGCCGCTACCGACTTCGGCCAGTTTTGCGCCGAAATAACCGGTGGGGAAAGTATCGGAGAGCAGGATGGCCTGGTCATCGCTGATCTCGCTAGGCAGTTTCACCAGGCCGATATTGGCGAAGGGAATGCGCGCCATCTCGGCTTGCAGTCCATGGAAGGCGCCGGTGATTTCCGGGCCGCCGTAAAAGGAGGTGCCGGCCTGCTTGCCATTGGGATTGGCCTCGTCGCACTGGGCGTAGTAGCCGGCTCGGCAATAGCTGCAATTGCCACAGGCGATGGTGGAGGGCACCACAACGCGATCGCCGATATTGAGATTGCGCACATCGCTGCCCAGCGCCTCGACGATGCCCACGGCCTCATGACCAAGGATGGTGCCCTTGCGCATGCCGCCCACTGTGCCACGCACAAAATGCAGGTCTGTACCGCAGATGGCCGAGGCGGTAATGCGAATGACCGCGTCGGTACTGGCCTGTACCTCGGGTTCTGGCACGTCATCCAGGCGGATGTCGCCGATGTCGTGAAATACCACTGCTTTCATGAATCTCTCCCGAGGCCGACCAGCTGGCCGGCGTAGGTGATTGTTTGCTTGGGACTGACGCGAAGCGTCACGCGCGCCGAAAGGTGGCGCTCCGCTCGAGCGGCGCCATGGGTTGTCCCAGCATCTATATTTTTCGAGTTGGCAGACGGAAGCAGGGTTCAGGCTTTTTTTCGCGGCGGCCTTTAGCGCAGTAACTCCAACAACTGCAGTGTGCGCCCGTGCAGCTCCACCGCGTCCTGTGGCACGGGCCTTGGTACCGTTTGCGCGGTATGCGTATCGACCAGGCACAGCCAGTGGCGCCCGCCGTGCACTTCGGGCAGCTGGAACTCGCAGGGCTGGTGGCCGGCATTGAGCAGCAACAGCAGGGTGGCGTCGGCACCGCTGCGTTTGACGCCTGAGGGTTGCGCGCGGCCGTCCATGAGCATGCCCATGCAGCGCGCCTCCTCGTCGTGCCAGTGCTCTTCGGTCATTTCGCTGCCGTCGGGGGCTAGCCAGGTGACGTCCTTGACGTCCAGCTCCTCGTTGTAGTGCCCGACCAGAAAACGCTGGCGGCGCAGGATCGGGTAGCTCCGACGCAGGGCGATCAGGTGCTGGCAGAAGGCGAGCAGCTCGCGGCCTTCATCGTCGAGCGACCAGTCCACCCAGCTCAGTTCGTTGTCCTGACAGTAGGCATTGTTGTTGCCGTGCTGGGTGCGGCCGAACTCGTCACCGGCCAGCAGCATCGGTGTGCCTTGGGCGAACAGCAGGGTGGCCAGCAGGTTGCGCATCTGCTGCACGCGCAGGTTGCGAATCGATGGGTCGTCGGTGGCGCCCTCGCTGCCATGGTTCCAGGAAAGATTGCGGTCGGTGCCGTCCTGGTTGTTCTCGTCGTTGGCATCGTTGTGCTTGTGGTCGTAGGACACCACGTCGCGCAGAGTGAAACCGTCATGCGCGGTGATGAAGTTGACCGAGGCGAAGGGCCGGCGCCCACGCTGGTTGTACAGATCGCCGGAGGCGGTGAGGCGCCTTGCCAGTTCACCGAGTTCGCCGCGGTCGCCCTTCCAGTAGGCGCGCACGTTGTCGCGAAATTTGTCGTTCCATTCGGCCCAGCCCGGCGCAAAGCCACCGACCTGATAGCCGCCGGGGCCGCAGTCCCAGGGTTCGGCGATCAGCTTGACCTTGCTCAGCACCGGGTCCTGACGGCAGGCGACAAGAAAGCTGTGACGCTCGTTGAAGCCGTCGGCGTAGCGCCCAAGAATGGTTGCCAGGTCGAAGCGAAAGCCATCCACGCGCATTTCGGTCGCCCAGTAGCGCAGCGAGTCGGTGACCATCTGCAGCACGCAGGGGTGGCTCAGGTCCAGCGTGTTGCCGGTACCGGAGTCGTTGATGTAGTAGCGGCGTTCGTCCGGCAGCAGGCGGTAGTAGCTGGCGTTGTCGATACCGCGCATGGACAGCGTCGGACCGCGCTCATTGCCCTCGGCAGTGTGGTTGTAGACCACATCGAGAATCAGCTCCAGGCCAGCCTTGTGCAGGTGCGCGACCATTTCCTTGAATTCACTGATGCGACCGCTGGAGAGATAGGCCGGGTGCGGGGCGAAGAAACCGATGCTGTTGTAGCCCCAGTAGTTGTTCATGCCCTTTTCCAGCAGATGCTGATCGTTGACGAAGGCATGCACCGGCAGCAGCTCGACGCTGGACACGCCCAGCTCGCGGATGTGCCGCAGCAGTTCGGGATTGGTCAGCCCGGCGCAGGTACCGCGCTGCGGCTCGGGCACCGCCGGATGACGCATGCTGATGCCGCGCAGATGCGTTTCATAGATCACCGTGCGATCCCAGGGCGTGCGCAGGCTGGGTTGCTCGCCCCAGGTGAAGGCCGGGTCGATGACCTTGCACTTGGGCACGAACGGCGCGCTGTCGCGCTCATCGAAGCTCAAGTCACCGGCCGGGTCGCCGATGGTGTAACCGAACAGCGCTTCAGACCACTGTAGCTTGCCCACCAGTTGTTTGGCGTAAGGGTCGATCAGCAGTTTGTTGGGGTTGAAGCGGTGCCCGGCCTCAGGCTCGTAGGGACCGTACACACGGTAGCCGTAAACCTGGCCGGGGCGGGCGTCAGGCAGGTAGCCGTGCCAGATCTCGTCGGTGTATTCCGGCATCTCGATGCGTTCGATCTCCGTCTCACCGCGCTCGTCGAACAGGCACAGCTCCACTCGCGTGGCGTGCGCCGAGAACAGGGCGAAGTTGACCCCGAGCCCATCCCAACTGGCGCCCAGCGGGAACGGCGTGCCTTCGGTAACGCGTGAGCGCTGGTGATTGGACATGATGGCGACCTCAGGCTTTCGGCGTCTTGGGTGTGCGCGGGGCACGGGGTTTCTTCAGCAGCGCGGGCTGTTCGGCCTCGCTCAGCGGCACCGTCTTGGGTTTGCTGACACGCCGCGGCTTGGCCGTGGGTTGGGCTTGCGCCTCGGCTTCGGCCAACTTGCTGGCCATTTTCCAGTGCCGCTCATGCTGGCCATGGGGGCGGCCTTCGGACTCCCAGATCTGAAAGGCAAACTCGCGTATGCGCTGCTCATCGACATTCATGGCGTAACTCCTGTGATCAAGGGGTAAGGCGAAGCAGATTGACCGGCAGCTCGGCCAGCGCGTCGGCAAGTGGCGCCGCTTCGTGCGCTGCGACCTGGCAAGGAGTGAGCAGGCCGGTGACATGGCAGTGGTTGAATTCGCCCGGTAACACCACGGCGGTGTCGCCCCAACGCTGTGCGGGAACATGCGGCAGGTCGTGCTCTGCGAGCAGGCCGGCGGCCAGGCGCGGCACGATCACCAGCAGGTGCTGGTTACCGTGACTACGCAGGAAGGCGAGCACCTGGGCGGCGTGTCTGCCCGTGACAGCCAGGGGCTGGTAACTGCCCTGGCTGAACAGCGACGGACGCGCCGCACGAATCGCCAGCACCTGCTGGATCAGCCATTGCTTGATGCGCCCGTCCTGCCAGCTGGCCAGCATGACCGTTGGCTCATCATTGGCCTGTAATGCGTTTTGTCGCGCGGCGAAGTCCACCGGGCGACGGTTATCCGGGTCGACCAGACTGAAATCCCAGAACTCGCAGCCCTGGTACAGATCGGGCACGCCAGGCGTGGTCATGCGCAACAGACATTGCACCAGGCCGTTCAGGGCGCCAGCAGGAGCTATTGCCGCGACGCTATCAGCCAGCTCGGTGCGCAAGGCCAACCCAGCTGGCTCGCACAGCAGGCGCCGCAGGAAATCGGCACAGGCAGCTTCGTGTTCGTCGTTCGGCGCACTCCAGGCGCTGTTGAGCTTGGCCTCGCGCAGTGCCTTGCGCTGCCAGCCGAGCAGACGCTGCAGGTAAGCATCCAGGCCGACGTCATCGTCCGCTTGCATCCCCAACGGCCAACTGCCGATCAGCGCCTGGTAGAGAATCGCCTCTTCGCCACCATCCGGCGCCTGCTGCTGATGACTGCTACGCAGCGGTTGCGCAAGGCGCTGCCAGTGTTTGACGCGTTCGGCGTACCAGGCGGCGCGTTCGCTGAGCACTGCCAGACGCGCACGGCAGTCTTCGCCGCGCTTGTGGTCATGGGTGGCGGTGGCCAGCAGGTTGAGCGGGTGGTGGTTCGCACGTTCGACGCAGGCCTGGTGAAAATGCTCGACGCTGGCGCTGAAGTGCTCGGCATCGAAGCCCACGTCATAGCGCGACAACAGCACGCCGGCGCGATACAGCGCGGTGTCTTCGACGGCCTTGGCGGTCACTGGCGAGGTCAGTTGCTGGAAGCGCGTCAGCGCCTGGGCACGCAAACGCCGCGCGCGTCCGGGCGGCAACGCACGCAGGAAGGCGCCGCCGAGCCAGTCGTCGAGATGTGGCAGCAAGGGCCAGTCAGCTTCGGCCAGGGTTTGCCGCGCGCCGTCCAATGCCTGCTGAAAGAAGCGCCGATCCTGCTGTGAACGGCCGCAGGCCTGGGCGTATGTGCGATAGACCGGAAAATGCACGATCAGCTCGCGCAGCGCCCGGCGAATGGCACCGAGAGTCAGGTCGCGGGTGGCGATGTCATGTCGGGCGACGTGCAGCAGACGCTGGGCGACTTCCTCCAGATCACCGGCCAGCGAGCCCTCCAGCACCAGACGTCGCGCCTGCAGGATTTCTTCGTCGAACGCTGTCGGCCGGCCACTTTGCGCCTGCCACAGCTGGCTGAGCGGCAGTTCGCCATGCGGGTCGTGCTGCAGCAGCGACACCTGGTTTATGAACTCGTAGCCGGTAGTGCCGTCCACCGGCCACTCCTGCGGCAGCTGTTCACCGGCGCCGAGAATCTTCTCCACGAAGATAGGGAAGGGCGCATCGCCGCGCAGTTGCCGGATGCGCCGGCGCAGCCGACTGCAATAGGCACGCGGGTTGGCCAGGCCGTCGATATGATCAATGCGCAGGCCGTCGATCAGGCCGCGCTCGATCAGCTCGAAGACCTTGGCATGCGTCTGCTCGAATACTTGCCGATGCTCGACGCGCAGCGCACCCAGTTCGTTGATATCGAAAAACCGTCGCCAGTTGATATCGTCCGCCGCGGTACGCCAGTTGGCGACGCGGTAATGCTGACGTTCGAGCAGTGCGTGCAGACGCTGCTGCGCCGCTTCGTCACGGCCTTGAACGCTGGCGAGCAGGGGCGCTAGCTGGAGCGCCTTAGAGGACAGTTCGATGCACAACTGATCGGCCTGTGCACGGCTGGCCTCATCATTGCCCAGGCGGGCGAAACGCTGACCCAATTCGCGCAGGGCTTCATCCTCGCTGCGGCGCAGGATGCTGGCGTAGCTGGCTGGCGTCAGCGGCAGGCGATGCTCGAAGTGCTGGGCGTGAAAGCGCCCGCGCTTGGCGTCGAACACCAGTTCCAGCGTGCCGTCACGCAGCGCCTCGCCGTAGTCGCTGCGCAGAAAAGGCACCAGTAACTGGCCGCTGAGTAAAGGGTCGTGGGATTGCCACTGGATATCGAAAAACTCGGCGTAAGGGCTGCCTTGCCCCCATTCCAGCACGTCCAGCCACCAAGGGTTACCGTCGCCACCGACGGCCATGTGGTTGGGCACGATATCCAGGATCAACCCCATGTCATGGGCACGCAGGGTGTCCACCAACTGCACCAGCGCGGCTTCGCCGCCCAGTTCGGGGTTGATCCGGCTCGGGTCGATCACGTCGTAGCCGTGTTGCGAGCCGGGGCGGGCGGTGAGAATCGGCGAGGCATACAGGTGGCTGATACCCAGCTGAGCCAAATAGGGCACTTGGGCCGCTGCATCGCGCAAGGTGAAATCTTTGTGCAGCTGCAGGCGCTGCGTGGCGCGTAATTCAGTCATTGCCAGCCTCCCGGCGTGCGCCATCGAGGCTGGCCAGACGCTCACTGGTAGCTGGCTGTTCCAGCAGCTCGTTGACCTTTAGCGGGTAGCGGCGCCGCCAGTTTGGGTGAATATCGCCCGGGCCGGGCAGGTTGGGCTGCTGCTCCAGGCCGCAGGCGTCCTCCAGCGGCAACAGGGTCAGTGGCGCCGGCGTGCGGCCGATATGCTCGATACAGGCTTGCAAGCAGGCATCGTCATCGCTGCCGGGCGCCATACCCTGGCGTTCGAACAGTTGGCGCAGCGCCACGCGCTCACCGGCACGCTCGGCGTGGTCGCCCTCCAGCAGCTCGGCATCGCGCTGGCCGGCGCGCACCCGCCATTCCAGATCGCGGCCGGCGAGCCAGCCCTTGATCGTCGGCAGGTCATGGGTGGTGGTGGTCGCCAGAGCATTGCCGGGCCAGCGTTCGGCCGGGACGAAACCCAGGTCGTCCTGCTCGAACAGCAGCACGCGGGTGCCGAGGATATTGCGCGCGGCGAGCTTGTCGCGTAGGCCCTCGGGCACAGTGCCGAGGTCTTCGCCGATCACCAGGGCACGGTGACGGTGCGACTCCAGCGCCAACAGGCGCAGCAGGTCATCGAGTGGGTAGCGCAGGTAGGCGCCGTGCTGCGACTTCGCGCCCTGGGGGATCACCCACAGCCGCTGCAGCCCCATTACATGGTCGATACGAATGCCGCCGGCATGCGCCAGGTTGGCCTGGAGCATTTCGATATAGGCGCGAAAGCCGTGCTGGCGCAGACCCTGCGGTGAGAAAGCGGCAACGCCCCAGCTTTGCCCCTGACGATTGAGCACGTCTGGTGGCGCCCCCACAGTGACCCGTGGCAGCAGTTCGTCCTGGCGCGACCAGGCCTGGCTGCCAGCGCAATCGGCGCCCACCGCCAGATCCGCTATCAGACCGATGCCCATGCCGGCGCCGCTGGCTGTCGCCTGGGCGGCTTCCAGACCATGGGCGATCAGCCATTGGCAGAAGGCGTGAAAGCGCAGTTCATCGGCATGTTCGATGGCAAAACGGATCACGGCGCCTTGATGCGGGCTGCGCAGCTCATCCGGCCAGGTACGCCAATCGCCGCTTGTCCCTTCGCGCAAGCGCTGCGCGTGGATGGCCTCGAAGCAGCAATGCTGCTGCAGCGCATCGCCGCCGGCTGTGCGAAAGGCGTCGAAGCGTTGCTGTAACTGGCCGGGAGTTTGGCAGAAGTCCGCATACAACTGGCGCAACAGGCGCTGCCGAGTGGTGGCCACGGCTGGCCAGTCGATCAGTTCCAGCGCCTCCAGCCGGGTCATCTCACTGTGCAGCCCGGCTGCTTGAATGGCTCGTTGCACGCGCTCCTCGCCGAGCAAGGTGACGGGCGCGGCATATAGGGTATTGAAAAACAGCCGGCTGGACGGTGAGTAGGGACCGTAGCTGCGCAAGTCGGCGCTGAACTGGGCGTGCACCGGGCTCAGGCCGATGGCATCGGCGCCGTGATTGGCGGCATGCCGGGCCAGATCCGCCACCGCCAGGGTATCGCCCAGGCCGCCGTCGCCGGCGCGGCGCAGGCCGTAGAGTTGAGCGGTAAGGCCCCAGATGCGCGTCTTGCCACATAGTTCCTGCACCGACATGCAGGCGGCGGGCGCTACGGCGAGCGCATGCTGAGTGTCGCGAATCTGCAACTGGTAATAGCCAGGCTGCTGTTGCGCCGGCAAATGGCCGTCGTGGTCAAGCCGCCCCTCACTGACATTGCCGTGCTCATCGGTCAGTCGATAGGGGCTCTCGGCCGGGTAGAGGGTCAGGGCCAGTGGCTGACCCTGGTCCTGAAGCAGCAGAGCGGAATCTTCCGGCACATGCTGGCGGTGCACCAGCGAGGTCAGGCTTTCGCGTATCTGTTCAGGGCTTTGCGCCGGATAGCCCAGCGCCTCCAGCAGGTTGCGCTGCGCTTCTGCCGATACGCGCTGTGGCTGGCCGTAAGCATCGGTCCAGTCGATGCTCAGATCCGCGGCTTGCGCCAGTTCGGCCAGTAATCGATCGCTCATCGGGCGGGCTCCAGGGTGACCAGGGCACTGCGCGGCGGCAATTGCGCCTGACGCAGGTCGGCATCGTCGATGCGCAGGGTGTACAGGCGTTCGCCGTGCATGGCCTCTGCAGGCAGGGAAACGGCGCTGGTCCCCAGGTTGATGGCGATACTCAGCGCCGGACCATTGCCCAGTCGCCAGCGCGCCAGTACCGCGCCGTCACCCAACACCTGCGCACTCAGACTGCGCGCTTGCTCCAGCCCTGGCAGCAGGCGGCTATGGCGCACCTGCAACAGGCCGCGATAGAAGGTCAGCCACTCGCGCTGCTCAGGCTCCAGGGCAGGCGCCAGATCTGGCTGCGCGCGCTGGAAACTAGCCTCGGCATTGGGGTCGGCAATGGCTTCGCGGCTGTGCGACGAGTTGAACTGGGAAAAATCGGCGAACTCGTTGCGCCGGCCTTCGCGCACGGCATTGGCCAGCTCGTCGTGGTAATCGGTGAAGAACAGGAACGGTCGTTTGCTGCCCCATTCCTCCCCCATGAACAGCAGCGGCACCATCGGACACAGCAGCAGGAGCACGGTGGCGGCCTGCAGCGCGTCGGCGTCGGCGAGTAGCGTCAGGCGCTCGCCAAAGGCGCGGTTGCCCACCTGATCATGGTTCTGCAAAAACAGCACGAAGGCATGGGGAGGCAGGTCAGCGCTTGGCTCGCCGCGCGGCAGGCCGTGACGATTAGCCTGGCCCTGATAGACGAAGCCCTGTTCCAGGCAGATTGCCAACTTGCGCGTCGGCGCCTGGGCGTAGTCGGCGTAGTAGCTCTCGTTCTCGAAGGTGAGCAGGGCGTGCAGGGTGTTGTGGCCATCGTCGTTCCACTGCGCATCGAAACCATCGCGCAGCAGATGCGCGGCGTTATGCTCGTTCTCCAGCACCAGATGCACCTGACGTTGCTGCGGCAGCGCCGAGCGCACGCGCGCAGCCAGCTCCTTGAGGAAGTCGTCATCGTCGATGGCGTGTACGGCGTCCAGACGCAAACCGTCGACGCGATAGTCCAGCAACCACATCAGCGCGTTTTCGCAGAAGAAGTCGCGCACCTGTGGGCGGCTGAAATCAATGGCGGCGCCCCAGGGCGTTATGCGCTCTTCGTGGAAGAACTGCCGCGCGTACACACCCAGGTAGTTGCCGTCCGGGCCGAAGTGGTTGTAGACCACATCGACGAATACCATCAGACCGTAGGCATGGGCGCTTTCGATCAGTTGCTTGAGTTCATCGGGCGTACCGTAGGCGTTGGCCGGGGCAAACGGCAGCACGCCGTCATAGCCCCAGTTGCGCGTTCCGGAGAAGGCATTGAGCGGCATCAGCTGCAAGGCGGTGACGCCCAGATCAGCCAGGTGCGGCAGGTGCTCGATGACCTGCTGGAAACCACCGAACAGGCCGACGTGTAGCTCGTACAGCACCGTCTCGTGCCAGGGCCGGCCGTTCCAGTCGCGGTGATCCCAGATATAGGCCGAGTGATCGATGACCTGGCTGAAGCCATGTACGTCTTCGAGCTGGCGGCGCGAGGCAGGGTCCGGCACGGGCCACTGTCCGTCGATGCGGTATCGATAGGCTGTGTCGGCTGGGCATTCGATCAGCGCGACGTACCAGCCGTCATCCTGCGCCTGCATGGGCTGCAGCCCGCCATCTCGCAGCTCCAGCTCTACCTGTTGGCAACTGGGCGCCCACAGGGCGAAGCGCACGCGGCCGTCGGCCATTGGCCGGGCACCATGGCTGAACATCAGCGCGGTGCCCGTTGAACACTGGTCTGGCTCAGCAGACGTTGAAAAAGGCGGTCATACGGTTGCACCGACTGGCGCCAGTAGAGCGGGGCGCTCATGGCCTGGCAGCGCATGGCTTCCAGCAGCTCGGGATGGTCGAAGACCTGCAGCGCGCGGTCGATGGCCTGGCGATAGGCAGCGGCCGGGGGCGCGTCGAAGAGAAAGCCGCTGACGCCATCCTCGATGGTGTCGGCCAGGCCGCCGGTGCAGCGGGCAATGGGCAGCGAGGCGTAGCGCTGGGCGTACATCTGGCTGAGACCACAGGGCTCGAAACGCGAAGGCATAAGCAGAAAGTCGCTGCCAGCGTACAGACGCCGCGCATCGCTTTCGTCAAAACCGATATGCACGCCGATACGCCCCGGATGACGTCGACCCAGCTCCGCCATGGCGACCTCCAGGGCCGGCTCACCTTGGCCTATCACGCCGATGCGGCCACCGCGCGCGACGATGTGTTCGGCCACTTCCAGGGTCAGATCTATGCCTTTCTGATGCACCAGACGCGATACAACGGCGAACAGCGGCCCGTCGTCATCGAGCCCCAGCCATTGCTGGACGTACTCGGCGTTGGCTCGTTTGCCCGCCCAGTCGCCAGCGCTGAAACCCTCCAGCAAGTGCGGGTCGCTCTCGGGGTGCCAGCTTTCGTCGATGCCGTTGGCGATGCCGCTGAGCTGGTCGTTCTGCACCTTGGCCCGCAACAGGCCATCGAGGCCACAGCCCTGTTCCGCCGAGGTGATTTCGCGGGCATAGCGGCGGCTCACGGTGGTGACATGCTGCGAGTAAGCAATGCCCGCCTTGAGGAATGACAGCTGCCCATAGAATTCCAGGCCCTCGACGCCGCAGGCCGTACTGGGTATTGCCAGTTCACTGGCGCAACGCATGTCACACAGGCCCTGATAAGCGAGGTTGTGAATGGTCAGCAAAGCGGGTGTATTGGCCTGGCGCCAGGCCATGTAGGCCGGCGCCATCGCTGCAGGCCAGTCATTGGCATGGACCAGCTCCGGGCGCCACTGGATGCCGGCATCGCCCGTGGCGATCTCTGCGGCGGCCAGGCCGAGACGGGCGAAACGGATGTGGTTGTCAGCCCAGTCGCGGCCATGCTCATCGACGTAAGGCGAGCCATCACGTTCGTACAGCGCATGGTTGAGCAGTACATAGACGATAAGCCCATCGGCCAGGTCCATACGGCCGATCTGGCAAGGAGGCAATGCCGCCAGGCCAGGCAACTGTCCGACGATACGGATCGGTCGGCCGCTTTCCACCACTTGCCGGTAACCGGGGATCAGCAAGCGAATATCGTGTTGCGGCGACAGCGCACGGGGCAGAGCGGCGGAAACATCGCCGAGCCCGCCGCACTTGATCAGATCAGCGAACTCCGAGGTGACGAACAGTACGCGCTTGCGCTGCGGATGCTCGCTGTGCATCTGCAAGGGAGGCTTGGCTGCGGCGCAAAGAGTGGGTGTGGCTTGGATGTGTGCGGAGGCTGCAGCGCTTGCCATGTCTCTCTCCATGGGGTTGGACCTGAGGACGACTCGCCTTGTGGGCGAGGGCCGTGGAGGAGTGCGATGAACGGTTGCGCGATCTCCCCCTTACCCTTGAGCTGACGGGGCGATGCGAACAAAGGTTCGACCTTTTTTTGCAGAGCGAGCGCCCTGTAAACAGGTTGAACTTTGCCCATCCCGGCCGCTTCACAGAGCAACCTGGCAGCTAACAGGAGCAGGCAGATGCAAAGCGTCGAACAGGTGGTGAAATTTCTCGGCAAGTACAGGCTGCGTTTGGCCACTGCTGAATCCTGCACAGCGGGGCTTATCAGCTCACTGGTGGCCGGCGTGCCTGGCTGCGGCCAGGTACTTGATTGCGCGTTCGTCATCTATTCGCCGCAGGCCAAGCAGCGTTGTCTGGGCGTCAGTGCCGACACCATCGAGCGTTTCGGTCTCACCAGCGAAGAGGTTGCGCAGGAGATGGCGCTGGGCGCATTGCTACGCAGCGATGCCGATATCGTCCTGGCCAATACCGGCCTGGCGCAGGCAGAGGGAGAAATGGACGGCGTGCAATGCATCGCCTGTGCTATTCGCCTCGAACAGCACCAGGGCATCGTCAGTGAAACGGTGAAGTTCAGCGGAGGTCGCAACCAGGTGCGTGAGCAAACGGCGCGCTATGCCCTGTTGCAGTTGCCTTATTACTACGAACGTCTGCGTCAAGGCTGATTGGCCTGGCGAAGCGGGGCTGCATCAGCAGCCCGGCAGGCAAGTGATCACTCTTCCGGTAACTGGCCGTTCAACTGCTCAGCGCGCTGCAAGTGCTGCTCCAGCTTGGGCAGCGTCTCACGAGCAAACGTAGCGAGCTCCTGGTCATCGACATTTACCGCGCGGCGGAACAGCTCGATGGTTTCGCGGTGAGCGACCACCTGATTGTTCATGTAGGCCTTGTCGAAGCTTTCCTCGCTGCGCAGTTTGAGCACCAGAGCCTTGGCCTGGTTGATCAGTTCGGCATCGTCGGAGACTTCCAGGTCCTTGCTCTTGGCCAGTTCGGCCAACTGCTGATTCGCCCGACGGTGGTCATCGATCATCATCTGCGCAAAGCCCTTGACCGTCTCGTTCTGCGATTTTTCCAGGGCCAGTTTGGACGTTTCGATCTCTGCGATGCCTTTCGCCGATGCCTCTTCGACGAATTCCTCGCTGCTGATCGATTCCGACTTGTTGGCAGCCTGCAGGCTGGTGACGGCGCAGATGGCGAAGGCGGCAGCGGCCAGTAAGGCCAGTGGTTTCAACGGGTGCATATTCGATCCTCCTGGGATGTGCGTTCACAGGGGTAGAAGGTGCAGGTCGCGACGAAGTTCAGGACAAATTCGCCGCGCTAGGCCAAGCGCAACGGCCCGCCATCACTGGCCTCGCGGAAAAATTCAAGTCGAACGGAACTGCCGCACTGCGCCTCAAAAAGTACCCGGAGCGACTTCCCGTCGCTTGCGTGGCCACCATGCATGACATGGCCACTGAATAACCAGGAGTAGCCAATGAGCAAGCAACCGAACAGCGCCGATAACAGCCAGATGGCTGGCAGCGACACGCTCGACCGCAGCAACAGCAACACCAAGCTCGAACAACTCGAACGTTTCCGCGAGGACGCGACAGGGGAGGCGCTGACCACCAACACCGGGACGCGCATCGCCGACAATCAGAACAGCCTGCGCGGCGGTGAACGCGGGCCGACGCTGATGGAAGATTTCATCATGCGCGAGAAGATCACCCACTTCGACCACGAGCGCATTCCCGAGCGTGTGGTGCATGCACGCGGGGCTGGGGCACATGGCTATTTCGAGGTAACCGATCCGATCAGCGACCTGAGTTGCGCCGCGTTCCTCGGCGAAGCCGGCAAACGCACCCCGGTGTTCGTGCGGTTTTCCACCGTGCAGGGGCCGCGCGGCTCGGCCGATACGGTGCGCGACGTGCGCGGCTTTGCGGTGAAGTTCTACACCGAGGAGGGCAACTTCGATCTGGTGGGCAACAACATGCCGGTGTTCTTCATTCAGGATGCGATCAAGTTTCCCGACTTCGTCCATGCGGTCAAACCCGAGCCGCACAACGAGATCCCGACCGGCGCGTCGGCCCACGACACCTTCTGGGACTTCGTCTCGCTAACCCCGGAGTCGGCGCACATGGTGCTCTGGACCATGTCCGATCGCGCCATTCCCATCGCCTATCGCTCGATGCAGGGCTTTGGCGTGCACAGCTTTCGCCTGGTCAATGCCGAGGGCCAGAGCAAGCTGGTGAAGTTTCATTGGAGACCCAAGGCCGGGGTCTGTTCGCTGGTATGGGACGAGGCGCAGAAACTCGCGGGCAAGGACCCGGACTTTCACCGTCGTGGCCTGTGGGAGGACATCGAGCGCGGCCTCTACCCGGAATGGGAACTGGGCCTGCAAGTGATGGACGAGGAGGACGCGCTGAGCTTTGGCTTCGACCTGCTCGACCCGACCAAACTGGTACCCGAAGAGCTGGTGCCAGTGCGCGTGGTCGGGCGCATGGTGCTCAATCGCAACCCGGACAACTTCTTCGCCGAAACCGAGCAGGCGGCATTTCACATTGGTCACGTGGTGCCTGGCATCGATTTCAGCAACGATCCGCTGTTGCAGGGCCGGCTGTTCTCGTACACCGACACACAGCTGCTGCGCCTGGGCGGCCCCAACTTCAACGAAATCCCGATCAATCGGCCGCTGTGTCCGTTCCACAACAACCAGCGCGATGCGCCGCACCGCCAGCAGATCAATCGCGGCCGCGCTTCCTACGAGCCCAACTCGATCGACGGCAACTGGCCGCGCGAGACACCGCCAGCGCCCAGCGGGGGTGGCTACAGCTCCTATCCCGAGCCACTGCAAGGGCACAAGGTACGGGTGCGCTCGCCCAGCTTTGGCGACCACTTCTCTCAGGCCACGCTGTTCTGGCGCAGCATGAGTGAGACTGAGCAGCAGCACATCGTCGATGCCTACAGCTTCGAGCTGTCGAAGGTCGAACGCCTGTACATCCGCGAGCGTCAGGTGAAAGACATTCTCGCTCATATCGATCCGCTGCTGGCCCTGCGGGTTGCGCAGAACCTGGGCATCGATCTGGACAGTACCTCGACGCCGCAAATGGAAGGCAAGCCGCAGGTTTCTCCGGCGCTCAGCCAGATGAACCTGCTGCCTGGCGATATTCGCGGCCGGCGCGTAGCGGGGCTGCTGACGCCCGGCTGCAAGGCCGACGAAGTCGCCAGCCTGAAGAAGATGCTCGAAGCTGCCGGCGCCGTGACCAAACTCCTGGCGCCTTCAGCGGCGGCAGTGAAGGACTCCGACGGCCAGCCAGTGCAACCTGATGGCAGCTTCGCCTCGGAGCCGTCGATCACCGTCGACGCCGTATTCGTCCCGGGAGGCGAGTACGTGCTCAAGACCCTGCAGGACGATGGCGTGGCCAAGCATTACCTGCTGGAAGCCTACAAGCACCTCAAGCCTGTCGCGCTCAGCGGCGATGCCGCTCAGCTGGCGGCCATGCTGGGCCTGGAAGAGGATGACGGGATGCTCGGCGGCGACAGCTTCGATCCGCTGTACATGCGCTTCGAGACGGCGCTCAAGCAACATCGCATCTGGGCACGAGAGGCCCGCGCCAAGAGCATTCCAGCCTGAACCGACACCAGGCCTAGCGCGGTTTTCCGTCGCTAGGTCGAGGCGGCTTCTCCTGCTGCGCCCCGGTCGAGGGGCGCCGCGGCACTGGCGCGTCGAGCTGTGAGCCAGGGTCTTCGTTACCCGGGTCGTCCAGCAACCTATCGTTGCTACGCGCTACGGGCGTCCGCCCGATTTCCTTCGGTGTTTTCCTGTTCATCTCAGGCTGTCTCCAGCAAGGGTTCGTCTGCGCACTGCTGACAGGCATGCGCGCATTCCTGGCAATGCTGACTGGTGTGCTGGATGCATTCCTCGGCACAGGCCAGACAGGCGATCCGGCACAGTTGGCTGGCCACTGCCACGTAAGGACTGTCACGCAACATCAGGGTGGCCGTGAGGCGGCACAGGTCTGCGCAATCTCGGCACAGCTCGATGCAACGGTAATGGCCTGCGTCTTTCTCACGCAGGCACACCGATGCGCATTGTTCACACGCATTGGCGCAACTGCTGTAGGCGGTGATCTGATCCAGATAATTGTACTGATCTGTCATTTTCATGCCTCCATATATAACCACTGTAGAAATATTGCGACGCGCCAATAAAGAGCAACTTGGCCATACAGATCGCAGCGCGCCTTATAAGCACCTCTTATTTATAAAGAAAAGCCCGAATGGTCTTTTGCCGGATTTCACTTAAATGGCTTGCCGGCCATCTTGCCAACGGCAATATCAGGCAAGCTAAGTTGAATACCCAGGCAAGCGACAATGCGCTGACGACAGCAACTGTAATGAAAAAGTAAATTCACCCGTTGCCCATGATATACATCCCGCGACTGGCATCTATGCATGTCGACAGTCACTTGAATCGTTAGCTCAAACAATCGGGGGCGGGTAAGCGGTAGGGCAGGGTAAGAGGCTGGAAATGCCAGCCGAGGGCGCCAGTGGCGGCTAGAAGGAGTGATTGGCCTTGATCACTTCGATCATCATGTTGTTTGGCCTGTCCGCTGCGCGAGCGCGCAGCGGGTCGTGGTGTATATCCCGGCAGGTGAGAATGGAGCGGCTGAACTGAAAATCCCGCTCAGGGTGCGTGGCGGTGACCTTGTCCTTGTCACATTCCTCGCAAGGCTGCTCGTCAAGCGCTTCGCTGTGCACCTGATAGCAGTTCGAGTCGACCTCCCGAAGCGCACGCTGGGCTACCTGGGTACTGGGTGGCGGCTGAGAGAGCATTACTGCCAGCGCCGCTGGGTGAAAGGGTTGCCAAATCAGAAGAACCACGAGGCATGTCGCCCCCGTCATGTAAGGCCACTCGTACATCAGTTGGTGCCGATAGGGCATATGCCGTCTGATTCTTCCCATCACCTCTTCGGCCTTGTTCCGAATCGTTGCTGAATCCTTGCATCTGGGCATGTGCGTATCCCCTCATTCTTTCGTGAGCTTTCTCATGGCCCACAAACGGGAGGTGCGCGTACGGAAAATCGGCTCGCGCGAATAGGTTGGCAACTGCTTGGTATTACAGTGTTTGACCGCTTCGCTGATCGACTCGCCATCTTCTTCCAGCGTCATATCGAAATGAATCAGTCTGATCACCTCCTGAGTAGGACAACTCCCGTCCAGAACACGGACGAGTTGCCGTTCTTTATGGGCTACGGTAAGCACGACGCTGCCGTCCGGTCTTGGCGTCATATCAACTTCATAATTGGCTAACGCCGATCTAATACTTTCCAAGTCGTGTTTCATGAGCCTCTCCTTAATGACCTCATAAAACATAGCGTTGATCTTCACGCATACCAACAGTTGGGACGATCGGTAAAAACAAAAGCCAAAGTGACATCATTTACCGAGGTTATACAAATTTTCCGCACACACGAATAAGTTTAAAAAGAATCGGGGACTTGGAAATGCGACGATAACTTTATTGTTTGCATACAGCATCTTGCGCCAGAGCAATAAGTCAACTGGTTCGCAGTGACAGAAAAAATACCCTGAACCAAATGCGCGTCACGCTTTCACCGAAACGCCCAGAAGCTGTCGGCAGACTTGGATTGAAGTTGCACAAGAAGTTAGCGCGCACGAAGAACGCGCTATGGGGTAGTACCGGCATTTTCACCCTGACGTCGCCAGATGCGTGTCAACCAGCGCCAACTGATCCAGCCGGCTGCGGCCAGATAGACCAGGCTGCCCGGCACCCACATGAGCAGCCCGGCCAGTTGCTGGTCCGCCAGATCTCGGGACTCACCGTAGAACGGTGCATTGCCGAAGGTGAGCAGGGCACCGAGCAACCCGGTGTGCATCAATGTCAGGAGGATGGCCATCAGCGCGTGCGGCACCTTCCGCGGGTTGGCGCGCAGGCAGGACCACCAGAACAACCAAGCGCTGAAGAGGAAACAGGCATGTTCGATGGCATGCCACCAGGTATTTTCCAGCGCCAGCATGTACAGGCTCGGCGTGTGCCAGACCCAGATCATCGCCCCGTGCAGCATCGCCAGCGCTACCGGATAACGGCCGCTACGCAAAATCGCATTGGACACCGGGGCCATCCAGCCGCCGAGCACCGCACGCCACTGCGGCAGTGGCCGGGCCAGAGCCCAGAGCGGTGCGATGACGATCATGAACAGCATGTGCTGGACCATGTGCAGGCTGGTACTGGTTTCCGCCCAGTCATCGATGGGGCCGAACACAGCGAGCACGGTGATGATCATCGCCAGATGCATCCACAGCGCCTCCCGACCATGCGGGCGCACCTTGCGACAGCCCATGACGTAAAGCAGCCAGGCAGCACCAAGCAACAAGGCGCTCAAAAACAGCGGCACGCGCTCGCTCAGGTGCAGATGGCCATTGAGCAGGCCATGCGCAGCGGCTGTACCGGGCAGCAACAGCAGGGCGAGGGCAATTACAGGCATGGCGGCAGGCTCAGGGTCGGCAAGGCGACGAAGACGGTGGCGATGGCGCCGATCAGGTTCACACCCGCTGCAAGGCGGGCCACGAAGCGCTCGGATTGGGTGGTGCTGTCTTTTCTGGCAGCTCGCTGGAACAGCCGCGCCAGGCCAAGCAGGGCCACCACCGTAACCACGCTGAGCACACCTAGCGAGGCGTTCAGCCAGGTCCACTGGCCTTGTGCAGGAGGTGGCGGCAGCAGCGAACAGCCTACCGACAGGCCGCCGTAGATGACCACGAACCAGATGCTCCAGAGCACCAGCCCGAGCGGAATATGAACCGGGTTGTAGGGGCTGCGTAATGGCTGCATCACGCACCTCCGAAGGTGGGTGGAAACAGCACCACGCTGCAATAGGTGATCCACAGCACGGCGAGGTTGTACTGCCACAACTGTTCGACCACCAGCGGTTCGTAAGGTGTGCGCTTGCACACGTAGCCGTAATGCACGCGCAGCGCCTGCAAGGCGCTGAGGATGGACGCCAGCGCGCCGTGCACCAGGCTATAGGCAAGCATGACGGTGATCACCGCGTCATGTGCAGTGGAGCGTGGCGCCAGATCGCCAGAAAGCAGGGTCCAGAGCAGCAAAGCGGCATGCAGTACGCCGAGCAGCGCCACGCCGGCGAAGCAGGCGATCAGCGTGGCCGGCTCGCCCTGGCCCTGACGCAGACGCCGCAGCACCGGCCGCTGGCAGAGTACGGCGACGCTGAGCAGCACGGCGCTGGCCAGCAGCAAACGCTGATCGATGACCGGGTCGTCCGGCACCAGCCAGTTCGGCGATACCGTCCATAGATAGAACCAGCCGAACAGCAGCGCCAGGTACAAGGCTCCGTTGGCCAGCAGGGTCACGCCCATACCCCACAAGCCAGGGCCGTCACAGGTGCGCGAGTGCAGCGGCGGCTCGCCAGGCTGCACTCGCGCATCCGGCGCCGCCAGTGGGTGCGCACCGTTCTCCCAGCTCCAGCGCAGCAGCACCAGCACGGCAACGATGCTGGCCACCAGCGCGACCCAGTAGAACTTGCTCAGCAGCCCCAGGCAGGTGAAGGCGATGAACAGCGAGGCGATGAAAGGCCACCAGCTATTGCCAGGCAGGTGGATGATCTCGCGCACCTTGCCGGTCAGCGGCTCTACGCCCCAGGTTTCACGCCGGCCGTGGTCGATCACGGTCAAGGCGAATTCACCACGGTCGATGCGCTCCTCCAGGTCGGGCAGCTCCCATAGGGGATGGCGCGTGCGCACCGGTGGCAGGCTGACGAAGTTGTAGGGGCTGGGCGGCAGATGCGTACTCCACTCCAGGGTGTCCGCGTTCCAGGGATTCTTCGTGGCCTTCTGGCCGAAACGAAAGTGCAGGACGATATCCAGCAGCACCGTGGCGATACCGATGGCCATGACGAAGCTGCCGATCGACGAAATCAGGTTGGGCAGGTCCCAGCCCAGACCGGACTGATAGGTGTAAATGCGCCGCGGCATGCCCATCAGGCCGGTCCAGTGCATGATCAGGAAGGTCAGGTTGAAGCCGATGAACACCAGCCAGAAGCCCCATTTGCCGAGGCGTACCGACGGCATGCGTCCGGAAAAGTGCGGCAGCCAGTAATAGATGCCGGCCAGCAGCGGGAAGAACATGCCGCCCACCAGCACGTAGTGCATGTGCGCCACCACGAAGTGGGTGTCATGCACCTGCCAGTCGAAGGGCACCAGTGCCAACATCACGCCGGTCAGTCCGCCGCAGACGAAGATCACCAGAAACCCCACCAGCCACAGCATCGGCACGTGATACAGCGGCCTCCCGACCCACAACGTGGCGATCCAGGCGAACACCTGGATACCGGTCGGGATCGCCACCAGCATGCTCGCGGCGGAAAAGAACGCCTGCGCCAGTTGCGGGATGCCCACGGTGAACATGTGGTGCACCCACAGGCCGAAGCTGATGAAACCGGTAGTGAGGATCGCCAGCACCACCCAGCGGTAGCCCACCAGCGGCCGTTGGCAGAACACCGGCAGCAGGGTCGAAACGATACCGGCCGCCGGCAGGAAGATGATGTACACCTCGGGATGGCCGAACAGCCAGAACAGGTGCTGCCAGAGAATCGGGTCACCGCCACGCGCCACTTCGAAGAACGGCAGGCCAACCGCGCGCTCCAGCTCCAGCAGGATGCTGCCGAGAATCAGCGGCGGAAAACCAACCACGATCATCATGGCCATCACCAGGATGTACCAGGCATAGATCGGCATCTTGTTCAGCGACATGCCTTCAGCGCGGGTACGCAGGATCGACACCACCAGCTCGACACCGGCCGATACCGCCGAGATTTCCACGAAGGTGATGCCGATCAGCCAGAAATCCGAGTTCGGCCCGGGCGTATGCACCGCGCTGGACAGCGGCGTGTACATGAACCAGCCAGCCTTTGGCGCGATGCCCAGCAGCAGACTGGCACAGAGAATCAGCCCGCCGAACAGGTAGCACCAGTAACCCAGTGCCGACAGCCGTGGGAACACCAGGTCACGCGCGCCAAGCATCTTCGGAATTAGGTAGACCGCCAGGCCTTCCATCATCGGCACGGCGAACAGGAACATCATCACCGTGCCATGCATGGTGAAAACCTGGTTGTAGACGTCCGGCTCGAGAAAGTCGTAGCCCGGTATGGCCAACTGCGTGCGCACCAGCATCGCCAGCAGGCCACCGAACAGGAAGAACCCAAGTCCGGTGAGCATGAAGCGAATGCCGACGGTGGTGTGATTGACGATGGTCAGCGACTTCCAGCCGCGCGGGTTGCCCCAGACGTCGTTGAACTGATCGTGCAGTTGTTCCTGGGCGGCAACCTGTTCGTTGCTTGGCGTAGTCACGGGCGCAGGGTCTCCAGCCAGTCGGCGATGGTGCTGAGGTGATCGGGGTCGAGGTCGTCATGCAGCGGCATGGCGTTGCCGGGTTTGAGCCGTTGGTGCTCGTGCAGCCAGCGCAACAGTGCGCCTGGTTCATTGCTCAGCACGCCGGCGCCGAGCATCGATCGCGCACCGACATCGCTGAGATCCGGCGCGCGATTCCCTTCGCTCACGCCTGCCACGCGATGACACTGACCGCAACGCGCGGCGAACACCTCACCAGCCGGACCGGGCAGGGCGCTGACCTGTTGTTCGCGGCGCGCCTGCAGCCAGTTGGCGAAGTCTTCTTCGTCGTGAGCCTGCACATCGAGAATCATGTGCGTGTGCTGCGTGCCGCAGAACTCTGAGCACTGGCCACGAAAGGTGCCGGCCTGATCGGCCTGCAGGCGGATGCGGTTGTCCCTGCCGGGGATCATGTCGATCTTGCCGCCCAGGCGCGGTACCCAGAAGGAATGAATGACATCGGCACTAGTGACGTCGAGGTCCACCGGCCTGCCGACCGGCAGGTGCAGCTGATTGGCGGTGACCACCCCACTGTCCGGGTAGCGTACCTCCCACCACCATTGATGGCCGATCACCTCGATGCGCATCGGCTGTTCACCGGCCAAGGGCAAAGGCAGCATGCGGTGGCCAATGGGAATGCCGAACAGCAGCAGGAGCAGCACGCTCAGGGTTGGTAACAGCAGTCCGCCGCCGACCAGCCAGCGCAACGTCAGCTGGCGTGCACGGGCGGCATCCATTTGCGGCCGTTCGCGGCGCATGGCGTGCACCCACAGCGCTGTCACCACGATCAGCACCAGGGTGGCGAAGGCGCACATCGCCCACCACAGGATCGCCACCTCACGCGCCATCGGCCCGGCCGGGTCGAGCGCCGATTGCGGCCCCTCGCAGGCAACGAGAAACGGAACTGCTAGCGTCAGCGTGGTCAACTTGAAACAGGGCGTCAGCCAATGACGCTTACGTTTGACCTGCTCAAGGAGGCCGGGATGGCCGAAATAAAGGAAGTTATCGTCAGTCGTGCCGCCATCGCCGGACATCCGCTGCATCCGATGATGATCCACTTTCCCGTGGCCGCGCTGCTGGGTCTGGTGGCGACCGACATCGCCTATCTGCTGTTGGCCGATCCGTTCTGGGCGCGCGCGAGTCTCTGGCTGGCTGGCGTCGGCGCCTTCGGTGGCTGGGTGGCGAGCATGGCGGGGCTGGTCGATCTGCTTACGGTTGGCAGCATCCGGCGCAAGATCACCGCCTGGTGCCACGCCATTATCGCCGTGATGATGCTGTCGCTGGCATCGCTCAACTGGTTGCTGCGTTACGCCGGGCCGGAGCAGGGCATGGAACGCTGGGCACTGTATTTGTCGCTCCTGACCGCCGCGCTGATCGCTCTGGCGGCTTACCTGGGCGGGCGCCTGGTGTACGAACACGGCGTGGGCGTCGATACACGCTGAGCGAATCGGCTTCGGCTTGCCAGCTACTGGACGGTAGAGAGAGCGGGGCAGGCCGGGCATATTCTCGGGTACTCCGTGATCAGAAAGGTTTGGCCAGCACCAGCCACAGCGTGGCGCCGATCAGGGCGCTCAGCAGTAGGCCAATCAGCAGGCAGTTGCGCCGAAGTGCAGGTTCGGTGGCACGTTCGATGCGCAGAATCAGTACGCCGCACAGGGCGTGACAGAGCACCATCCCAGCGACGGTGGTGAGCTTGAGGATCAACCAGGGGTCGAAAATAGCTTCCCGTAGAAACAACGCCGTGCCTGAGCCGATGGCCAGCAAGGCAGCTGGCGTGGCGAGCAGGTTGAAGACCGTGCGTGTGAGGTGGGCATGGTCGCGATAGAACAGTTCATCACTACTGCGGGTGCCGGCTGCGATCATCGCAGGCAGGTACAGCAGCGCGCCGCACCAGCAGATCAGCGCCATGAAATGCAGCAGTTTGAGCAGTGGCATCGATGCTCTCCATGCGTCCGTTCGTTGCGAGCACGTGGCCCTGGTGGGGCAGGCCACGACGTTGTGACTGCCTAATGGTGTTTGAGTTCGGCCACTATCCAGAGCGAGCCAGGATCGTCTCCGGTAAAAAGAAGGAACCGCCGCAAGGAGAAAGAGGAGACGCTGCGGCGGCCCTGGGGAAGCAAGATGCTCGTTCGATCTGGCGCAATCGCGCCGGTCAGGTCACGAAACGGCCCCTGACAAAACTCCCCTGAAGTAGACAGAGTTCCACTGGCTGGCATGCGTTCAAGCTTTTTGCCGGGCCTGTGATGATCAGCACATCCATCGAAACGCAAAAAATTGAAACCCAGCGCTAAGGGGTCATGACCGCGAAGACGCCCTCGGCATGCGGGCCGAGGTATCAACTGATGCGTGCATACCTGAAGCCGGCTCAGCTTGCCGCTTGGAATATTCCCTGAACGATCAGCGCAGCCTGCACGTCGGAATCCATGTAGGCCCCAAGACGGGACATACCACCAAGCAATGGCCGTTTAGCCGGCCCGGAGACGACACATGGATCTCACCGACGACCGTAAAGACCTGGTACGCACCCTCAACAAGCTGATCGAAACCAGCAAGGACGGCGAGGCCGGCTTCAAGGTCTGCGCCGAAGACGTCAAACGCCCCGACATGAAGCAACTGTTCTCGCAGCGCTCGCGGCAATGCGCTGAAGCGGCGGAAGAGCTGCAACGAACCGTCCTGGAATTGGGCGGCGAACCCGAGGACAGCACCAGCGTGAGTGCAGACCTGCATCGCCGCTGGGTCGACCTGAAATCACTGGTCACCGGCAAGGACGAAGAGGCCATTCTCAACGAAGCCGAACGCGGCGAAGACGTCGCCAAGGAACGCTACAGCGAAGCGCTGACCAAGAATCTGCCACCGCAAATCCGCAGCCTGGTCGAGCGTCAGTACCAGGGCGTGCTGCGCAATCACGATGAAGTGCGCGCGCTGCGCAACGTCGAACGCGCAAGAAACTGATTGCTCCCGCTTGCCGGGCGTGCGCATTGCGCGCACCCGGCGTCAGTTCTTTGCATTCGAGCACGCAGGGGGGAGGAATAGTGCATGCCGACGTTGGACAAGACCATCGCCCAGCTCAACCACCTTCTGCTGACGTGCCACGACGCCAGCTTGAGCTATCGACGTCTTGCAGGCAGCACGAGTAAATCTGAACAGCAGCGGCTATTCGCTGAGCGCGAACAGCAATGCTTGGTCTTGATGGACTGCCTGCGCAATCAGATCGTTACCTATGGCGGCCGACCGACACAGCATCCCAGCCTGTTCGGCGTACTTCGCCATGCCTGGAACAGTTTGAGCGCCTCGCTGTTGCCTGAGCGCGGCCGCGCCCGTTTACGCGCGGCACTGCAAACCGAAAAACAAATTCGCCATGGTTTCGAGCAAGTGCTCGCGGAGCAGCTGTCACCACAGTTCCGTCAGCAGTTGCAGGAGCACAGCAGCTGTAGTGTGGAATTCGAAAGAGTCATACGCACACAGCTGTAGCGGCAACTGCAGGAGAGGGCGGTTCAGCCCGTTGTGCAGGCTGTCGAAGAGAAAAGAGCGCAGACGGTTCGGCTTTACTCGCGTTATGGCTTAAAGTAACCGGTCGCCGAAAGAACCGTCATGGCCATAGCCATGAAGGGCTTTCATTCTTTACATATAAGTGTGTGGTGAAGATGAACAAGCCTTTCATTTCGCTGTGCCCTGAAATTACTCGGGCACACGCGCTGACGCTGATGGAGTGGTTGCAGGATGAGCGCGTCACCTGCTATCTGAGCGACTCGCGTCATGTTTCCCGTTCCATCGCGGAAGTCATCGATCGGACGCAGTTGCCGATCCTGACCCATCTGTTCAACCGGGGCGGCCGTTTCTTTATGGCCTATGACCGACATGACGAACCTGTGGGCTTTGTCCGTCTGGTCAAGACCGGCCGGGAGTGCGAGATCGTCCTGGTCATCGGAGACAGTAACAAATGGGGCCGAAATCTCGGCGCCCGTACCATCCGCGAAGGCATGAAACTGGCTTTTCTCGACATGCGCGCCGAGAAGCTCATCGCCAAGATTCACCCGGACAACGTGCGCTCGCTGAAAGCTTTTGTGCGCAGCGGTTTTATGCTCGAGAACGAAACGCCGACATTGAAATCGTTTTCCATGACGGCGGGGTGTTATCGCCAGTTCCTGCGCGAAAGTGCCGGTACCGACGTTACAGGAATCCAAATCACTGAAATCGACAAGGCCAGGCTCGAGAACCTAATTGCACTCGAGGAGGGGCCGGCCATTGTCGAGCTCGAACATGAGCTCGAGCGTGCTGTTGTCGTCAAGCAAGAGGAAGTGGCGTGCAATGTCGTCACGATGAACTCCAGGGCCTTGCTGCAACTGGACGACGAAGAGATCGAAGTGGCCTTGGTCTATCCCGAAGACGCCGACAGCCGCGCCGGCAAATATTCGGTGTGTTCCGATATCGGCGCGGCCATTCTCGGCTACCAGGAGGGAGACGCCATCGACTGGCGGATTTCCGATCGGACTCTCCGGATCGAGATCAGTAAAGTGCTTTATCAACCGGAAGCTGCGGGCGATTTCCACCTGTAATCGCTCCTTTAGCTCAGTGTTCGTCCATTCTGAGAGATGCTCGTGCACCATGGACAGGATGCTTCAAATGCCCGCTTGGGAGCGCTGCGCATTCCGGCCATTGCGCCCCGGGGACGCGGAACCTAACCAGGTTTTTATTCGATATTAGGGTTGGCCTGCGTCTCTTCGCCTTTAGACGAGATGAGCAGTGGGGTAGTTGCGTTCTGGATGAGCTCATCTGCGAACGCGAACGGCGTGGTGGTCACGTAGAAAGGAACCAGTCGGCCATAGATAATCTGAGCGGCAAATGAGATTGTCTTGGTTGCTCGGGCAGCACGTTCCTTAGCGAGGGCTATCTTGATTCGGATAGCCTCGTGGGTCAGCTCTCGCAACCTAGCAGGCGTCAGCTTGACCAACAGTAATTGAAAGCCATAGACATCCCAGTCTTCGGGGCACTTCGGGTGCCGGAACATGGCTTCAAAGCAATAGTCGATCAATTGCAACATAACACCGAAGTCACAAGATTGTGTCGTGCTTTCTGCCCTGTGCTCGGCCGTAAAGTGAACACCACCAGGTCGTCGGTGTTGTGCTCCATAACTCGCCCTTGGAACAGCAAGCTTACAATAGTGAAATTGTCCCGCACGCCCGCGCACGGGATCCCTAGGCACATCGCAAGGAGACGCATGGCCTGTACACGGCGCTCAAAGGAACCCCCACGGCCACCGGTTGAGGCGGGGTTTGAGACTTTCTTCTGGCGAGCTTGCCTTTCAGGTTTCGGGGAGTTGTCAGCAGGCTTCTTCTTCGACGTCCTTGGCATAACTACTTCGCAATCCGGGGAGTACGAGCATTCTAGCGGCGAGAGAGCGGCATGCGTACCTTTCCCATACGGTGAAGGAGCTGAGGCGCTAGAGGTGCCGGGAAACACCTGAATTCACTTCACCTGAAGTTTCAGAGATTGGATAGCTGGAATATGAATTTAACATAATATACATTATGCGAAGCCCAGGATGAAAAGGCCTGCGGCAATGGCGGCGAGAATCGTGTCGAGATCAGGTAAATCTGCGCATACACAGCTAAAAATGGAACGACAGTGAAATCAGAGACTTAGTGAGCGGAGCTTCCTGTGTGATTCAGAAAGATATTATTTAAATATGCGCCGCTTTTTGCTCCTCACCTACTGGGACTGTGAGGCGACAAAATATCAGTGTGCAGACAGGCTCTGCCCGAACGGCCGAAATCTATGGCGGTTGCAGGAGCTGAGTGCAACACGGTTATTGAATTGAAGCCGGAGCATCATGCCGCATTGCCATGGCATTTTG